>DATAXU010000001.1:0-29611 GCA_036272955.1 Verrucomicrobiia bacterium
GTTTGATGTCGGGTGGAATGTGTTTGTGATGGGGATGAGTCTCCCGGAGAACCGCTTCGTGCGGGTGCGGTTGCGAATCGTACCAAAACAGCTCTTCCTCGCCTCGCCAGACTTCGTAGCCGTACCAGTCTATGACCACCGGCAGCCGGTCAAACAGAATTCGTTCTCGAACGACCAATCGAAATTCGCGGTCAAACTGGAGCTCGCCCGCAACACGGCCCAAAGAAGCACCCAACCGGACCAGCGTGATTGTGGACCGGCGGATGGATTTGAAGTGCTCCGGCAGACTGTATATAAACAACTCATAATCCTCCGGCGTCCGAAGCGCATTGCTCATGCGGTGACATGAATCAATCCCGCCAGGCTCTGTTTGTCATGGTGGACGCGCTCGATCTCGTTGCGATACTCGGCCTGTCGGGTAAGCCAGGTTCGATACACGCTAGCCCACTCGCCGAAATCCAGTGCCCAGGCATCGTTTTCCGGCTCGTCGCCCGCGATGTACGCCGGGTAGAATATCTCGGAGCGAATGCCATACTTGCGTTCGAATCCGAGAAGCTCGGACTCAAGCGCATGGATGTCCGCCAATAACTGTTGAGCCGTCATAGACTTTCTTTCGGGGAAAGATGCCCCTGCGGTCGGAAAACGCAAGCAGGATTCTCCTCACGTATCGTCAATCTGTGCAATAACCCGATCTGAACCCTTGGGTTGGAGCTGGGAAGAAGCAGTGGGGCTTTTGCCTTGATTTTCGGGCACAATAAATTCATAATTTGCTCCAGCTAGGAAATTATGGAATCGCCAAATGCAACCATTAAATCCGCAGGGGCATTCGCAAGGTTATTTTGGCTTAGCCTTGTCAGCTTTCCCTTATTTTTGGTGATCGGGGTCATATCGTTTTTGGTTGGGAGAATGACCCGCCGCCGATTATAGCTTAGGTTGTCCTGTCGGTTGCCATCGGCAGGGTGGTTCTTGCTGCATTGGTGCCCGTGTGTGGGATAATCATCGCCATTGTTTCCCTCTTCTCGAAGAAGTGATTGAAACTGTGCCACTACCGCAATTCCAGCGTGCTTGCATTTTCTGTGATCTTTTGCATTTTAGCCCCGACCCATGCATGCGATTCCCCATGCCTATTGTTATTGTAATTGGCTGATCATCGCCGTTACTTGTTGGTTTTCTTATCTCGGTTTCAGGGACCCGGCGTTCATGGATAGTTACCTCTTTTCGCCAGAGGCGATCCTGGCCCGGCGGGAATATGTCCGGCTGATCACCGCCGGCTTCCTGCACCTTAACGGCCGGCATTTGCTGTGGAACATGGTCAGCCTTTATTTTTTCGGGCCTTTAATCGAATTGCTTTTTGGGCCAATCGAATTTCTCGCGATTTACTTCGCCGCGTTAATCGGAGGGAATCTTCTTTCGCTTTACGTTCATCGCAATCATGACTACCGCGCTTTGGGCGCCTCCGGGGCGGTTTCCGGTGTCATCTTTGCCTACATATTCATGTTTCCAGGCGGACGCATCAATCCGTTCTTCTTGCCCCTCGGCATCCCGGGCTGGCTCTATGCAATTGCTTATATCGCCCTCTCCTTCCACGGGATGCACCGGCAACTCGGCGACGTGGGCCATGACGCACATCTCGGCGGAGCGCTGGTCGGGCTGTTTACGGCAGCCGCTTTTCATCCGATTATGATTCGGCGGAGTCCGTGGCTCTTTGCCGGAATTTCCGCAGGCACAGTTCTTTTATTCATTTATCTGGCGCAAAACCCGCTTTTCCTTCCATTCGCACCGATTGATTTCTCAAAAAGAAAAAGTGGGGGAACATCGCGAAGGCGCTGGTTCTCTTCCCTGTTTCGCAGACAAAAAAACATGGCGCCGCCTGCACCATCGGCCAAGTGGAAGGAGCGGCAAGTCGATGAGATTTTGCAAAAGATTTCCGCGAACGGTTTGGAAAGCCTGACCGCTGAGGAGAAGGAATTGCTCAATCAAACATCGGAAGAGTATCGCCGCAAAGCCCGAACAACATGACCGAAATCTGGATTTCCGTTCTAATCTAATTTTGGCGAAGGTTTGAGCGGCCTTGGGGGGGGTAACTTCACATAAGGGCGTGAGGGGATTCCGGGCAAGGTAATCAGCACGTCCCTGATGGCGTGATGAGGCAGTTGTTGTACACTCGGAACGAAAGCTTGTCCCCCCGTTGCACAAAGAAACCATGCAGACGGAAAGCCAAATCGTGAAACCATGCGTTCACCCATGGAAGGAATATATGAAAAAAAGCCTGATCCCAATGTTGTTAGCCCTTTCCCTGATTACATCCGCGCGTGCCAATACTGCGTTAAGCGTTGGCGAAGTGACCATTATCATTCCAGGTGGCCCCTGCTGGGATGACTCACTGATAACGCCGGCTCCGGTGTCCGCAAGCAATACCTTCACGTTAACGGAAGTTAGCGGAGTCGGCACGGTTACCAGTGTGGCGTCCTACAAGGCCGACAATGTTCACGGGGGACAACATGTACTTTATGTCTATTCTCTGGACCTGAGTGGCATGACGCCTGCGCCAAATCACTGTATCACCCTTCTGGTCCATTTCGGTCCCCCGTTGGGTTGCGACTATGATGTGCTGCTGCTCACGAATGGAACCAGCAGCATCAATGTGTCGTCGGCGGAATTGGCGGCGTATGGCGACATCACTTTTCAATTTGACGGGGGGTGCCTGCTGCCAAGCCAGACGGCGACGACCTTTGCGATGGTTTCGGACACAGGGCCAAAAGGCGGTTCCGTGACGGTCATTGATACTTACACGGATCCCGCCAGCGGACAGACCAACGTGAACCGAGTGAACGTGGGCGCTATCGTGCCGAGCATTCCGCCGGATTGGGCATATGCGTTTCCCCCTTTGCCCTACTGGTTTCCGAGTCTCCAAGGGAGCCTGGTAACCAATTACTATCAGCCGCCAACCAATGGGTTTTACCATTTTGTCTTTCAACTGATGGACGGGTCCAACGGCCTGCCGGTCAGCACGATGGTCACGCAGACCGTGCAGGTCGTTAACGGACTGTTTACCGCACCGCTGCCGTTTGATCCCACCGTATTCATTGGAAACCCGGTATGGCTGAATACGTCGATTCTCGGGTCGAATGGCCCTGTTCCGCTTAACCCGCCTTTGCCGGTCACGCCGACTCCACAGGCGCTTTACGCTTACTCGGCAGGTGTGGTGGCCGGCCTTTCACCGGGGCAAGCGGTGACCAGCTTGAACGGGATAACGGACGGCGTCACTCTGGAGGCCGGGGCGGGCATTATTCTGGAGACCAACGGAAACACTCTTACCGTGAGCACCCAACCGGGCACGTTGTCCGATCGCAACATGAAGACTGGCTTTAAGGGGGTCGAACCGGCCGACATTCTGGAACGGCTGGCGGCGCTGCCGATTGAGAGTTGGCGTTACACCAACGAAACCGCGGGCATTCGCCATATTGGTCCGATGGCGCAGGATTTCAAAGCGGCTTTCGGTTTGGGGAACAGCGACAAACTCATCGAATTTGTGGATGAGCAGGGGGTGGCTTTGTCTGCCGTGCAAGGACTGAATCAAAAAGTTGAATCAGAGAATTCGGAGCTTCGCGCCGAGAACGCGGAATTGAAACGCCGGCTCGACGCGTTGGAGAAAATCGTCCTGGACAAAAAATAGGACGAAAAACCAACTCCTATTGCCGGGCGCATTGCTATTTTTTACCGGCAGGGGCACCTGAAGCCGGGAGGTAGTAGTTGCGGGTATAATCCTGCACCATGCGCCACGTGTTATATTTCGGTACCAGCGTGACCATCGCGCGGCGGATGATTTGCAGCCATTGGCGCGGAATGCCGCGATCGTCGCGGTTGTAAAAAGTGGGAATTACCTGCTCGGTCAGCACTTTGTAAAGATTGGCACTGTCCACCCGGTCCTGTTCCGCAACTGAATCCGGGTTGCTGTCGCCGCCGATCGCAAATCCATTGGTGCCATCGTATCCCTCGCGCCACCAGCCGTCCATGATGCTCATGTTGAGGCAGCCGTGGCAGCCTGCCTTCTGACCGCTGGTGCCGGAAGCTTCCAACGGACGGCGCGGGTTGTTGAGCCAGATGTCGCACCCGGAAACCATTTGGCGGGCGACGTGGACGTCGTAATTCTCGATAAACACCAAACGTCCTTTCAGCTCGCTGAATTTGCTGAGGTGAATGATCCGCTGGATGTATCGCTTGCCGTCGTCATCGCGCGGGTGCGCTTTGCCGGCGAAAATAAACTGGATCGGATGACGGCGGTCATTGATCAATTTGACCATGTTATCGAATTGATCGAAAATCAGCGGGGCGCGCTTGTAGGTGGCAAAGCGGCGCGCAAAACCAATCGTCAGAGCGTCCGCGTTGAGTATTTGATCGAACGCGATGAAATCCGACTGCGAAAGACGCTGGCCCAGCCGACGGCGGGCGAACTCAATCAATTCGCGACGCAGTTTGTATCGCAAGGACCAGAGTTCCTCGTCGGAGATAAAATCCGGGTCCGCCATTTTTTTCCAGAATTCCGTCGAATTCACTTCCTTTTCCAATCCGGCGGAAGAGACGCGCGATGAAAAACTGGTGAGTTCGGCCACGGGCGGGTTCTCGGGTGAGATTCGGCCCGCCAGTTTATGTTGCCAGAAACGCCGCACGGGGCCTTTCATCCAGCCCGTAAGATGAATGCCGTTGGTGATGTGCCCGATGGGGACCTGGTCCACCGGGAGGTCGGGCCAGAGGCGATTCCACATTTGGCGGCTGACCTTGCCATGCAATTCGCTGACGGCGTTGGCGGCGCGCGAGAGTTTGAGTCCCAGAACGGTCATGCAAAAGGTTTCCGCGTCGTCCTTTGGATTGATCCTTCCCAAACCCATGAGCGTATCGATGGACATTTTTAGCTGGCCCATCATCTTGCGTTGCGCGTAATTCACCAAATCGCGGTTGAAACGGTCATGCCCCGCTTCGACTGGAGTGTGCGTGGTGAAAATGCATTGTTGTTTGGTCTTCGCAAGGGCTTCGGCCTGGGAAAGTCCCGCCGCCAATTTTTCCCGGACCAGTTCGAGGGTCAAAAAGGCCGCATGACCTTCGTTCATGTGGAAAACCGAAGGCTGGACTCCCAGGGCGCGCAGCAATCGAACGCCACCAATGCCCAGCAGCATTTCCTGCATGATGCGCATCGTGTTGTCGCCGCCATAGACCCGGCGCGACAAATCGCACAGATGCTGGGGATTTTCCGGCCGGTTGGCGTCAAGAAGATAAACGGGGTTGCGGCCGACATTGACGCGCCAAGCGTGAAAATAGACGTCGGTCATTTCAATCTCCACCACGCAGACCAAGGGCTGGCCTTTGGCATCGAGCACGGGTTCCAGCGGCAGGTTTATCGGGTTGAGCAGCGTGTAATATTCCGTCTGCCAATTGTCCTGATTGATCTGCTGGCCGAAATAGCCTTCGCGATAAAAGAGGCTGATCCCGGCAAAGCCAATCCCCAGGTCGCTTGCCGATTTTGCGTGGTCTCCCGCAAGAATGCCCAAGCCGCCGGCGGCAATGGGAAGGGTCTCATGAAATCCAAACTCCGCCGAAAAATACGCCACGGGGTTGTGGGCGAGCGCCGCCGCGTGATGCGTGGCCCAGGTGTCCTTGTCGCCCATGTAAGACTCGAAATCGTGCAGCACCTGGTTCACGCGCGCGGCGAATTCCGGGTCCTGGAGACGCACGCGCAATTCGTAATCAGACACTTCCCGCAGGACGGCGACGGCGTTGTGGTAAAGATTCTGCCAGCAGCGCGGGGACAATTCCTGAAAGATTTCCTGCGCGCCCTGGTCCCAGGTCCACCAAAGATTGTGGGCGAGACGGTTGAGGTCGGCAATGACTTTGGAAAGTTCTTCGGGCGATAATGCGGTCATACTCATAAAATAACTGAGCGCCCCAATTCGAGGCGCAAAAACTGGCGCTAACAAGCCACGCAAACAGCAAAAGCGCAACTGGAAAACAAGATGACAGATAAAAAATTGAGGTGTAGTCTCAGGCTTCCAACACGCGTTTGATTGGAAACCAGACAATACCAAAATTATATCGGCGGTGAATGGCTTCCCGCCGGCTGTGGTTCGACCTTCACGAACTGCAACCCGGCGGACACCCGCGAGGCGGTGGCGGAATATCCATCGAGCAACGCCGCGGACGCCGCCGCAGCAATCCAGGCCGCGAAAAACAGCTTCCCCGCATGGGCCGCAATGACGCCCGTGGCGCGCGGCCGAATCCTGAGCAAAGCGTCCCAACTTATTGAATCACGCAAAGCGGAGCTGGCGGGATTTCTGACGCGCGAAGAAGGAAAAACCCTCGCAGAAAGCACGGGGGAAGTGCAGCGCGCGGCGGATATTTTTCGCTTTTTTGGCGGACTGACTTACCAGCTTGGCGGCCAGACAATCCCCCACGATCTCCCCGGCAATTTGCTTTACACGCGGCGCGAGGCATTGGGCGTGGTAGCTTTGATCACGCCCTGGAATTTTCCGATTGCCATTCCGGCCTGGAAAATTGCTCCGGCGCTGGCCGGTGGAAACACGGTGGTCATGAAGCCCGCCTCCCAGTCGCCGGGGATGACTTTGGAATTGGCAAAAATCCTTGCCGAAGCGGGACTACCCAAGGGAGTGTTGAACGTTGTCGTGGGCGAAGGCCGTGCCGTCGGCGGCGAGTTGACGGGCAATCCGGCTGTCGTGGCGTTGTCTTTCACCGGCTCACATACTGTGGGCAGCCAGATTTACCTGCAATTGGCGCAACGCATGGCGCGCGCACAAATGGAAATGGGCGGAAAGAATCCGACCATCGTGCTGGCGGACGCTGATTTGAACCTGGCGGCGAAACTCGTGGGGGTTGCGGGATTTGGTTTGACAGGGCAAGCCTGCACCGCGACGAGCCGTGTGATTGTGGAAAAAAGCGTTGCGCCCGCCTTCACCGAAAAATTGATCGCCTATGCGCAGGCGGTTAAAGTCGGCAATGGCATGGCCCCAGGCATTACGATGGGGCCGGCGGTGAGCCAGCAGGAATTGGCCGGCAATTTTGAACATATTCAAATGGCGATTTTCGAAGGCGCGCAGCTTCTTTGGGGCGGCCAGCGCCTGACTGAAGATAATCTGGCGCACGGCCATTTTATGTCTCCCGCCATTCTGGGCGGCGTCACTCCCGGGATGCGCATCGCCCGCGAAGAAGTTTTTGGCCCGGTGATCGGCATCATCGCGGTCAAGGATTTTGACGAGGCCATCGCAGTCGCCAATGGCGTGGACGTGGGGCTTTCCGCCTCCATCATCACGCGCGACCTCAAAAAGGCGATGCTGTACACTGAGCGCATTGAAGCTGGCGTGGTGAAGGTGAACCAGGTTTCCACCGGGCTGGCGTTGCAGGCGCCGTTTGGCGGCGTGAAAAAATCGAGCACCGATTCCTTCAAGGAACAGGGCGCGGGCGCCATCGAGTTTTATACGAGGCTTAAAACCGTTTACCTGGATTATTCAGTTTGATGGCGATGAAGATTTGCCGATTCGAAAATTCCCAGGGCAAAATTTGCGCCGGTCTCGTTACGGAGGACAATGGGGTGCTCGACCTGACCTCGGCCGGCATCGAATCTCTCGCGAGTCTTCTGGAAGTTGACTCGGCGAATTCCCTTTCTTCGCTCGCCAGCCAAAAACTTCCGCGCCATAAATTGACGGCCGTGCGGCTCCTTGCTCCCGTCGAGCGCCAGGAAATCTGGGCCGCGGGGGTCACTTACCTGCGCAGCAAGAAAGCGCGCATGGAGGAGTCGGATTCGAGCGCCACCGCGTACGACAAGGTCTATGACGCCGTGCGCCCCGAACTTTTTTTCAAATGCGTTCCGGGAAAAGTCGTCAATCCCGGCGGTTTTGTCGGAATACGATCCGATGCCAAATGGAATGTTCCCGAACCTGAGCTTGCGCTGGTCATCAATTCGCGTGGCGACATCGCGGGATTTACGGTCGGCAACGACATGAGCTCGCGCGATATCGAGGGGGAAAATCTGCTCTATCTTCCGCAAGCCAAGATTTACAATCGCTCGTGCGCCATCGGTCCCTTCATCACCGTCGGATCGACGGAGGCCGAAGCGCGCGCCTGGAAAATCGAAATCACCATCGAGCGCGATGGCGCCCCTGTCTTTCAGGGGGACACGACCGCGGGACAAATCAAGCGGACGTTCGCCGAGCTGGTCGAGCACCTTTTCCGCAGCCAGACATTTCCGGACGGCGTTCTGCTGCTGACGGGCACGGGCATTGTTCCTCCGAGCGAATTCACTTTGCGGCCCAACGATAAAATTAGCATCGCCATTGCCGGCATCGGGAAGTTGGAAAACACCGTCGCCACCGTCTAAATTTGGAGGCGCGCGGTTATCCGCTCCACGTCGAACACGCAACCGGCCCAGGTCCCGCCGCTGACACTTTGCAAAACGGCCCACAGGCGCGTATCGTCGGGCAATCTTGGGTCCGGCGCCAAAGCGGGATTCCGAATGCGGCTGGCAAGCACCTTCGCTCCCTCTTCGGGTGTGAACCGCTGGGGCCCTTCGCCTGTCAAATCAACGCTGCCTTCCAAGCCGACGCGATCCACTACGATTGTGATCCTGTCGCCGTCGCGGAGCTTTCCAATTGGGCCGCCCGCCAAACCCTCGGGGCCGACATGGCCGATGCAGGCGCCGGTCGAGACTCCGGAGAAACGCGCGTCCGTAATCACGGCGACATGTTTGCCGAAGGGCAGATGCTTCAAGGACGAAGTGACCTGGTAAATTTCTTCCATGCCGGTCCCAATGGGGCCGATCCCGGCGAGCACGAGGATGTCGCCCTGTTTGATTTCGTTGCGTTTAATTGCGGCCATCGCTGCTTTTTCGCTGGTGAACACGCGGGCCGGTCCTTCCTTTCGATACATTCCATCCGCATCCACTACGGAAGGGTCCAGCGCGGTGCTTTTGATAATCGCCCCGCCCGGCGCGATATTCCCGCGCGGAAATGCCACCGTGCTCGTCAGTCCACGGGCGCGCGCCCTTTCCGGTGGAAGAATCACGTCATCGGCATCCACTCCGTCCTGTTCCTTGAGGATGGCGCGGAATCGTTGCCGGCGCTCGGAGGTTTCCCACGCGTCGAGAACCGCTTCAAGCGGCGTGCCGGCGACCGTCATCGCACTGGTGTCGATCAAGTTCAGCTTCCGCAGGTGCGTCATTACTTCCGGCACGCCGCCCGCGAGAAAGACGCGCACCGTCGGATGATGCACCGGGCCGTTTGGAAGCACGCTGACGAGTCGCGGCGTCCGCCGATTCACGTCGATCCAACCTTCAATCGTCGGCCGACGCAATCCCGCGGCGTGGGCGATTGCGGGAATGTGAAGGAGCAAATTCGTTGAACCGCCAAAGGCGGCGTGGACCACCATTGCGTTGCGGATGCTGGCATCGGTGAGGATATCGCGAGTCTTCAAACCTCGCTCCGCCAATTCGACGAGCGCGCGCGCGGAGCGAATCGCAATTTCCTTCCACACAGCCTGTCCGGACGGCGCCAGCGCCGTGTGCGGCAACGCCAAGCCGAGCGCTTCGCCGACGACCTGCGATGTCGCCGCCGTTCCGAGAAATTGGCAGCCGCCTCCCGGCGAGCCGCAAGCGCGGCAGCCCAGGTCCGCCGCTTCGTCCAATGAAATCAATCCATGGGCAAAACGCGCCCCGAGCGTTTGGACCGCGCCGGCGTCCTCGCCATCTTCCGCCGGCAAAGTGACGCCCCCCGGAGCCAGCACGCAAGGCAGGTCCCCGCTGCCCGCCAGCGCCATCATCATCGCGGGCAATCCCTTGTCGCACGTCGCCACGCCGAGCACTCCCGAACGAACTGGCAGCGACCGGATCAGCCGGCGAAAAATCTGGGCGGCGTCATTTCGGTACGGCAAACTGTCAAACATACCGGTCGTCCCCTGCGTGCGGCCGTCGCAGGGGTCGGAGCAAAAAGCCGCGAAGGGGATGGTTCGCAGCCGCCGCAATTCCCGCGCCGCCTCCTCCACCAGCAAACCGATCTCCCAATGCCCGGTGTGGTAACCCAGCGCAATGGGAGTTCCATCCGGCGCGCGCACACCGCCTTGCGTGCTCAACAGGAGAAATTGCTTTCGTCTAAGCTCCTCCGCCCTCCAGCCCATGCCTGCATTCTGCGTCAAGCCAAACACATTGCCGCTTGGTTCCGTCAATAACATTTCACTCGTGATCGGCAGGCGGCCTGGCGGCCCTTTGGCCCTGGTTTTCAACTCGTAAATTCCCGGAAGGCCCTCCGCAAATATCACGCTCGGATTCATGGCCGCAATTGAATCACCGCGGATGCCCGTCACAAAGCGAAATCAAGGGGAACTGATGCGATAGAAATCGATGGGCAATTTGGAGGAGCCGACAAATTCCCACGAATTGGACCCGAGAGACTTGGCGGCGCCAAGCGAGGTCCATTGCAGGAGATTGGTCGAGCCTTGAACTGTATAGCTGGCGGCGGAGCCGAAGAAGAAGAGATTGAGGCCGCCGCCGGTGGACACGACCGCCTTCAGGTTGACCGCCGGAATCTGGGTGATTTGGCCGAAACGATAATACCTTGATTTGAAGCTCACCCAATTGCTGTCAATAAAGGTGTAAGCGCCGGGGCCGGTTTGAGACGCGGCGCCGAGGATGATCCAATTGCGCAGGTTGGTCGAACCCTCGACGGTGTAGGTGGTATTGTTGACGCCTTCGAGATTGATTTGGAAGCCGCCGCCTTTGGGTAAAACAGAACCGCCGATGAACTTAACAATTGCCGGGACGATGGTCACCTGGAATGACGTCGAAACGCTCACGCCCGTGTCGGTGACGGTGACGGTGATCGTGGCTGCCCCGGCTTGACCGGAAATCGGCGTCGCGTTGAGCGTTGCTGTGGGGCCAGTCCCGGTGACGATCAAATTTGCGTTCGGCAGCAGCGCAGGATTGCTGGAAGTCGCGACGATGCTGTAGGCGCCGCCAAGAGCCGGCGCGCTGGCCGGCAGTGTGATGGTAAACGCACCGCCGGCGCTTAGGTTGGAGATGGCGCCGATGGACGGCGGCCCCTGGCTTGAAATGTTATTGCTCGATCCCACGATTTGGATGATAGCGCCATTCAAGATGGCCGGGACCAAACTGGTTCCGCCTTGCGGATCGTCGAGCGTCACGTTCGAAAGGTTGATTAAATTCGAGCCGGCGTCTGTCAGGAGATAAATGCCGCCGCCGTTGGTGGCAGAATTTCCGGAGAGCACGCTGTTGGAGATTGTGAGCTGGCCGTCAAGATTAAAGACCGCGCCGCCGAAACCCATTCCCGGAATTCCGAAGTACGGGCTGAAGCCCAGCGCGCTTGAACCGCCAGCGCCGCCCGCGCAAAGATTGTTGCTCAGCGACGAATTGAGAATCGTGAGGGCGCCGCCATGATTAAAGATGGCACCGCCCGCGCCAAGTCCGCCACCGCCGCCGTCATAAAGTCCGCCGCCGCCGCCGCCGCCGAATCCGCCATTTCCGCCGCCGGGTCCGCCGGGGTTATAGGCACCGTCATTGCCCGCGCCGTAGCCGCCGGCGCCGAAAAGACCGCTGCCGGTGCCCGCGGCACCGCCGCCACCGCCACCGAAACCTCCGGGACCGGGAGCAAGGGGCTGGCCGTTATCAATATTTATTCCGCCTCCAGAACCTCCATTGGGACCGCCGCCGGCAGCGAGAACGCCTGGAGGAGACCCGTTGGTGCCGAGGCCGCCGTTGCCGCCAATCGCCGAATTCCCGGTGACGACGCAATTCGACAAAACCAAACTGCCTTCGGTAAAGATCGCGCCGCCCAATCCCGCGCCGCCGCCGCCACCGCCACCGCCGCCGTCGCCGCCGGTGCCTCCGAGAGCGGAACCGCCGTGCAACGTCAGGTTCATCAAATTAAGCGCGCCGTTGCTCGCCACGCGGAACAGGCGCATCGGGGGCGCGCCGGAACCGGGCGCGAGAACCAGGCCCTGCGCGGCACTGCCATCGATGATGATGGTGGAAGCGCAAAACAACGCTGAATTGCCGAATCCGGAATCGCCGACGGTCGTCAATCCGACAGTCTGATTGCTCAGCGAAGCGGCAAATAGGATTCGGCCCGAGCCGATGGAGTTGGCGGAGGCGATGGCGTTTCTTAACGTTCCAGCGCCGCTGTCTGCAACCGAGGTCACTGTTATCGTGGGCGTCGGAAGGATCGTGATGGACACCGTTCCGGTCGCAAGGCCGCCGTAACCGTCGGAGATCTGATATGTGAAGCTGTCGTTGGTCGCGCTCGAACCGTTGTTGATATAGGTCACTGCGCCGGTGTTGAACGACGCGGTTCCGTGGAGGGGCTGGGTCACGCTGATAATTGATAGCGTGAATCCATCCGGGGAGGAATCGTTGGCGAGAACTGGAATCGTCACCGATTGGTCCTGGTAAATGGTCGCGCTCGCGGGCGCGGTGACAGGCTGTTGGTCGGGCGCGACGCCCAAAATGAACCATTCGCTGTAAATCAGACTGCCAGCGTTCATCGTCACGGTGATTTCCGCACTGGCGCCGTTGATATTCGCCGGTGTCAGGGACAACGTGCGCGAGGCGCCGGAACCTGCCAGTACGACCGAGGAATTGGGGACGACGGATTGGTTGGACGAGACGGCTGTCAACGAATATCCGCCGGCGGGTTGAGTCAAGACTAGATTGAAGATGGCGTTCGATCCGCCGGGAATGGATTCGTCGTGGACGCCGATGAGCCAGGGGCTTCCGAATGAGGCGATATTGTCCTCGTGCCCCGTGGTGCTGGCAGAGCCTCCATTGATTGTTTCGGCGATGAAATTGGTAACCGCAGATGAACTTTGCATCGTCACGCTGGACATCGTTACAATGCTGTTGGATGCATCGCCCAGCGTGAAGAAATCGCTCGCCTCGCCGGAGACATTGTTCGAGAAGACGCAGTTGGTGAGAGCTGCGATGCCATTATAGTTGAAGAAAGCCCCGCCGATTGCGCTTCCCGCGGTTCCAGCAAAGTTTGGATTGTCACCGGCCCCCTGCCCTCCCGCGCCCGGCGCCGTCGAACTGCCGGTGAATCGACATTGATTAAATGCGACCGAAGCGCCGTTATTGAAGACGGCACCGCCTGCGCCCAATCCACCGCCTCCTGCTCCGACATTGCCGGCGCCGCCACCACCGCCGAATCCGCCTACACCGCCGAAATTGATACCGCCCGCGCCGCCACCGCCAGCGCCTCCTCCAAACCCGCCCAGCACACCGGTGCCACCGCCATTTGCCCCCGCGCCGCCGCCACCACCGCCGCCGAATCCGCCGTTGGTTCCATTGCTTCCGTAGGGAAGACCGCCAGGTCCGCCGTTCGGTCCACCACCATTGCCGCCAACGCCTGTGCCGGCAAATGATCCTCCGGCCCCGCCGACGGCCTGGTTGTTGGTGAACACAACATTCGAAGCGCTCAGCGAGCCGGTATTGTAAATCGCGCCGCCCAGTCCCGCACCGCCGCCGCCGCTGCCGTTGCCTGCATCCCCCGCCCCGCCCTGGGCGAATCCGTTTTGCAGCGTCAAATTATTCAACGTGAGAATTCCGTTGGTAGCTACGCGGAACAATCGCATGACGGCGCCGTTGGGATCGCGAGTGATGGAGAGGCCGGGAGCGACGCTCCCGTCAATAATAACGTTTCCGGCGATGGAAAATGCGGACGCGCCAAAATTGGTGTCGCCCGCCGTTTCCAGGAGGATCGTCTGGCCCGCCAGCGCCGGACTAAATTGAATCTGCCACGGAGTCGTCGGCAAGCCATTGACCGAGGCAATGGCCGCGCGCAAGCTGCCCGGACCGCTGTCCGCGTTCGTGGTTATCGAAATGACCGGGGGAAGAATGACGATGGACACCAGTCCGTTGGCCACGCCGCCGTAGGCATCGGAAACCTGGTAGGTGAAACTGTCGCTGGGGTTGAGCGAGCCGTTGTTGGTGTAGATCACGTTTTGGCCGACGACCGCCGCCGTCCCATGGAATGGCTGGCTTACGCCGGTGACTGTCAAACTATTTCCATTCGGCGAGGTCGCGACCGCCGAAACCGGCAGGACCACCGATTGGCCGGGATAAATCGTGGCGGTTGCCAATTGGGCGATCGGCGGACGGTCGGGTCCGACACCGAAATTAAACCATTGGTTGTAGGTGATGCTGCCCTGGACGAGCGTGACGTTGATTTGGGCACTGCCGCTGGCGACATGCGCTGGGTTCACCGTCAAAGTGCGCGAGGCGCCGGAGCCGGTCAGCAAAAGGTTTGCCGTGGGAACGACGGTTTGATTGGACGAGGCGGCCGTTAGCGAATAACCGCCTGGCGCAGTCACGGTAATATTATATGACACTTCAGATCCTTCTGGCACGGATTGGTCAAAAGTTCCCACGAGCCATGGGGCGGTTTGTGCAGCAATAAAGTTGGCGTGCGCCGAAGTCTCGACTGTGCCGCCGTTGATGGTTTCGGCGACGTAATTCGTCGTGGCGGAAGAGCTTGCCATGATTACGCCGGAGAGGGAAACCGCGCTGTTGGCGGCATCGCCAAAGGCGACAAAATCGCTGCCCGCAGGGGCGATGTTGTTCGAGAAAACTGAGTTGGTGACAAACGCGAGCCCGTTGAAATTAAAGACGGCCCCACCAAGAGCGGCGCCTGGAGTCCCGGCAAGATTCGGGTTATCACCGGCTCCCTCGCCCCCCGCGCCAAGCGATGTGGAACTACCGGCGAATAGGCATTCGTTAAACGTGACCGAACCAGCGTCATTGAACACAGCGCCGCCCGCGCCCAAACCACCACCGCCTGCGCCGGCATTTCCGCCGCCGCCGCCGCCGCCGAATCCACCGACGCCGCCAAAATCAGCCGTGCCAGTGCCGCTGCCAGTGCCCCCGCCAAATCCGCCGACAGACCCTCCGCCTGCGCCACCAGCGCCCGCGCCGCCGCCGCCGCCGCCGCCAAACCCGCCGTTGGCGCCGTTGGCTCCGGTCGTCTGACCGCCTAGGCCACCGTTCGCTCCGCCGCCGTTCCCGCCGATGCCCGTGCCGGCGAACGGACCACCGGCGCCGCCGTTGGCCTGATTATTGGTAAAGACGACGTTGGACGACCAAAGCGATCCGTTGTTGAAAATGGCCCCGCCAAATCCCGCGCCGCCGCCGCCGCCGCTGTTGCCCGCGCCGCCGGTCGGGCCTTGCGCCACGCCATTCTGCAGAGTCAGTTCGTTCAAACCGAGACTCGCGTTGGTGTTGATTCGGAACAATCGCATGACGGCGCCGCTGGGGTCGCGGCTGATCGACGCTCCTGGCGCGGCGCTGCCGTCAATCACAACATTTCCAGAGATATCGAAAGCCGATGCTCCGAAATTGGTGTCGCCAGCGGTTTCGAGCAGGATCGTTTGCCCGGCGAGCGCGAAAGGCAGGGAAATGCGCCAGGGGATCCCGGCGGCCTGATTTGCCAGCGCGATCGCCGCGCGCAAACTGCCCGGGCCGTTGTCGGCCGCTGATGTGATGGTGGAATTGGTGGAGTTGATCGTCATCGTCACCTGGGCGAGGAGGCTTTGGCCGGCGTCGCTGACCGTATAAGAAAACGAATCGTTCGTGCCGGGCGGGCCATTTTGAGTGTAGGTCAGTGTTCCGGCCGTGAACGCCACCGACCCGATGCTCCCCTGACTGACCGCTGTGATCGAATATGGCGAGCCGTTCGAAAATACCTGAAGCGTGGCAAAGTGGCCTTCATAGACCGAGGCCTTCAGGTTGAAATTGGGCGTGTAATTGAAGGTGTCGGCATAACTCAAATTGCCGTCGCCCACTGTCAAAGTGATGTTGGCCGAGCCGACGGCAAACGGCGGCGAAATCGCGAGCGAGCCATTGGTGTTGCTGACCGTCAAAACGATATTTGTCGGGCCAACGAAGGATGTGTTGTCGGACGTTACCGTCACGGTGCGGTTTGAAGCGAAGTTGATCGGCGCGCTCACAGCGAACGGCAATGTCACCTTTCCAACGCCAGTCTGGTCGGGGATGTCCTGAAGCCACGCGATGCCTTGCGTGATGGAGTCGCCGTGCGCCGTCGTATTTGCAAAGCCGCCGTTTATTTCGTTTTGGACGAAATTCGCCGGGCTGTTGTTGGTAATGATGGAGTTCCGCAGCGCCAACTGACCGGTTGTCCCATCGCCCATGTTGTAGATGCCGCCGCCATTGGTGGCCGAATTGCCGGCGAGAACACTGTTGGAGACGGTCACGGAGCCGCTGTCATTGAACACCGCGCCGCCCAGCCCCTGCGCGCCTGGATACACGCCGTTGTTGTAGCCATATGTCACGCCGCCTTCGACCGTGTTGCTGGAGAGCGTGGAGGCCGTAATCAGAACCGTCCCGCCGTGAACAAAAATCGCGCCACCGAGGGCCGCGCCGCCGCCGCCGCCGCAACCGTATCCGCCGCCGCCGCCGCCGCCAAACCCGCCGGAGCCGCCCAGGCTCGTGTAGGGGCCGATTGGATAAGTCCCGCCAGCCGTGCCGCCAAATTCCGAAGAGCCGCCTTCGCCATAAAAATCTCCGACATCGCCGCCGCCAGCGCCGCCACCACCGAATCCGCCATTCCCGCCATTAAGCTGCGATCCTCCGAGGCCGCCATTCGCTCCGCCGCCAGCGCCGCCGGGCACGGCGAAACCCGCCTGTGTATTGTATTGGCCGCCGATGCCGCCGACAGCCCCGTTCTGTGTCAAAAGTACATTTGAAATCGTCAATGAGCCTTCCGTAAATACGGCGCCACCCATCCCGGCGCCGCCGCCGCCGCCGCTGACGCCGGTTCCACCTGCGCCGCCAACGGCTTGACCGTTGGTTATGGCGAGATTCAACAGTGTCAATTGCGCGTTCGTCGCCACGCGCAGGAGGCGCATCGCGGGCGCAGTGGGATTGCGGCCAAGGGTGATGCCCAAATTGCCACCGTCGATGACGAGTAAATTGCTCACAACGAGCGCGGAAGGGCCGAACGCATTATCGCCAACGCTGGACAAAAGTATCGCCTGGCTCGAGAGGCCCGCGCTGAAGGTGATGCGCCAGAGGTTGAAGTTGTCGGCATTGGCGCTGGCGATCGCCGCGCGCAGCGTGCCCGCACCCGAATCGGCGCCGTTCGTCACACTCGCGCTGAAGATGTTTCGCACCGCGATGGAAACCGTCGCATCGGGGGAATTGGTGAAGCGATTGCGGACTTTGAAGGCAAAGCTGTCCGCACCGGTGTAATTTTCCCCCGGAGTATAAATGAGATTCGGCGCCGAGCCGGTCAGCGTGCCGTGAGCCGGTTGGCTATCCACAGTGTATGTAATGGGTTCGCTGAATTGATCCGAGCCGGAAAGTGTGATTGCGACGGGCGTGTTGATGAATGTCTGGAGTGATTGACTGTTGGCGACTGGCACGACATTGGTGAGGACGATGACTGACACTGTGCCCGAAGCATTGGAGCCGTTATAGCTGATCTGATACGTGAACGAATCGCTGCTGGTGAATGCGCCGGTGTTGGAATAGGTCAGGCTCGTCGAATTGAACGTCACGGTTCCGCTGGCTGGCTGGCCGCTTCCGGTCACGGTCCAGCCGGTGGAGGGTTGCAATACGGGAATTGCGACGGCTCCGCCGAGCGGGGCGAGGACGGATAAATTGCGGGTGACATTTACGGAGAAAATCGACGCCATGCTGAGGCTGCCGTCTGAAACATTCACGGTCACCACGTCCGGTCCGGACGCGCCGAAGATGGGATTGAGGGCGAGCGAACGGATGGTTCCGCTTCCTCCGAGAGCGAGATCGGAGCTGGGGATGAGCGACGGGTTTGACGACGTCGCGGAGACGGCAAATTGCGTCGTAACGGGTTGGCTTATAGCAAAATCAATCGAGAACGGGCCGACTGAGATTTGGTTGCTGATCGCCTGGATGAAAGGTTGGTTTTGGGTGAAGACGGAGGCTGCGTCGCGGGCGCCGGTGGCGGTGCCGTTGTTGATGGTATTTTGGAAGAAATTGGTGGCGCCAGGGTAGCTGGTGAAGGTGCAGCCAAGGAGCGTTGCGTTGGCGGTTGCGGCGTCGGCCAGGTTATAGATGCCATCGGTAAGATCGGATAAATTCGTAGAAAAGCCGCAAACGGAAAGAACGGCTGTTCCGTTGTAGTTGAAAACTCCAGCGCCAAGTCCTTGTCCATCAGTTCCTTCGTAATAACCGATACCCGTGGCCCCGCCTTCCGCGAGATTTCCGGAGAAAACACAATTTGTGGCGGAAAACACGGCGTTATCGTTAAAAATGGCCCCTCCCATGCCCGCTCCGCCGCCACCGGTGAAACCGGCCCCGCCACCGCCGCCACCACCGCCACCAAAGCCGCCGACCCCTCCCGGCGTTCCTCCAGCGGGGTCCCCGCCGCCCGCGCCTGCGCCAAATCCGCCGGCTCCACCCAAAGACTGAGCGCCGTTGGTGCCCCCCGAACCGCCGCCGCCAAAGCCGCCGGAAGCCCATGGCCCGACGCCGCCATTTGGCCCGCCACCGTTTCCGCCCGAAGGACTCCCACCGTCATCGGAAGCGCCGCCGTTGCCTCCGCGAGCGCGGTTGCCCGCCAGAACGACATTGCTCAATGACAATGAGCCTTGCGAAAAGATGGCCCCGCCCAAACCGGCCCCGCCGCCACCCGCGCCTTCGCCGGCCACGCCGTCGGCGCCGTTGCCGCCCTGGGCGTCGCCATTCGTCAATGTGATGTTTCGCAAGGCCACCTGCGCCCCGGCGTTCACGCGGAATAACCGCATGGGCGACGCCGATGTCGCGCAGGCCACGATCAATCCGGGCGCGCCCTGGGCGTCAATGACAACATTGTTGCTTAATCCGAACGCCGATGCGCCAAAGTTGGTGTCGCCCGCATTGGTCAACAAGATGGTCTGACCGGCGAGCGCCGGGCTGAAAATGATCTGATATTGGAATCCACTGGCTGTGTTGGCGGCGGACACCGCGGTGCGCAAAGAGCCAAGGCCGCTGTCGGCATTTGTCGTCACGAGGAACGACGCGCCGGCCTGGAGAATGGTCATTGTCACTGTGCCGGTGGCGACACCGCCCTGGCTGTCGGAGGCTGTGTAGGTGAAGAAATCGTTGGTCGTGGCCGTTCCATTATGTTCGTAGGTCACGTTGGTGGAGGTGAAGGTGACGGACCCGTTGGTTCCTTGCGTGACACCGGTGATTGTCAGGGGATCCCCATTGAGGTCGATGTCGTTCCGCAAAACCGGGATGGCAACGGTTTGGCCTGTGAAAATCGTTCCCGTGACCGGCGTCATCAGAGGGGCGCGGTTGACAAAATTCACCGATACGGAGACGGTCGCAAGAAGGGACGAAAACTCGCGATTGCTCGAATAATAAGTGAAGCTGTCCGGGCCGTAATAGTTGGTGAACGGCGCGTAAACGGCGTTGGAACCGATCAGGTTGAGCGTGCCGTGAGTGGGCGGATAGACGATCACGTAGGTCAGCGGGTCGCCATTGACGTCGGAGCCGAGGAGCGTGATGTTCGTCGAGGCGTTTTCCGGCATGGTGAGGCTGATATTGCCGGCGAATGGAATTCTCTCCTGCTCGATGACCGTCAGAGAAACCGTGGCGGGCGCGGAGGCGCTCAGACCGTTTGAAACGTAGTAAGTAAAACCATCCGTTCCGTGGAAGTACTGATTTGAGGGCGTATATGTAACATAGCTACTGCCCTGACCCAGCGCGGCTGATCCAGAGGACGGCTGAGTCAATAGGAAATAACTTAGAGGAAGCCCGCTGGGGTCCGATCCTTTCAACTGCACGGAAAGCGAACCGCCCTCGAACCCGGAGGCCGAGACATTGAAAGCCAGTGGTTGCGGGAACGCATAATCGAACGCGGCCGCGGCCGAGTAGGAGACTTGCGAACAACTGTCGATCGCCTGGCAGCGAAACAAGGCGCCGTTGAGCGATGGCGACAAATTCGTCACCGTCAGCGAGGGGGTCGTCACGCCGGAATATTGGCCGTTGTTGTTCAGATTGACGAATTGGCCGTTGCTGGTTTGTTCGAACTGCCATTGATACGCCTCGATGGTTTGCAAGGAGGCGACCGTGAAAACGACGGCGTTGGAGGAGGAGCCGGTTTGTATTTGCGGTTGCGTTGCAAAATCCGCGCCGTGAGGGTCCTGGTACGCCCCAAGGGAGACGGCGTTGTTGACGATGCGCGGGTTTCCGTCGAGATCGACAGGAACCAACGAGGCCACCGCAACGTAGCCGCCAACAAGATCGGGAGAACAGCCGGTGAGATGGAAATCGCCCGTGATTTGGGGGGAAGCGGCCGGGTTGTTCGTCTGCACGAAAAGCGGGTTGTTGCTGTTGTTGTGGCTGCCGGCGAACTGGCCATTGGGATCGTAACCCTGGATGGTTGAGTAGGATAGAAACGCGAAGCCCTCATCATCGGCGAGCATGACTTCGTTGGTTTGTTGCGAGGCATACGGCCCCTTGTCGTTCCAAAAGATGCAATTGTTGACAATGTTGGGGACCGAGATGGCCGCCGCGGCCCCGCCTCCGCCGCTCTTGTTGCCGCTGAAGGTGCAATTGTTCATGATGGCCGAGCCGTATCCTCCGCCCGCTGAAAGACCCACATCAATGCCGGCGCCATACACAGCCGCGTAGTTTCCGGCAAAGAGGCAATTCGCGACCGTCATCGCGCCGCCCTCGGAGGAAATTCCCGCGCCATCACCGCCGGTGGCGTTTCCTTCAAACACACAATTCTCGACCGTCAACGGATCGCCCTGGGCCTCGTCAAATATCGCGGCGCAAAGCTCGGCGCCGGGATTGCCGTTGCCGAAAAACATGCAATTGGTGATGAGCGGCGATGACAAAACGTTGAAGATGCCGCAGAGCGCGTTGGAACGGACAATGAGATTGGCAAAAACCGGGTTTTGTCCCTCGACGTTGTAGATGGCGTAGCTGGCGGCGTTTTGCAACGTGAAGCCATCCAACTGAGCACTGCTGGTGAGCGGATAGCCCGCGTCGCCGTTGTCAATCAGATAGGCGTCCTTGTTCTGGCCGTCCAGGATCGAAGGATTGGCCTGCCAATTGCGCTGGCCGAGGTTGGTTTCCGTTCCCGCGAAACCGCCGAAAATGGCGACCTCGCCGGGCATGGCGTATCCATCCGTTGGCGGGACATACGTTCCGGCGGCGACCCAGATTTGGTTGTTGCACGGCTTGAAAGGCGCGATCAACGCCGGGGCGATTGTTTTGAAAGCCTGCGCCCACGACGAGCCGTTGCCGCCCGAACCCGGGGCGTTCGCATTCACATACCATATGCCGGTGGAATAATTGAGCGCGGCGGTCGCCGAAACAACAGAGCATCCGCTGGCGCTACCGATCAGACAGCGGAAGAGCATTCCATTTTCCGAAGGTGTCGCGCTATTGATGGTCAAGGTGGACGAGTTGGCGCCGCTGTAGGCGGCATTGCCCAACAGGCCGGCAAAAGTCTGTCCGCCATCGGAACTGCTTTCCCATTCGTAGGTCAGGCCCGTTCCGCTGGCAGAGACTGAAAAAGTATTGACGGAATTCTGACAATAACTGATCGACGCCGGCTGGCCGGTGATTTCCAACTGCGACATCAGCGTCCCCTGATATTCATAAGCGCCCATGTCCACCGACGCGCCGGAGACTCGCGCGGCGCCCGCAAGGTCCGTAGTGATTCCCGCGATGGCGCCGTTTGAGCCGGCGTTGATGGCGGGAGAACATGGCTGAAGCGCGAATTGACCGGCGGCGGAATTGACGAACAGCGGGTCGAGGGCAATGTCGCCCCCGCCGGAACCGCTCAGCCCGCCGACGTCCGAGGACGTGATGCTCAGTGAGCCGGACGGGCTGTTGATTTGCGCGGACTCGACCGCGCTTCCGTTGAGGTTGTTGTTCCAGAGAATGGAATTCACGATTACGAGCGGCGTGGCAAACTCGTCCACGGCAGCGCCGGACGATGTGGCGGTATTTTCGGCAATCGTGCAATTGACAATATCCGCGACAGCCGCTTCGGCGCATTCCATCCCGCCGCCGACCGGCGCGGTGTTGTTCACGATCAAACAATTGGTGAGGTTCAGGTTGCCGGTTTGTTCGTAGAGCGCGCCGCCGGAGCTGGAGGCGGTATTGTTGGAGAAAGTACAATCCACGGCGGAGATGTTGCCGGAGACGCTTCCGATGCCGCCGCCAGTGGCGGCATTGTTCAAGGTAAACACGCAATTAGAGAAGGTCGGGCCGCCAAAATTTATCACCGCGCCCTGTCCGTTGCCCGTTATGACGCAATTCTGGATCGCCGGGGAAGCGGTCAGCAAATTGATCGCCGCGCCTTGCGCGCCTTGCAATGTGAAGCCGTCCAGAATTGTTCCCTGGCCAATCGGCGTCACGGTGCCGGCGATGTTGACGAGATTGAGACTATTGGCGGAGCCGAGATTGCCACTGAGAATGGTGGGGTTAGCCTGGTAATTGCGTTGCGAGAGGCTGCTCTGGCCGGAAAGAAAACCTCCATAGACAGCGGCCTCGGCGGGCAAGTTAAAGCGCGCCGAGGGATCACCGCCGGAAGTCGGGTAATACGTCCCCGCCGCCACCCACACTTCGCGCGTACACGTGCCGGAAGACACGGCAGCCAGGCCGCTTTGCAGGGAATTGAAAGCTGTCGCCCATGAGAGGCCGTCGCCTCCGGCCGCCGCGGCCGCGTTGACATAAATGATGCCGTTTGCCGAGACGGACAATGTCACCGGCGCACCGTAAATAACGGGATTCGCCAGGGAAAAGCGGAATTGGTAGCCGTTCATTGGCGCGGAGGTCTGGCTGACGTTCAAGGTGGATGAATTGCTCGTCACGGTGATGGAATAGCTGCCGAGCGCCGGTCCGGTGACCGCGCCCGATGTGCCGCTGAACCCAACCCACGTGCCGCCGTTGACATACTGCCAGACAAAAGCCGCGTTGGACACGGCGAGCACAGTGAAGCTCGCGCCAACACCCGCGCAGACCGATTCGGACGAAGGCGTATTGGAAATCACACCGGTAATCGAAGCCGCGCCCTGGAACTCAAATGGACCCAGGTCCACCACGCCGCCGGAAACGCGAGGTTGACCGAGGAAGTCCGTCGTAACGCCATTGATGAATACATTGCTCCCGGCGTTGACGGCCGGTGAGTAATCCGGCAACTGAAAGTCGTCCCCGCCGGGGTCGAGGAACAATGGGTCCAGATCGAGATTCGCGTTGCCGGCAAATTGGTTCAATCCCTGGACGAGACAATGAGAGATGACGAGCGCCGCGCCGGAATTGCTATCAATTTGGGCGGACTCCAGAGTGGCGAAGGTTCCGACCGAGTTTTGCCAGAAAATTGAATTGTAAATTCCTCCAGAGCCGCTTTCCATTTCCACGCCGCTGCCGCCAAAACTTTGAACCGCGTTTTGATAGAAGGTGGAATTGACCACGCTAAGATTGCCGGCGTTGTAAATGGCGCCGCCGTTGTAGGATGAATTCCGGGCAAAAATACAGTTGGTCACCTCAATGCCGCCGCCGAGATTCTCCAAAGCCGCGCCCGCTCCGGCGCTGTTGCCGATGAAAATGCTGTCGAGGACGATGGCGTTTCCGTCACTCTCGTTGACCAGGCCGCCACCAACGCCGTTGTTGTCGGCAAACGTGCAGCCGATGATGGTTACCGTCGAATCGTTATTGCCAATCGTGCTCGAATTATCGGTGACGTTGCCGGTGAAATTACACCCGGAAATCACAGCCGAACTTCCGTCGTTCAAGAGCACCGGGGTATATGCGCCGTTGTCAAAGACACAGTTTTGGATCAGCGGGGAGGCTCCATCCACCTCAATGGCGACGTAGCTATTATTGACAAAGCTGCAATTGCGAATCGTCGGCGAAGCGTCCGACACCGAAATCCCCGGCGCGTAGCCGGTGCTGGAGACGGTAAAGCCGTCGAGAATGGCGCTGAAGTTGCAGGGGGCTTGAGTGCCGTCCGCCGTCACAGCACTGGCGGAGGAAGTGCCATTGAGGACTGTGGTGTTGCCGCCGGGATTGCGCTGCGACACGTTGGTTTCCGTCCCCGCGAAGCCGCCGAGAAGTTCAACACCGGATCTCATTAGGATACTCCCGCCAGCCCCGAGCGAATACTGGCCGCGAGCCACCCACACCTGCGACTCGCAGGAATCGAGCAGCGAACTGGCCATCGCCTGCTGGATGGTTCGGAAGGCGGTGGCCCAGGAAAGCCCATTCCCGCCCGCACTCGCCGACGCGTTCACGTAGATTTGCGGCGGCGTCACCGTGAGGGTGGCGATGCTGGTTTCGAGGCTGCACCCGGTCGGGCTGGTGATCTGGCATTGGTAACGCCATTGGTTCAATGCCAGCCCCGGACTCGTGATGTTCAGCGAGAATGTCGTCGCGCCGGAATGGACTGAGTCGTTTGTCAAAACCACGAAACCAGCGCCGTCGTTGCGGTTGACTTCCCATTGGCAGGTCAGGCCGTTGCCACTGGCGAGGACGGTGAAAGCGTTCGCGCTGATCGGACAATAAACGAAAGAGGCCGGTTCACCGCTGATCAAAAGCGGCGAGGCGGCGGAATCCTGATTTTCATAAGCGCCGGCGTCCACGAGGCCGTTGACGATGCGCGGATTGCCGTCCAGGTCCGCTGTCGTGCCCACGATAAACGCATTGTTTCCCAAGTTGATGAACGGGGAGCAATCCTGCAGGCGGTAATCGGCGGCGGCGGCATTGGCGAACACCGGGTCGTTGCCGAGATTCGAACCATTCGTAAATGTGACCAGACCCTCGACACAGGAATTGGAAACGATCGCGGTGGCGTCGAAACGGAGGTCTATTTGCGATTGTTCCGCCGTGCTGCCGGCGCTGGTGGAATTGTTCCAGAGGATTGAATTTTCCACCACGGCCACGCTGGGGCCGACGCCGATTCCGCCGCCGCCGCTGAAACTTGTCGAGTTGCTCGTGATGGTGGAATTGACGACGGTAAACCTGCCCTGTTCCGCGGCAATTGCGCCGCCGCCGCCGGTGGCGGAGTTTCCATAAAGGAGGCATCCGATAATCCGCGTCGAACTCCCTTCGGTATAGAGGGCGCCGCCGCCCGCCGCGCTGTTGCCGTAAAACACGCAATTTATAAGTGACGGGCCGGTATTTGTCATTTCAGACGAGTAGGTCATCAGCCCGCCGCCATTCAACGGGGTGGTATTGTCAAGTATTGAACAATTCTCGACCAGCGGACTGGATTCGTTCAGGGACAATCCGGAATTCGAATTGGACTCGACCACACAATTGGTAATCGTCGGCGACGCATAGGTGCAAAAGATTCCCGTCCCGCCGCCCGAAACGGTGACGCCATCGAGGAGGGTGTCGGCGCCGAGCGGGATGTAGGTGCCGTCGAATCCGACAACCTGCGCGCTGCCCGCCGCCTGCGATCCGCTGTTGATCGCGCCGCTCAAAATAGTCGGATTGACGCGCGGGTTGCGCTGGGAGAGGGAGGTCTCCGATCCGTTGAACCCGCCGTAAATTGCCGCGCCGGGCGGAATCGAAAACAAAGCCGCCGTGTTCGTCCCAATTGCCGGCCGATAAGTTCCGCCGGCGATCCAGATTTCATTGCGGCAACCCTGGATCGCGCCCAGCGCGGACTGCAAATCCTTGAAGGCCGTCCCCCAACTCTGGCCGTTGCCGCCGCTTTGCTGCGTGGCATTGACATAGATGACGCCGGCGGGCGAAACCGTCAATACTAACGGCGCGCCGTTGAAAAGACCGGGAATCGTGAAGCGGAACTCGTAACCGGTCAGGGCGGTCGATAGCCCGGACACGGTCAGCGTGGACGCATTGGAAGTGGAGTCGATTTGATAGGCGCCCAATGCGGGCCCTGAATAGAGGCCGGACGCCGGATTGAAATTGAAAGGCGTCCATGTCGATCCGTTGAGGTACTGCCAGGCGAAATTTTGCGCGTTCTGGCTTTGCACCGTGAAGGTTGCGATGTCACTGGCGCAAACCGTTTGTGACGCGGGAGTCAATGCCAGGTTGACCGTCGCCTGGTTGGAGGAGCTTTCATAAGCGCCGATGTCGATAATCCCCAACTGCACACGGGGCTGGCCGGCGGCATCCACGCTGAGTGTGTTGAAATTATTTGCGCCCGCATTGATGGCGGGCGAACCGCCGATCAACTCGTAGTTGCCGGCGGCGGGATTTAAAAACAGCGGGTCGCTGCCGACGTTGTGGTTGCCGGCATAGGCGGTGAGGCCTTCTATCAGGCAGTTCGTCGCCATGACGGCGCTCGTGGAATTGTATATCTGCTGGTCTTCCACCGTTGGAGTGAATGGCCCCGGCGCGGAAGTGTTTTGGAAAGCAATCGTGTTGAGCAGGGTCACGGTCCCACCGAAGGTCGTGATGGCGCCGACGGCGGACTGGGAGAAATTGTTCGCCACGGTGCAATTGACCATGGTGAGCGCGCTGTCGTTGAAAACCGCGCCGCCGATGAAAGAGCTTCCAGCGGAGAACACGCAGTTGGTGAAGGCGCAAATGCCGTTGTCGTAATTGGCCGCCGCGCCGCCGTAAGCGGAGGGACTTGAGTTGCCGGAGAAGATGGAATCGATCACGGAAAGTGTCGAGGAATCTGAATTCCCGATCGCGCCTCCCAGGCCGGGGGTTTGGTTGTTGGTAAAGAGGCAGCCGATGATGGTCGTTTGCTCGCCGCCAAGAAGATTGATCGCCGCTCCGCCGGTCGGAGACTGGTTGCCGGAGAAAACGCAGTTCGAAATCGTCGCTCCCTCGCTGTCGCGAATATCGAGCGCGCCGTTCAGATTCCCAGTGAACACGCAATTGTTTATCACCGGGCTGCCTTCGACGATTTCGATTGGCCAATTGACGTTGTTGGAAAAGACGCAATTGCGAATGGTGGGGCTGGCTTGATAATTGTTGATGGCGATCTGATTGCCGGTGCTGACAACTATAAATCCGTCGAGCACCGTCGTGGGATCGATGGCGCCGGCATTCCCGTAGTTGGCGATGGCGCTGGTGCCGGGGATCGCGTAAAGGCGGGTCGGATTATTGGTGAAATTCCGCTGGCTCAACAGCGTTTCGCCGCCGCTGAAGCCGCCGTAAATTTCAAGTCCTTCGTTCATGCGGGCGGATTGCCCAGGCGCGGGGAAGTAACTCCCGGCGGCCACCCAGACCTCCGAGCATGAATCGCCGCCGGCCAGCGCCGCCGCGAAATTTGTGAAGGCATTCGCCCAACTGGTACCGGTGCCGTTGCCGGCGGCGGCGGCATTTACGTAGATGATGCGGCGCGGGAGGATGGTCAGATGGTAGGCGGGGGAAATGTAGCCGGCGGAATTGATGATGAAGTGATAATCGAAATCGTAGTTCGTTGGGATATTAACAATTGACAGCGTGGCGGAGTTGTTGTTGGTGGAAACGAATTGGATGCCGTCGTTCGGAATGGCAATGAATCCGCCGCCCGCGTCCACAACCCACGTGAAATCGCCGCCGGAATTGGCGGCGCCCGTGACCGTGAAGACCGCGGTGCCGCCGGCGCAGGAGGTTTGCGATTGGGCCTGCGAAACCAGGTCGATGGGCGTGCCGGCGCCGGGATTTTGATTTTCCACGGCGCCGATATCCACAGTGGAGGCGACGATGCGCGCGTTGCCGTTGACGTCTGTGTCGCCAGGGGCGACGGCGGAATTGTTTCCCGCGTTCAGCGCGGGGGAGAATTCTGTAATGGGCGTGAAATTATTGCTGACAACCGATTGGAACAGCGGGTCGTAGGCCAGGTTTTGATTGCCCGCATAGGCGGAAAGTCCCGTGATGATCGAATCGGCGACGGAGACCGTGCCGCCTTGGTTGTTGATCTGCGCGGTTTCGGTTGTGCCAGTAAAGTCCGAGTTGCTCCAGAAGATGGAATTGGTGGCTGCGACTGTGCTGCTCTCATTGACCACGCCACCACCGAAGGCCGTGGCCGTGTTCCCCGTCAAGGTGCAGTTGTTCAGTTCGTTCGTGGAATTGTAAAGCAGTATCGCGCCGGCCTGATTCGCCTGGTTGCCGACGAACAAATCGTCCCGAAACGCGGCGAACGATGCGCCGATGGAATAAATGGCGCCGCCCGAGTCGCTGCCGATGTTGCCCTCGAAAACGGAGCTTAGGACGGTGACGGCCGATCCGCCTTCCAGCGCCATCGCCGCTCCAGCACCCGCGGTGTTGGTGAGGAATTGGCAGGCGACGAAAGTGGGGGTGGCGTCGAAATTGTAAACGGCGCCGCCGACGAGAGCGTTGCCGGAATTGCGGAGGAACACGCAATTGGAAATCAGCGGGCCGCCGTATTCGTTCACCAGCGCCTGCTGGATATTGTTGCTGAAGACGCAGTTTAAAATGAAGGGGTCGGCGACGCTGTTCCACATTGCGGGGCCGCCGTTGATGAAAGTGCAATTTTGGAATGTGGGATCGGCGCTGTAATTCAAAACGACGCTGACGCCGCCGCTGCCGGCGCCGTTGAGCACGAAGCCGTCGAGCACGGCGGTTTGGTCGATGGGAGATTCCGAGCCGTCGTTAAAGATCGCGGACTGGTTGGTCTGGCCCTCGAGCACTGTCAAGTTGTTGGTCCAGTTGCGTTGCGAAAGATCGGTTTCGAATCCGGCGAATCCACCGTAAACGCGCAGGCCCTGTTTCATTTGGAATGACGGGCTGTTATCGGGGGTGGTCGTCGCGACGTAGGTGCCGCGCGCGACCCAGATTTCGCTGCATTGGTTGCCTTCGAGGAACGCCGTCTGCAAATTGGTCAAGGCCGTCGCCCATGAGGAACCGTTGCCGGGGGTGGCGGCGGCGGCGTTCACGTAAATAATCTGCGGCGGCGTGACGCCCAACGTGAATGGCGCGGAAAAAAATCCCGTCCCGGTGGCGAGGCGGAACACGGTGCCATTCATCGCAACCGAAAGATTTGGAATGATCAGGCTGTTTGTGTTGCCGGAAGTGACGAGTGAATACGGCGGCTGATTCTGGACGGGAATGAAATTTCCGCCGGATAGCGTCTGCCATTGATACGTGGTGTTGTCGCCGGGCTGGGTGACGATGTCGAATTCCTCGGAGGTCTGCGCGCAATTGGTAAGCGACTGGGGCACTTGAAGAATTGCGACTGTGCCCTGGGGGGACGCCTGCAATTCATACGCGCCGATATCAATCCTCCCGGCATACAAACGCGGCTGGCCGGCAATGTCGGAGGGTTCGCCGGTGGCGGCCGCGAGATCGCCCGCGCCGAGCGCCGGGGAGAACGGTGTCAATTCGAAATTGCCGCCAGCGAGATTGGTGAACAACGGGTCGTAGGGGACGTTGTTGGAACCGGCGGGCAACGCCAGGCCCTGGATGATCGAATTGGAAATGGTGAGCGGGCCGGTGGAATTGTCCACCTGGGCTTGCGACACGGGGACGCTTTGCGAATTCAATACCGCGACGTTGTCCCAGAAAATACAACTGTCCACGGCAGCGCCGGTGCCCTGGAAATAAAGTCCCGCGCCGGTGTAGGCGCCGGTGTTGCGGGTGATCGTGCAGAACTGCAGGACGGTGCCGCTGCCGTAGTCGGCGATC
>DATAXU010000002.1:0-19652 GCA_036272955.1 Verrucomicrobiia bacterium
CGCGTTGTAGCTCGGCAGCATCGAAATCTCAAATCCGCCGTAGCCATTCAGCAACGTAATATTGTTCCCGTCCAATCGAAGCCCTTTGCGCCCGACTTGAAAGTAAGGCACGCGCGTCCCGTCCTTCGACTTCGCGTCAAACTGCTGAATCTCCAATCCCTCCGCGTTGAAAAGCGCCGGAACCGCCTTGATTTTTTCCATTCCAGGCTTGCCCGCAACTCCAAGGTACAAACTCGACGGCGTCAAAAAATCCGCCAGCGACATAAAATAATCATCCGACTCGTTAGGGTCGATGCCGCTGATGCTCACCGTCCCAAAAGGCGGCGCCGTCATCGGTTTGCCGTCCCATTGCCCATGCGTGAACCGCAGCAGCCACGGCCGGCTGTGAACATTGTCCAACGCTGTCAACACGAGATAATGTTGAGTCGCCGTCATCGCCTGAAGGGAGGCCCGCTCAGTCGGCTGGAACAAAATCGCCAGGTCGCGCCCGCCTTGCATGTAGTCATTCACGTCCTCCGCCAGCAACGCCCCCGCCGGAAACGTTTTGCCGTTCACGCTCCAATCGCTTCGCAATCGCAGCAGCAAAAACCGGTCGAATGTGTCAACAATCGCATCCGCCGGCTTGTCGATCTTCACCCACTGCGTGCCTCGCCGCAGTAAAGTCTCCCCGCTGAAAAACGTCACGTCCCGTTGGATCATTTCGTAAACGTGCCCGTGATCGTGGTCCACGGAAATTCCCAGGCCGACGTCCCCCGGCTCGCCTTCAAAAATCGTCGCCGCATCGCTCAACGGCGTCCCCCGCCGCCATTCCTTGATAATGCGCGGATACCCCGAAGTCGTCAGCGACCCCGGCCCAAAATCCGTCCCGATGTACAACATGTCGCGATTGTGCCACGCCACTTCCATCTTCGCCTCGGGCGCCGTAAACCCTCCCGCTACAAACCTCCGATGTGTCATGTCGAATTCCCGCAGCACCGCCGCGTCCGCTCCCCCGCGCGAAAGTTGGATCACGCATCGGTCATAATCCGGTTCAAGCACCGTGTAACCGTGCCAGACCCAGTTTTCCTTTTCCTCCGATGCCAGTTGGTCGAGATCAAGGACCGTTTCCCAAGCCGGATTCGCCTTTTTATACTCCTCCAAAGTCGTGCGCCGCCACACTCCGCGAACGTGCGCGTCATCCCGCCAGAAGTTGTAATAATATTTACCGAGCTTGGCGACCGCCGGAATCCGGTCACGCGAATTCAATATGCCTTCCAGCCGTTCATCCATCGCCGCAAAGCCCGGCAGGGATTCCAACTTCCCTGTGCTCGCCGCATTTTGTTCGCGCACCCAGCTCAGGGCCTTCTGGCCGCCGACATCCTCAAGCCATAAATTCGGGTCATCAGACATATCATTTGCTCCAAAAGCGCAGTGGAGGGAGACGACGATGCCTGCGATCAGCCCCGCGCGACTTTTGAATGGACAATGCACAATCGGAGTCTAACGTAAGAATTAATTCTATGAAAGCAACTATGGATCGACGCCGTTTCATCAAGAAAACAGTCATTGCTGCCGGCGCGGCATCCGCCGCCCGTTACCTCGCTTTTCCCAGCATCCTTTCCGCCCGCGAACCCAGCGATATCCTCAGGTGCGTCCAAATCGGCTGCGGCGGCCGCGGCTCCACGCATTTGCAAAATGTCGTCGTCGATCAAAAGCAAAAGCTCGTCGCCATGGTCGATCCCGATGACCGCCAATTCGCCGCCAAGCGCAAAGAGCTTTTGGTAAAACACCAGGTCGATATCAGCCAGACACAAACTTTCTCCGATTACCGCGTCATGTTCGACAAAATCGGCAAGGAAATCGACGCCGTTTTTATCGCCGCCCCCAACCACCACCACGCCCCCGCCTCGATGCTCGCGATGGAAGCCGGCAAGCACGTCTATTGCGAGAAACCTTTGACCCACGATATTTCCGAAGCCCGCAAATTGCGCGAGGCAAGTCTTCGTTACAAAGTTGCCACCCAAATGGGCAACCAGGGCCATTGCGAAGGCGGCTATCGCCGTCTCTGCGAATTCATTTGGGCCGGCGTCATCGGCAACGTCACCGAAACCCATAGCTGGACGGATCGCGCCAACGGCGGCGTCGGTCCCCGTCCCCCAACGCTCCCCGTCCCCCCCGGAATGCACTGGGATTCCTGGATCGGCCCTGCCCCATACCGCGATTTCCACAGCGATTTGCATCCCCACGAATGGCATGGCTGGTATGATTTTGGCAACGGCTCCCTGGGCAACATGGGATGCCACGTGTTGGAAGGCGTCTTCTGGGCCCTCAAAGCCGGCAGCCCAACCAGCGTCGAAATGGAATACGTCCGCGGCGGAAGCGACGAACGCTACCCCCTCGGCAGCCGCATCCGCTGGGACATCCCCGCTCGTGGGGATATGCCCGCCATGAAATCGTATTGGTACGAAGGCTTGAACCCCACCACCAAGGCCGGCGCCACCGGATCAAACCACGCCGCCCGTGGCAACGCCCGGAACTTCCCCCCCGTCATATTCGAACTCGAGAAAAAGTATCCTGATGAAGAATTGACCCGTGGCGACAGCGGCAGTCTCTATATCGGCGACAAAGGCGTGATTTTCACGCAGACCTATGGCGGCAAAATGCACATTCTCCCCATGGAAAAAATGAACGAGATAAAACAGCCCCCCGAGTCACTTCCGAGGCCAAATCCGAACCCTTTTACGAACTTTATCGATACAGTTCGCGCCGGACGCACCGATACCGCCACCCCATTCGAATACGGTGCCCGTCTGACCGAGTTCGTATTACTGGGCAATCTGGCCCAACACGCCGGAAAGAACAATCTGGTCGAATGGGATGGAGAGAACATGAAAGTCACCAACATCCCCGAACTGAACCAATGGCTCAAGCGTCCAGACCGGGAAGGCTGGACAGTTTAACGTTAAAGCGTACCGTTGGGTTTTTGGACGAATTTTTGCGTATTTCTCAGTTCAGCTTTAGCGCACAACATCCAGTCGGATCTTAGAAAGATCCGGCACGCCCAATTCCAATTCGCCCGCGTTCTGGTAAAGTTTCGGATTATCGCCAAACGAATCCATTTTTGCCGCCTGCCGTTCATTGTCCAATTCCCGCACCCCCCAAACATCCAACGCCACCGGATCCCTGCTCAACCAAATCTGGTTCAGCTCCGTCGAATAATGGAGCAAGCTCATCTGTTCCCCCTGGTACTGCCCGATCAACGCATCCGTGATGCTCAGCACAACATGGTCGCTCAAAGGGGACATCGCGTAAATCTCCGGCACCGCCGTCGCCAATCGGTCCGGGCTGTCCAGGAACCGCTGGGTGTTATCGACGCTCCCCATCGCCAACCCATAAAGGTTCCCGCAGATGCCGGCCATATTGTGATTGAGCAGCGGAGCGATGGTGATGATTTTTGTGATCGACTGCGTGAGCAATTTGCTGACATACGATTTGCTCCCCGTCGTCGCCCGGTCCTGGTCAAACTCAAGGTCCCCCGCACTCAAATTTCCCGGCACCGGATTCTGGTAAAAGACTTTCGCGTCATATCCCGCGTCCGCGCTCCCCGCCAGGCGAATGTGATAGCGGTCCGCCAAATACGAAAATCCCGCCAGCCGCAAATCCACCAGCCGCTTGTCCCAAACAATGATGTTGCTCGCCGGAATCCCCGCCTTCAATAAATCCTGCACCACCGCTTCGACCACCGCCGGCCGCGTCCCGCTGTTCGGACCCGGCCCGGAATAAACCTTCAGCCCGACGACGTCCTTCGGTGAAACCAAAGATCGCCACGCCGCCTTGACGTTGGATTTCCCCGTCACCTTTTGAATGCCGCGATTCATCATGTCCTGTACCACCTCGGCGTCAGGCTCGAACGCGACTGTGGCGCGGGAATTTTCGACGATGACAATTCGCGCCCGCGCCGGCGTTCCGCCGACTTCAGGCTGCGCATCATCCGGGCGCGCGACGTTCACCGCGCACATCCAGCACAGAAAAAAAAACAGGATGTTTTTCACAAGCAGATCTGACCGCATCTTGACACCGTCCATCGCGAATGCTACCAAGCTCAACGATGATGACGACAAAAAAAGGGGGACGCGGTTTGCGCGCTTGGGCCGTCATCGTTGCGGCGGCCATTTTGCTCCCGGCGTGCAGTCCTCCCGGCGCCCGGGATTTGCGGAAAGGGGAGCGCGATATCAAAGCTGGCGGCTACATCGAAGCCGTCGCGCGCCTGCGGGATGCCACTCATACCCTCGCGTATGCGCCCGCCAAGGAACAATCGAAAGCGTGGAACCTGCTGGGCCTGGCGTATCAGGGAGCGACGGAGTTTGACGATGCATCACAGGCTTTTGCCCAGGCGCTCAAGCTGGACCACAATAATACGGCGGTCGATTTTAACCTCGGCTGCCTGCGAATGGAGCAGGGGAATTTCCAGGGGGCCGTCGATTACCTCACAACGTACGTCCAGTTGCAGCCGCGGGAAGTCAACGGCTATTTGAAACTCGCCGCCGCCCGTTACCACCTTGCATTGACATCCGCCGGCGCGGAGCGGGTGCGCCAATTGCAAAATGCCCGCGCGGCTTTTCAGGATGCGGACAAAGTTCGCCCGACCGCCGAGTCGGCCGACGGCCTGGGCATGATAGAATTGCAGCGGCGTGGCGGCATGGACTCAGTTCGAAACGCCAGCCGCGAATTTCAGACGGCCTTGCTGCGCGACCCGCATTATCCCCCCGCCATCCTCAATCTCGCGATTGTCGATCAGTACCTGAATGATGTTCACGGCGCGCTGCAAAAATACCGCGAATACGTTGCGCTTCAGCCCCCGCCTCCCCACGCCGCCGAAGTTGAAAAACTGGCGCATCAATTGGATTTGGAGAGTCGGATTTTCATCGGCTCGGAGCCTAAGCAGCGCCCTGCGCCCACGCGGATTACGCCTGGAAATTCATCGCCGGCCAAATCGAGGGCCCCCTCCTCCGTGCCGCCGGTTTCCCAGGCCACTCCGCCGCCAGTTCAGGAAAGAGAGGTCGCGTCGGTCCCGGCGCAAGCGCCAGCTCCTCCCCTCACGCCGCCCCCGAAATCGGTGCAGCCCACTCCGGTTCCCATCGCCGCGCCCCCCGTTGCATCTCCTCTTCCTGTCACTCCTGTAACTCCAGTCAGCGAATCTGTTCCCGAAGAAAAAGTCGCTTCCCAACCCGCGCCACCCCCGCGAAAGACATTGGGCCAAAAGCTCAATCCATTGCATTGGTTCTCCGGCAAACCAAAACCTCCCGCCGAACCTTCACCCAGCCCGGCGGGCGCGCGATATGATTATCCTCGCTCGGTGACGTATATACCGGGAAATCGCCAGGAGGCGGAACGTCTGGCCAATGAAGCGGCGGAAGCGCGCCAGGGTTCCCGTTTGGACGAGGCAATGCGAGACTATCGAAAGGCACTTACGGAGGACCCAACATATTTTAGCGCGGCTCTCTCACTGGGCCTGACGGCGATCGATCGGAAAGATTACGGGACGGCGTTGGACGCCTTGAGCCACGCGCTCGCGCTCGAGGAAAACTCGGCGGACGCCCGTTACGGCTTCGCCTGGACTTTGCAACAGCGTGGATATTATATTGACGCAGCGAGGGAGTTGGAAAAGTTGATTGCGGTGCATCCGCAGGAAGTGCGCGCCCACCTGTTATTGGGAAATATATACGCGGAAAAGCTCGGAGAACTAAAGCAGGCCCGCGACCAATACGCCATAGTATTGGAATTGGACCCCGGCAATGCGCAAGCCGCCGCCCTCCATGCTTGGATTATTCAAGGGGCCCGTTGAAAGATTTCGCCAACGACCTGTTGAAACTCCGCGACGGAAAATGGCTTCGTCAGGCACGTTTTGCCGTGCTCGCTCAAATACTTTTCCGTCTTTTCGCTTAGAACGTCGCCGGTCATGAATATCATCTTCATGGCCGCCTCGGGATTCGTTTCAAGGAGCCGCTGATAGAGTTGCTGCCCGCTCAAGCCGGGCATTTTCCAATCGGAAATGATCAGGTCGAAACGGTTTCGCCCCAGGTGGACCAATGCGCTCTGGCCGTCGGAGGCCCCTTGCACCTCGTAACCTTGCCGGAGCAGGATTTGCGTCACAAGTCCAAGAATGTCCTCCTCATCATCGACCACCAGGATTTTGCGCCCTTTGCCGATTGTGGAGAATTGCGGCGCGGCGGGGGCGACCTCGGGCGCGGCGGCTTCGGGTTGGTTCGTGATTGGCAGGTCGATGATAAATGTCGTTCCCTGGCCGGGAGCGCTCTCGGCGGTGATCGTGCCGCCATGCTCCTGAATAATGCCGTAAGAGAGGCTCAGGCCCAACCCGGTGCCTTTGCCAACAGGCTTGGTCGTGAAAAATGGATTGAAAATCTTTTGCAGGTTTTCCTCGGAAATGCCCGGGCCGTCGTCCTGAAAACGGACGCGGACCCGGCGGCCTTCCGCGCGCGTGCTGATGGTAATGACGCCGCGCGGACGGTAGGCTTCGATGGCTTGGCGCGCGTTATTGACAATGTTCAGAAAGACTTGCTGGAGTTGGTGCGGGTCCGCCAGAAGCCGCGGCAATTGCGGCGATAACTCGCGCACGACCTGAATGTTGCTGGTGCGAAGCTCATAAATAAGAATTTCCACCACCGAATCGATGATCGCATTGACGTTCGTGAGTTTTCGTTCCGGCGGATGCTGTCGCACGAAGCTCAACAGGCTGTGTACTATCTTGTGGCAACGTTCTGCGCTGTTGCTGATTCGCTGAAGTGAGGAGCGGGTTTCGTCATCAACCGCGCCCATCTGCACCAATTCGGCGAAGCCGATCAGCGCGGTCAACGGATTATTCAATTCATGAGCGACGCCGGCCACAAACTCGCCCACGGCGGAAAGTTTCTCGCTGTGGATTAATTGCGCCTGGGTCGTGCGCAATGTTTCCACCGTCTCCTCCAATTGTGCCGTGGATCTTTGGAGATTTTCCGTCGTGTGGTTGAATACCGCCGCCAGTTCGCCCAATTCATCATCGGATTGGATGTCGATTCGTCGCGAGAAATCACCTCGCCCCACTGCCTCGGCGCTGTCGCGGAGCTGGCGCAAAGGCTCGGTGACGCGGCGAATCACCATCCAAACTATCGCCGTGCCCAGGACAATGCCGACAATACTGAACAGCAGCAGAACGCGCTGGACCTGGCGAAAAGACCGCCAGGATTGCTCGTAGGACGAGAGCAACAGGTAGCCCGCGTCAACGTCGCTGCGGCCATAGAAAGGCAAACGGCCCGGCAACGCCCCAAAATGTTCATCCCTCAACACCAGGCTTAAATCCCCGGCATCTTCCGTGCGCGAATTCGAAGCGGTAAGCTTGTGGTACTCGCGGAGCAGTTCCGGGTCAAGGTCGCCGGTCCCGATGGTCGAAGCCACAACGCGGTCGTTGGCAATAAAGGCAATATCGCTGTTGGCGAATTTGAATTGTCTCGCAGCCGTGTTGTTGATTTCAACCGCAAAAATCAAGGCGCCAAACAGATTCCTTTCGGGAGGACTGTCCGAGCACGGCACCGCTACCACGTCGAATAACGAACCACCCATTTGGATCGTGCGAACGTTTGTTTTCCCGCCTTTGAGCGCTTCCGCCACCAAAGGGGCGCAGGAGGAATAAAATTGTTCCGTATTCAAACCGGCCACGCGGTTAGTGCTCGCCAGCAGTTGTCCCGCGGGGTCCGTGAAAAGGATCACGCCTGTCCCTTCAACAGGAGTGGAACCAAGGATGGTGCCGAAACGGTGAATCATCGTCTTGCGCCAGACTTCATCGTTTGGGGCTCGATCGAGATGCTGGGCGATCGAAGAAAACCCGGAGTCGTCAGGCGTTGGGCCGAATTGTTCGATGAGAAAGGCGGCGCGGCGTTCAAACGCGTTGGTGACGAGCGTTTCGGTGTTGAATAGGGAGACTCTGTTTTCGACGCGCAGTTGGCTTTGTATAAGGCTATTGATCATCCATAAGGTGGCTACCAGGAACAGCACCATGACGATCACCACCGGAATCAGAATCTTTGCCTGAAACTTAAACTTCGGTTTTTTCCGTTCGGCCATGGGATTAATACCTTGGCAAATTCTTTGGTCCGAGCACGAAATTAATGTTCGGAACGTTGCCCGTTGGAGGCACCTCAATGATTTTAGTGTCCTTGGGCAGTCGTTCCTGCCATGCCACCAACGTGTACTTTCCAGGCGGGACGTTGGTGATGGAATAATGGCCGTGCGAATCGCTCACGGCAAAATAGGGATTCTCCAGGACGAGCACGATGCAATTCATCCGTGCATGAATGGAACAGAATATATCCACCTCGCCCGGCTTTTCGAATGTGTACGCGTGGGCCTGCTCGCCCTTTTTATATAGTCCGAGGTCGAACTCCGAGCCGTCGGTCTTGGAATAAACATTATGAAATATCGGGTCATCATTCGGAAATTCGACCGCCGTCCCAACCATGACGGGCAACACGTGCGGCACGAACATGGCGTCCTTTTGGCGAATCGCCTCCCGTGGTGTGGCGATAACGGCCCCCGGCACTTTCCCCTGGATATAGATAATGAAGGGGTGAATTTCGTCATAGTTGATTCGCTCGGCGAATTTCAGCCTTTTGCTCGCGTAACTGCCGCCATCGGCGCCGTCGCCAGCCGCATCCTTGCCCTGTGCTCGTACACTTCCGGAAATCGTTCCGGCAAACAACGGCTGTACGACAAACAGCGAAAGAACGACGATTTGAAGAAGTTTCATTGGCTCAAAACTTGAACGCCGCTTCCGCTGCGACCATGTTTTCGAGATTGCGCGTGCCCCCGGTCGAGAGCCGGCCTTGTTCAAACATGTATTCCGCTTTCAGCACCAGGTGATCGTTGAATTGATAACCCAATCCCAGACTCAAGCGCCACAGGTCGCTGGTCGGTAACCCGTACGTATCGGTATCGCCAACGATGGAATATCCGTTCGGGACGCGAATCTGGCTCCATCGCGTGGCGGCATACACTTTGCGGGTCAAATGCTGCAACGCTTCCACGTAGTAATAATAAATATCGCGATGATTATCGCCGGCGGGATCGTTGTCGTCGTACCCGGCGTAACCGCCTGCGGCGCGTACATAGCCGCCATTCCAGTTCTTCCACTGCGTTTGCGCATCGAACTCCGCCAGGTTGACTTGGAACAGGGATGTCGCCGGCGACCCGATGGATTTAAAAAATCCATCGCCAAACCACATCGCCGAAAGAACATCCTGGCTGACACTTAGTTTCCCCGTCCTCATGCCGCTTACGCTAAAATGAAGCCACGACGACGGATCGTAACCGATTCGCGCTGCGATCGATTTATCCGCCGTCCCGTCGTTTAACGTGGAATCTCCGCCATTCTGCACTGCGGCCACATAAGTAAGATGCTTCCACCCGCCATAAAGTTCCAAGCCAGGGCTTAATGCCCATAAATCGCTCAGGGAGTGGGAGATCAGCACGTTATCAATGGCAAACCGCCGTTGGTATTCCTCGCCAAAAGGAGTATAAAACTGGCCGGCGCGCACATTGAGAAGCTGGTCCAGGTTCCAATACTTAAGCACGTTTTCCCATTGGAGATAAAGCTCCCCAAGGTAAAGCCCCGCGTCCTGCTCCTCTCGTGTCATCAAATCCACCTGCCCGTAGAAAAAGACATCATCCCAAAGCATTGCATCGACAAACAACCGGGCCTCGTCCACGCGGAACGCTGCGTTGGGAAATTGCCCGTTTTTCCCGGTTTCGAAAAAGCCCACCGCCCCTTCGCCGGAAATGACAACGTTGTTGAGGGAGAACCCCCTGGATTTTTCCGGGGGCGCCGGGGCGTTTTCCGCGGCCGCTTTGAGATCGCTAACGTCTTTTTCCTGGAGTTCGTTGGTCTTTTGAAGCCCGGAGAATTTGCGGCTAAGCTGGTCGATCATCTCCTGCTGTTGTTGCAATTGTTTCTGCAATAGCAGATTTTGGTCGCGCAATTCATCCACCTCTTTTTTCAGCGCATTAACGTCTTGCGCCACGAGGGATGGACTGAAGGAGGGGAAGACTGTCACCGCAAAAATAAGTCCGAATTGCGCAATCTGCCGGCGTATCGTCATTGGCGATTGCAGACATTGGCTCAAAAATCGCGCGCTGTCAATTCAACCCATCGTTTGGCGAAGATATTCCAGGCTGCGGGTGGAAATAATTTCAGGCCCTTCCTCGAATTTGAAAACCTCCACCGAAACGTACCCCTCGTAGCCAGTCTCTCGAAGCGCGCCGGCGATGGGCCGGAAATCAACGTCGCCGAATCCAGGTCCTTTGAGGTCCTTGTCATTCGCATGGAAATGGGCGAAATGCCCCGCGGATTCGCGAATGATTTGCGGGATCGCCTGCGGCTCTGAACACATCGCTTTGACGTCGAGCACAATCTTCATCGATTCGCTTTCGAATTGTCGCGCAAAGCGAATGGCTTCGGCCGCGGTATTGATGAAGTTCGTTTCGGACGGCGAGAGCGGTTCAAAACAAATTACCGCCGATCGTTGCTCGGCGCGGAGCACCGCGTCGGCCAGAGTTTCGGTCGCCAATTTCCAGGCTTCCGCGGCGCTCACTCCCGGAAGAACATTTCGCTGTTGTGGCGACCCGAGTACCAACGTTTTGCCGCCGAGGTCCGCGCAGCAATCGACCAATTCGCAAAGATATCCGGAAGTCCGGCGGCGGACCGTTGGGTCGGAATGGTTCAGATGAAAGCCCTCCGTTCGCGCTAGAAGCCAATGCAAACCGCATATTGCGACCCCGTAATGAGCCGCCGTCTCGCGGATTTTGCGCCGTTCCTCCGTCGTGACTTCCCCAGCCGATTTTGCGAGAGTAAAGGGAGCTATTTCGATCGCGTCATAGCCGATTTTGGCGCAGTGATCGAGCACCGCTTCCATTGGCCGGCCCTGGAAAATCTCATTGCAAATGGCGAATTTCATGCCCGGCTTAACGCCGCAACATCGGCGGCATCCCGCCCATGCGCGCCATCATCTTTTGAAACTTGCCCATCTTTTTCATCATTTGCTGCATTTGGCCAAACCTGTTGAGCAAACTGTTGACCTCGGAAACCTGCACCCCGCTGCCCTTGGCAATACGGATGCGGCGCTTGGCGTTGAGGATTTGCGGCGATTGCCGTTCTTGAAGGGTCATCGCGCAAATAATTCCCTCCATCCTTTTGAAATCGCGCTCTTGCTTTGCCATGTTCGCGCCTTTGAGCATTTCCGATCCGCCCGGCAGCATCCCCACAACGCTCTCCAGCGAGCCGAGTTTTTTCATCTGGCGCAATTGATCCAGAAAATCCCCTAGCGTGAATTGCCCCTTGCGCATTTTTTCTTCCATGCGCTTTGCCTCATCGACATCCACCGCCTCGGCCGCCTTTTCGACAAGGCTGACAACATCCCCCATGCCCAGGATGCGCGAGGCCATGCGCTCAGGATGAAATGGCTCAAAGTCCTCCAATTTTTCGCCGACACCCGCGAATTTGATCGGCTTGCCCGTCACCGATTTCAAACTTAGCGCTGCTCCGCCCCGCGCGTCGCCATCGAGCTTCGTCAGAATCGCCCCCGTGATTTGCAGCGCCTGATCGAAGTGCGTGGCGACGTTGACGGCCTCCTGGCCCGTCGCGGCGTCGAGGACCAGGAGAATTTCCTGGGGATGTGTCAAGTCGCGTAGCTGTGCCAGTTCGCGCACCAGCGGTTCATCGATTTGCAAACGCCCCGCGGTGTCGAAGATCAGCGTGTTGCGATTATTTTGTTCGGCGAAATCGAGGGCTTCGCGGGCGATTTTCAATACATCCGTCTCCCCCTTTTTCACGAACACCGGCAAATCCAACTGTTTGCCGAGGGTTTCCAATTGGTCCATCGCCGCCGGCCGATAAACGTCCGCCGCAACCAGCAGCGGAGTGCGGGCCTGCTTGTGGAGCAGACGCGCGAGTTTGCCGCTCGACGTCGTTTTACCCGACCCGTGCAAACCCACCATCATAATGCAACTGGGATTGCCACTCAGGGCGAGACCGGCATTCGTTGAGCCGAGAAGCTTGACCAGTTCGTCATGAATCACTTTGATGATTTGCTGGCCCGGATGGATGCTCTGGATGACCTCCTGGCCGAGGGCTTTAGACTTGACCTGCTCGATGAAATCCCTGGCCACGTTGAAATTGACATCCGCCTCCAGCAGCGCCATGCGGACATCGCGCATGGCATCGGCCACGTTGTCTTCGGAGATTTTCCCAAGGCCGCGAAGATTGCGGAAGGCATTTTGCAATTTTTGGCTTAGCGAATCGAACATCGAAGTAATTTAAAGCGAGCGGACAAAACATCAAAGTTTAAACTTGAGCGTCGGAGAAAGTTTTGGCTAAATCTGCGTTTCTCCGTCCGGGACGGCTGGCTGGAGACGCGGTAGGTTACCCAAGTGGCCAACGGGGGCAGACTGTAAATCTGCTGGCTTACGCCTTCGATGGTTCGAATCCATCACCTACCACCACCCTCGTAAACCCAGGCGGAAACCCGGTTTTCCCTCGCAAATCGCCCTTGTGGCTGATTTCAAATCTTGCGCGGTGTTCGGGTCTCACGGAAAAATTCTGCGTGGAGAAACAGCTTTGCGTCAGCATGGATTTAACCCGCACGGGCTGAATGGCTAAATAACGACATGATTCTGTGCAAAAGGAGCCAATATGATTCCCGCGCGGAGGCTTTGATGGTTGAGAGTATCTCTTGGAATTGAAACGCAACGGGTCGAATTCCGTTATTGTTGCCTGGCAATCGCCGTGGCTTTCGGGATGGCAGACAAGAATTCAGGCCTCCGCGGATTGAATCAATGACCGAAAGACGCAGCGGCTAATGTTGATGAAGAGGTTGTCGGCCAGGCTCATCGCGCGTTTCTTCGAGTGGAGAATCCCCCAGCGCCGCTTCAAACGCCGCCGCCCGAGCGGCAGGCTGACGAGCAATCCCTCCCTGAGTTCATCGGCCACCAGCCACTTGGGGAGAATGCCCACGCCCATGTCCAGCCGGATGAACTCCTTGATCGCTTGTTCGTTGGCGATTTCGATGAAGGGCTGGATTTTAACCCCGGCGTGGCGGAAGTAGGATTCAATGATGGCGTAGGTGTTGCCGCTCCGTTCGGGCAGAATGAGCTTGCCGCCGGGAATGTCCTCCGGCTGGGCCTTGCGCTTGACGGCCCAGCGGTGCAGCGGGTTGACGATGAAGTGCAAATCATCCTCCGCTACCAGATTGAACGCGATGGCAGAGGCGGGTTCGGAGCCTTCGGTGAGCAGGGCCAGGTCGAGGCGTTCGTCCAACAGCAGGGCCACAGCCTGACGGGAGGAGCATTGCTCGATTTTTATGGTGAATCCGGGAAAACTCTCGCGGAATTCGCGCAGGACGGGCGGCAGCAGAAACTGGCAGGCGGTGCTGTTGGCCCCGATCAGCAACTGGCCCTGGCGCCAGTTATTCCCGCTGCTGATCTTGCTGCGCATCGACTTCATCTGGCCAAGGATTCGTTCCGCCCCGGACAGGAACTCGCGGCCCGCCTGCGACAGAGCGAACTTCCGAGAATCGCGGTCAAACAACCGGCAGCCCAGGTCCGCCTCCAGCGCCTTGAGGCAATGGCTGACGCCCGACGGGGTCATTTGCAATTCCTCGGCGGCGCGGCTCAGATTGGCCGTCCGGGCCAGGGCCGCGTAAACCCGGAGGTGCTGGCTATCGATGGTCGTTTTCATGTTTGGTGTTGACTGTAAAATCAGGTCCTCAGGATGCGGCCGAGTTTATCCCGCCGTCCGAAAATGGGCAAGCTCCATTTTGAGTAATGCTTAAAGTTGCTTCAAGTCCGGCTCAAATATCGCGCCGCGCTTTATGCCACGCGCCATGGTACGCCTTTTGCTTTTGAGACAATTCCATGCGGTTCGCCAAGTCCAAATCCCGGAATGGCAAATTACGAAATCACATCGAGCTCGGATTTGTCGCGACTATAGACTGCGCCATTGTCATTGCGGCGCAGGAGCTGGGCCTGTTTGAAAAATACGGGCTGACGGTGCGGCTTTCGCGCGAAGTGGGCTGGGCCACGATTCGGGAGAAACTGTCGCATGAGGAGCTGGACGCCGCCGCCGCCCACGCCAGCATGCTCTTCTCCATTTATTGCGGGATAGGAGTGGTGCGCCGTTCCTGTCTGACCGGGATGCTTTTGGGCGCGCACGGCAGCGCCATTACCCTCTCCAATGAACTGTGGGACCTGGGCGTGCGCGACGCCGCCTCGTTAGGCCGGGTCATTCGCCAGCACAAAGGCTCGCGAGTCTTCGTGTTTGCGGTTGTTTTGGGTCTTTCCTCGCAAAATTACAATCTGCGCCAGTGGCTGCGGTCGGGCGGCATTGATCCCGATCTGGACGTCCGCGTGATCGTGATCCCTTCCGCCCTTGTTTATGAAACGTATCAGGGCGGCCATCTGGATGGCTACTGCGTGGCCGAGCCGTGGAACTCGGCGGCGAGTCTCAGCGGCAACGGCTGGGTGGCGGTCGCGACAAGTGAAATCGAACCCTGGCATCCGGAGAAGGTGCTTTTAGTGCTGCAGGATTTCGCTGAAAACCGGGAGGAGGAACACATCCGGATGCTCGCGGCGATGATTGAGGCCAGCCAGTATTGCGACGTTCCCGGCAACCGCCCCGAATTGGTGCGGATGCTGGCGCAGCCCCGCTATTTTGACGTGGACCAACGCCTGCTGGCCAACGCACTGGTGGGTCCATTTGATTGCGGCCACGGACGACGTGACGCGAACCAGTTCATTATTTACGACGGGTTTAAAGTCGGCCGTCCCACCCACGCCCGCGGCAAATGGGTCCTGGATCTGGTGCGCACCCTCTCCGCCAGCGAGTTAAGCCCTGTCTTGCGCCCGGAAATCATTGGCAAGGTCTTTCGGGATGACATTTTCGAGAAGGCGGCTGCTTTCGTCCGGTCTTCGGAAAAAAAGAAATTCTCCGCCGCGCCCCCAGCCCCTTTTGTTCCAAACGGCGCCTCGATAATAAAGCACGACGAGCGAAAAACTGAAACTCTGCTCGCTCTGGCGTCGCAAAACATGCCAGTCACCTGCCCGTCGCCCATGATTTTCAGCGAGGCCCGGCCGGCCTTCCTGAATCCCAAACTGTTCGATCCGGCCACAACACTCTCCGTATAAACCCCATACCACATATCACATATAAATCCCGACTCCTACACTGCGACTAGTACGACTATGAAACATTCCTGCCAATTAAACGACAAGCTGCACTCAAAATTGTCCAAACTCACCGCCGCCCTCACCCTGGCTGGCTTTTTCGCCTCTGGCCTGCGGGCTGCGGATTTTCCCACTGGCCAGATCGATACCACCGGTCTGGCTGTGACGGATGACACCGTCACGGTTGGACAATTGCACTCGGCCACCGGCACCATGGCCATCAGCGAGGCCGGTTCCATCGAATCGGAGCGTCTGGCGATCGACCAAATCAACGCCGAAGGCGGCATTCTGGGACGGCAGATCAAAGTCATCGTTGAAGACGGCGCCAGCGATTGGCCGACCTTCGCCGAAAAGTCCAAAGAGCTTCTCGAGGAGGATCACGTCGCCGCCGTCTTTGGGTGCTGGACGTCGGCCTCGCGCAAGGCCGTGCTGCCGATTTTCGAGCGGGACGACGGTCTGCTCTATTATCCCACGTTCTATGAAGGTTTGGAGCAGTCGCACGATGTCTTCTACACAGGGCAGGAAGCGACCCAACAAATCATCGCCGGTCTCAAGTGGCTTTCTGACACCAAGCACTGCAAGACGTTCTATCTGATTGGCTCCGATTATATTTGGCCGCGCACCTCCAACAAAATCGCCCGGAAAGTCATTGAAAATGATATTCATGGCAGGGTCGTAGGCGAGGAGTATTATCCGCTGGGCACCACTGATTTCGGTTCGTTGATCAACAAGATCAAATTGAAAAAGCCCGACGCGATTTATGCGATTGTTGTGGGCGGCAGCAATGTTGCCTTCTATAAGCAGCTTCATGCCGCCGGCATAACCAGCGCCAATTGGACCTTGCTGACCATCTCGGTCACCGAGGACGAAGCCTTGGGCATCGGCGGCGAAAACCTGACGGGCTTCTTTTCGGCTATGAAATATTTTCAGAGCCTGGACAATCCCAACAACAAGGCATTCGTCGCGGCGTTTAAACAAAAGTACGGCCCCAACTCTGTCATAGGCGACGTAACGCAGGCTGCATACGAGGGACCGTGGCTCTGGAAGATGGCGGCTGAAAAAGCCCACAGTTTTGATGTGGACAAGGTGGTGGCGGCTTCAGGCGGCATCGAATTCACCAACGCGCCCGAGGGTTATGTCCGCATCCACGACGTGAACCATCATTTGTGGAGCAAGTTGCGCATCGGCGAATGGCAGGATGACGGCCAGGTGAAAGTAATTTATGAATCCGGCCTGATTGAGCCAAATCCGTTCCCCAAAGGCTATCAATGAGTCGAAAACGGCCTGTGGGCACAAAAACAGATAACGCTGAAACTCAAATTCAACGCCTATGATATTTGGTTACTCATTATCCGATCTGTGGTCCATCTTCGTGATGCAGTCGTTCTCCGGCTTGAGCCTGTTTAGCGTGCTCCTCCTGATGGCGCTCGGATTGACCATCATATTTGGCCAGATGGGAGTAGTCAATCTGGCGCATGGAGAGTTCATGGCGATGGGAGCTTACACAGTCTATCTGTGCTCGACGATCGTGCAACGTCACTGTCCAAGTCTGACGCCATATTATTTCCTTGTGGCTATCGTCCTGGCATTTTGCGTTTGCTCGTTTTTCGGATTGCTGGTGGAGTGGTCATTGATTCGCTTTCTGTACAAGCGCCCGCTGGACTCCTTGTTAGCCACGTGGGGATTGAGTCTGATCCTCCAACAAAGTTTCCGCTCTATCTTCGGAGCGCGCGAGGTCACCCCCGTTCTTCCGAATTGGCTGATGGGAGCCTTCAATGTCACCAGTACCATTCAACTTCCCATTAACGGCGTGTTCGTCATGGGCCTCACTCTGGTGCTAACGCTGGGCATATGGTTCTTTTTATACCATTCCCGCATAGGCTTGAACATGCGGGCAACGGTCGAGAACCGCGTGATGAGTGGCGCGGCTGGGATCAACACAAAATTAGTGGATCGCTTTACGTTTAGCCTCGGCTGCGGCATCGCCGGAGTCGCCGGCGCGGCCTTTACGACCATTGGCTCCACCGGCCCTGATAGCGGTTCGCGCTACATCGTGGATTCCTTTTTGGTGGTGGTTTTCGGCGGGATGACCCGCTTGGTGGGAACGATTGTATCGGCCTTCGGCATCGCTCAAGGCCAGTCGATTGCGCAGTTTTTCATGGAAGGGACGATGGGCAAGGTAATGATTCTGCTGGTGGTTGTCGTCATCCTTATGATTCGGCCCAAGGGCCTGTTTGCCAGCAAAATAAGAAGCTAAATAGTTCGGTCGTGTTCACCTATGAATATTCTCTATAATCGCATTCTTGGAGGCAAAACTGGCGTGCGCGGTCTGTTGGTAATGGCTATAGTGCTGCTAATTTGCATTCCTTGCGCCCTGAATCCATTTTGGGTCAATCTGGTGGGCAAATACCTCTGTTTCGCCTTCACAGCGCTCGGGCTGGCCCTGCTATGGGGCAGAGCCGGCATCCTAAGCCTCGGTCAGGGGCTTTTCTTCGGCTTGGGCGGCTATTGCATGGCGATGTTCCTCAAGCTCGAAGCTTCCGACCCAATTAGCACGAAAATACAATCCACTCCGGGTATTCCCGATTTTATGGACTGGAACCAACTGAAACATCTACCCGCCTTATGGGTTCCTTTTAAGAGCCTTCCTTTCAGCCTTTTCGCTGTTGTGGCGCTGCCAACTCTTGTGGCCTTCATCGTCGGGTTGGCTATGTTCAAGCGGCGAGTCGGCGGCGTCTATTTCGCCATCATTACTCAGGCCTTGGCTCTGATCTTCTCGCTCGGGATTGACGGCAACCAGGGTTACACCGGAGGCCGCAATGGCATTACTGATTTAAAGACGATGTGGGGTTGGGATATTCGCACGCGCCATGCGCAATACATACTTTATTTTGCCACCTGTTTGCTATTGCTATTATCAGTCGCGCTCCTGCAATGGCTTCTGTCTGGCAAGATGGGCAAAATGTTGGCTGCCATGCGTGAGCGCGAGGACCGCTTGCGCTTTTCGGGCTACGATGTCTCGATGTTCAAAATATTCATTTTTTGTGTGGCTGCCGTTTTAAGCGGAATTGGTGGAGCGCTTTTCGTTTTGCAAGTGGGCTTCATCGCGCCCTCTCTGGTGGGCATTGTTCCGTCGATCGAGATGGTGATTTTCGTCGCCATAGGCGGACGAGCCTCGTTCTTTGGCGTTATCTATGGCGCCCTCCTGGTCAACGCCGGAAAAAGCTTGCTTTCCGATGCTTTCCCCCAAGCCTGGCTTTTTTGCATGGGCGGCCTGTTTATAGGAGTAGTCATGTTGTTTCCAAATGGCCTGGCCGGGGGATGGGACTGGTGGTGCAAGAAGGCGTGGCCTTTCCTCATGCCGGCCGCGAGGGACAGATCAGTTAAGCAACCGGCGGCGGAGTTTGCCGAGGTCTCAACAAAAGGGCAAAACCCGTGAGCAGCAGCACGGATTTCCTTTTGTCGATAGAAGACCTGACTGTGTCCTTTGACGGATTCAAGGCCGTCGATTCGCTCAACCTGTATGTGGACCGCGGTGAGTTGCGCGTCATCATAGGGCCAAACGGCGCGGGCAAGACAACCTTGCTCGACATGATATGCGGAAAGACGCGTCCTACCGATGGAAGCATCAAGTTCCGAAATCAAGAGCTGGTCGGCAAGACCGAGTACGCAATCGTCCGCGCCGGTGTAGGGCGAAAATTCCAGACACCTTCAATCTACGAAAACCTGACTGTTTTCGAAAACCTCGAAATCTCCTATCCCAAAGGCCACAGCGTTTTGGGCTGCCTGATGTTTCGGCGCACTCCGGAAATCGTGGAGCGCGTCCATCAGATCGCCGAGGAAATTTCGCTTAAGGAATTTTTGGATTTGGAGGGCGCATTTCTCAGCCACGGCCAGAAGCAGTGGCTGGAGATCGGCATGTTGCTGATGCAGGAACCGGAATTAATCATGCTGGATGAACCTGTGGCTGGCATGAGCACGCTGGAGCGTGAGCAGACGGCCGAGCTTATCAAACGTATCTGCAAGGATCGTTGCATCCTTGTCATTGAGCACGACATGGAGTTCGTCTCCCGGATCGCTCACAAAGTTACTGTGCTGCACTTGGGCAAGTTGTTGGCCGAGGGCACCATGGAGGAAATTCGTAACAACCCCAAAGTCATAGATGTTTATCTTGGCCATTAAAAATCATGCTAGTCATTGATAATTTAAATGTCGCTTACGGCCAGAGTCGTGTCATACATGACTTGAGCTTTAGGGTCGAGAAGGAAGAAATCCTGGCCATCATGGGCCGCAACGGCATGGGCAAAACCACCTTGTTCAAGTCCCTCATTGGCATTCTGCCATCGGCGTCAGGCTCCATCAAACTGGAGGACCGGGAAATCGCCGGCCTTTTGCCCTATGAACGGGTC
>DATAXU010000003.1:0-13377 GCA_036272955.1 Verrucomicrobiia bacterium
ACGCAGAGAATGCGAAAGTCGCTCTGGATTAAATCGGCGGGCTTGTTGCGGGAACGATGCAGACCCCATGCGAGACTCAATTTCCGACGTCCCAATGCAAAGGCGTGAAGGGTGCCAAGACGCTGGTCGTCCTGGAAAACCCACGCGGGAAGTATGCTGATGCCGATGCCGGCTTTGACCATTTCTCGGATGGTTTCAAGGTTTTCAACTTCCATCACGCTGTTGAACGATTTCTTTTCTCTCGAAAAATAGGCGTCGATTAATTTGCGGGTCGGGGAGTATCGCTCGGGCAGGACGCAAGGCTCGGAGAATAGTTCGCCGCGTGGTATTTGATTTTGACGAAGCCACCGGTGTGCGGGCGGGACAACGACCTCCAGCGGGCTTTCAAAGAGCGACGTGAATTCGACTTCGGCGTGGGGCGGTTGGTCTTCGCTGAAAACGAAGTCCAGTTCATCGTTCTGAAGCTGGTCTGTCTGGCTTAATGGGTGGACGGTTTTCACCGTGACAATCAATCGAGGGTGCTGGCATCGAAGTTTCATCAGGACACCGGGAAGTATCCGCCGGTTGACCAGGGGGCTGGCCCCGACTCTGAGACGACGACTTCCCCAGCTCTTTAGTTTTTCGATCTTTTCCCGCGCGGCCGCAAGTTCCTGGAAACCAACCTGAGCGTGATGCAGAAGTGCTTCTCCGGCTTCCGTTAGGGTAATGGTTTTGCCCATTCTGGCCAATAATCGACAGCCGATTTCTGATTCGAGTGCATGCATTGAGTGACTGATCGCTGATTGTGTGAGGCAGAGTCGCTTCGCCGTTTCGGCAAAACTGCCGGTTCTGGCGATATTAATGAACGCATTTAGCTGCCGTGAATCGAGGGGATTTACCGTCTGAGGAATCTGATTCATGTCTTCGTTGAAAACCTTTCATATATCTTCGGCCGCCAAAAATTGTTTGTTGGCATTGACATAGCTATTGGCTTTTTAAGGCCGTCTTCGTCGAGCCGCGATTTTTGTATAGCAGTCAATGCGCCAACTCTGGCCAAATCGCTGTCAGGCGCGACTGAAGTGGCACAAATTGAACCTTGAACATGAATCAACTACGCATCAGGAAATACAACCATATTAAAACTGTCGGAGTGTTGCTCTCGACTCTTGCGGGATCCGGTTTTCTGGCCCGCGCTCAAGACTCAACTCCCGATAAACTGGAAAAGGAAAACCAGGAATTGCGCCAAAGGCTGGATAAACTGGAAGACCAGCTTAAAAAAGAGGGACTGACTCCCAGCACCGAAGTCAAAGACCCGCCGGTCGCGGCGCTTTCGTCCATCACTCTCAGCGGGTTTGTCACTTCTTCTTATTTTTATGACGTGGCCAGCACAAAGGACGTCCATCCCGTGGGGTATCTTTGGAATACGGCTTTGAATCAGTTCACCCTGAACAAGGTCAAACTGACGTTGGCGAGTCCCAATGTGGACAAGGACAAATGGGATGCCGCTTACAGGTTGTCCCTGATGTACGGCCAGGACGCAAAGGTCGATAACTCATCGAGCGGAACTACCGGTTATCAGGCAATCCGCGAGGCCTACGTCGAATTGAACGCGCCAATTGGGACCGGGCTGGATTTCAAGGCCGGCGAACTCATTTCGCTGCTGAATTATGAATCGGGCGACGGCGGCGCGGCAAACGCGAACTTCTCCCAGGGCTACCAATGGTGGTACACGGGCAACGGCCCCGCGGAGGGTGTTCAGCTCAGTTACGATTTCAACCAAATGTTTGGTCTCAAGCTTCGCCTGCAAAACGGACTTTATACCGGGGAAACTGACAGCGGCTCGAAGACGTTCATGGGGGGATTTTATGTTAATCCCGACAAGGTAACGTCGCTGGCATTTTTGGGTTTCGCCGGCAAGCAGGACTTTGCTCCGCCCTGGTACCTCGAGGGCGGCTCGTTCATCGGATCTCGCGTGCTTACCCAGAAATACAACCTCACGTTTGCCACAGAGTTTGATTACTTCCGTTTCTCCGGATTTAACCCCGCGGAGGCCGGATTTCCGACCGGGGCCAATGAGGGGGACTTTTGGTCCGTTGGCGCCTGGCTGACGGCGGATCTGACTCCCAAGATCACCGTTGCGTTGCGCGGGGATTGGATCGACGACCCAACGGGCTTCGGCACGTTTTGGAACTCGCCCTCGCCTTCATCGGTTGAATACGGCGCGCCTGGCTTTTCCAGTGCAATCTACTCCACGGGGGCCGGTCAGGATTTGTCCAGCGTGACTCTGACCCTGGATTACAAGCCCGTTGCCTCGCTCAAAATCCAGCCGGAAATCCGATGGAATCACTCCAGCTATGACAGTGCGTTCGCGCCGGGAAAGAAAGATCAGGTCATTGTCGGAATGGGGGCCTCGTATCTGTTTTGACCAACCCAGTCGAAGTCTCAAGAAACAAAGAAATCAGAATCAAAGTTAAAAATCGCAGTATATGAAATCACACTTCCTAAAACTCCTCAGTGCCTGTGCGGCATCCATCCTGGCGTTCAACGCCATGGCGGCCGACACGGTGAAAGTTGGCATACTCCACTCGCTCAGCGGCACCATGGCGATCAGCGAAACCTCGCTGCGCGACATGTTGTTGTTTGCATTCGACGAGATTAATGCCGCCGGCGGGATCAAGATCGGGGATAAATCCTACATGATTGAGCCTGTCATCGTCGATGGCGCGTCCAATTGGCCGTTGTTCGCCGAGAAGGCCAAGCAGTTGCTCGAGGAAGACCACTGCGCCGTCGTATTCGGCTGCTGGACTTCCGTGAGCCGCAAGTCGGTGCTTCCTGTCTTCGAGAAGGACAATGGGATGCTTTTCTATCCGGTGCAATACGAAGGCGAGGAGTTGTCCAAAAACATCTTCTATACCGCCGAAGCTGTGAACCAGCAGGCCACGCCCGCGGTGGATTATCTGCTGGCAGAGGGAAAGAAGAAATATTACCTGATTGGCACCGATTACGTTTACCCGCAAACCACCAACCTGATTCTCTACAAGTACCTGCTTTTGCACGGTATTTCCCTTGACGATATCGGTGGTGGTTTGCGCAAGGACGACTCCGGCAAAGTGATCTCGGCAGGGAAATATACGCCGTTCGGTCACACGGATTATCAGCAGATCGTGGCTGAGATTAAACAATTCGCCGCCAGCGGCGACGCCTGTGTGATCAATACGATCAACGGTGATTCCAACGTTCCCTTCTTCAAAGAAGTCGCCGCCGCTGGTTTGACTCCCAGTGATTGCCCGGTGGTTTCTTTCAGCCTTGCGGAAGACGAGCTGCGCGCGCTGCCCACAAAAGACCTGGTGGGCGAACTGGGTTGCTGGACGTATTTCATGTCCCTGAAAACTCCGGAAAACAAGAAATTCCTCAGCAATTGGAAGTCATGGCTTGCCACAGAAAACCACCCGGGGGTGGTCAAAGAAAATCGTCCGGTTGACAGCCCGATGGTGCTCTCCTACGATGGAGCTTATCTGTGGAAGGCGGCCGCTGAGAAGGCGGGAACTTTTGACGTGGATAAGGTCCGCGACGTGCTGGAATCCGGTGACATCAGCTTTGAAGGTCCCGGCGGGCTGATAACGATGCAGAAAAATCATCACGCGACCAAGAACGTTTACATTGGCGAGACACGTGCCAACGGCCAATTCAAAATTATGAAGTCTTATGATCAAGTGCCCGGCGAGCCGTTCCTCCTCAAAGGCCTTGATGAAAAGCTCGCGGCAGCGAGCAAATAGGAAGCGCTGCGTCTCATTAAAGTTGATGGACAGCAGATCAGCCGGGGGTGGAGCATTGCGCTCCGCCCCTCTTGTTCAATGAACCGTTTGTTTATTTGGCTTTTTTTGGCAATGGCCGGATCATTCGCCGTTGCTGGCGCTCCGGTGGCGGAGAATTCAGACAGCGCAATTCGCCAGACTCTCGTTCAGGCCATCCTCTCGGAAGGCCCACAACAGCAAAAACTCCTGGCGCAACTGGGGGACTCAGGCGCCAAGGTGGTGAGCGATGTGCTGAACGCATGGACGCGCGACAGCGTTTTTATCTGGCCCAATCCGGATGGCACTAAAGTCCCGGTTCTCCTTGAAGATCAAATGGACGCGGATGGACGCGCGCGTGCCATCAAAATTATTGACGGCCAGCCCGTCAAGGATGCCAAAGGTGTCGAACTGCGGTTCGGAGCCAACGATCTCAATAGCGCGGAGGCCGACATGCGCCTGCGAAGCACAATCCAGCAAACCCTCGATAACCTGGCACTTTCTTCGCCGGACCCGGATGCCCGCGAATCCGCGGCCTTAAAGCTCGGCAATTCGCAGAAGATGAAGTACGCGTCAATCCTTCAGGCGCGCCTGGCCAAGGAACCCAGCCCCGTTGTTCGCAAGGCCATCAAAGAGGCGGTCGCATTGATTCAACTCGGCTCGGCCGACCAGCAAGAGCAGTTGGACGCCATCGATCAACTCGCCCAATTGAAAGCCATAGGATCACTGGACAATCTGAAGCGGCTGGCGGACCATCCCAACTTGTCGCCCGTCGTTCTCAAGGCCGTCAATCGAGCCATCAAACTGATTGGAGACCACATCACCTTCGTCAATTTCTTCGGCACCATTTTTCACGGCATCAGCCTCGGGTCGATCCTGCTGGTGGTCGCGCTCGGGTTGGCGATCACTTTCGGCCTGATGGGAATCATCAACATGGCGCACGGGGAGATGATCGCCATCGGCGCTTACACTTGCTACGTGGTGCAAAATCTTTTCGGCCCGGGATTCGGGTTTTCAATTACGCTCCCCTTCTCCTTCGGCAGCAGAGCGTTCACTATTGGGATGCACCTGCCGGGGTTGAATACATCCGGCGCGCTTTACGAAAGCTATTTTCTGTTTGCGCTGCCGCTCTCGTTTTTGACGGCGGCGCTGGCGGGGCTGCTCATTGAACGCACGGTCATTCGCTTTCTGTATCGCCGCCCGCTGGAATCTCTGCTGGCAACGTGGGGAGTATCGCTTTTCATGCAGCAGTGTTTTCGCATGGTTTTTGGCGCCAATAATGTCCAGGTAAATTCGCCCTCGTGGTTGCTCGGCCATTTTTCTCTCAGCGATATAATCTTTGGTTACAATCGCGTCTTTGTCGTTTGTTTTGCGCTCTTGATCGTGCTGGGAACCTGGCTTTTGTTGACAAAGACGCCGTTGGGCCTGTTGATTCGTGCGGTCATGCAGAATCGCTCGATGGCCGCGTCCCTCGGCGTTCGAACGGCACGGGTGGATATGCTGACCTTCGCCTTTGGATCGGGCCTCGCGGGATTGGCCGGCGCCTTCCTTTCGCAAATCGGCAACGTGGGTCCCAGCCTCGGGCAAAGTTACATCGTGGATAGTTTCATGACCGTGGTCCTGGGCGGGGTTGGCAGCATTGTCGGCACGGTTTATTCAGCCTTCGGCATTGGCACTGCGGACCAGGTGCTTCAACAAACCACCGGCTCGCCCGTGACCGGCAAGATCATTGTGCTGGTTGCGATTATCATGTTCCTGCAATGGAAACCGGGCGGCCTTTTCACTACTCGCAGCCGCAGCCTGGACTAATTTCATGCAGCAATCCCGCATAAAATCAGAAACTCGCTGGGTCATGATTGCGGCGTTCATACTTCTGGTTTTGCTGCCGGGCTTGAATGCCTTCACACCAGTCAACAGTTTTCTTCACGTCAGCGACTTTCGGATCAATCTCTACGGAAAATACCTCTGCTACGCCATATTGGCGGTGGGGACGGATTTGCTATGGGGCTACACGGGTTTGTTGAGCCTCGGCCAGGCTCTTTTTTTCAGTCTGGGAGGCTACATGATGGGAATGCACTTGATGCGGATGATTGGCAACCTTGGCCAATATCACCAGGCGATTCCGGACTTTCTGGTCTTTCTAGGCTGGAGCCGGCTGCCCGAATTCTGGAAGCCTTTCTCCAGTTTTATCTTCGCCTTGATAATGGCATTTGCGCTTCCTGGCGCACTGGCCGCGGTTTTTGGCTTCCTGGCATTTCGCTCCCGTATCCGCGGCGTCTATTTCTCCATTCTAACCCAGGCTTTGACCTACGCCGCCTGCCTGCTCTTCTTCCGCAACAGCCTGCTCATGGGCGGCAACAACGGGTTCACTGATTTTAAATTCCTCCTCGGCCACGACTTGCGCGTCCCAGCCACGCAACGGGATCTCTACATGATTACGGCGACGATGCTTCTTGCAGTCTATCTCGGCTGCCGATGGTTAAGCAGAACCAAGTTCGGGCTCGTCCAGCAAGCCATTAAAAACAGCGAAAATCGTGTTCTTTTCAGCGGGTATGCCGCCGGTTACTACAAATTGTTCGTGTTCGTGATTTGCGCGTTGATCGCGGCCCTCGGCGGCCTTCTTTACGTTCCACAGGTGGGCATTATCAACCCGAGCGAGATGGCGCCGGATAAATCGCTTGAAGCCGTCGTCTGGGTGGCCGTAGGTGGACGCGGCACGCTGGTCGGTCCCGTGCTGGGAGCGATCGGTGTCAACGCTTTGAAGAGCTGGACCACTCGCGCCTTTCCCGATATGTGGCTGCTGTTCCTCGGAGCGTTATTTATTGTCGTGACCGTATTTATGCCGAAAGGGATTGTCGGCCTGCCCGAGCAACTTCGAGGCGTGTGGTCGCGTTGGAAAAAACCGAAATCCCTCGCGCCGGAGGCCATGGAGCCGAAACCGGAGATCGCAGATGGACGTAAAGCCTAAGAAATTCATCTTGATGCTTGAGGACGTCAATAAGACGTTCGATGGTTTCAAAGCGATTTCCAATCTGACCCTGTACATGGACGAGGGCGAACTTCGTGTCATCATCGGACCCAACGGCGCGGGCAAGAGCACCATGCTCGATCTCATCACTGGACGCGCCAAGCCGGATAGCGGGAAAATCGAATATGGCTGGGATACAGATCTGACCCGGCTCAATGAATATCAAATCAACCGCCTGGGCATTGGCCGCAAATTCCAAACCCCCTCGGTTTACACCGAACATACGGTATTTCAGAATGTGCTACTCTCTCTCAAAGGGCCTCGCGGCGTCTTTTCCTCCTTGTTCCACCGCACAACCTCCGAGCAGAGGGATCGTATTGAGGAAGTTTTGACGACGGTCGGACTGGCCGAACGCGCCCAGTCCAAGGCGGGCATGCTCAGTCACGGCCAGAAACAATGGCTTGAAATTGGCATGCTGATCGCCCAGGACCCCAAATTGCTCCTGGTGGACGAGCCGGCCGCTGGAATGACCGATGAAGAAACGCATAAAACAGGCGAGCTTCTCCTTCGTCTTGAAGGCAAACACAGCATCGTGGTCATCGAGCATGACATGACTTTCGTCCGCCAGATCGCGCGGAAAGTCACTGTCCTGCACCAGGGAACCGTGCTGTGCGAAGGACCGGTTGACGAAGTCCAAAACAACGAGCGGGTCATCGAGGTTTATCTCGGCCGAAAGAAAAAGGCGGACCACTAATGCTCGAAATTTCCCAACTGGCTGTTTCGTACGAAGGTTCCCGCATTTTGCGCGGCGTCAACCTTACCGTGCCCGACCGCAGCCTTGTTTGCCTGATGGGCCGCAACGGCGTCGGCAAAACCACCACCCTGAAATCGATCATGGGGCTTGTGCGGGCGGATGCCGGCGCCATCACGCTGGACGGCTCCGAGTTGACGCGGATGAAAACGGAACAACGGGCGCGCTCCGGCATTGCGTACGTCCCGCAAGGAAGGGATATATTTCCCAACCTGACCGTGTGGGAGAATCTGAAAATCAGCCTTGTCGTTCATAGCGGGCAGGCCAACGGCGAGGTGGATCGCGTTCTTCAACTCTTCCCGGTCCTGAAGGAAATGTTGCAGCGAAAGGGCGGTGTCCTCAGCGGCGGCCAGCAGCAGCAATTGGCCATCGCCCGCGCTCTGTTGACCGGCCCCAAAGTGCTTCTCCTGGACGAGCCAACCGAGGGCATCCAACCCAATATCATCGATCAAATTGGCGAAACGCTGCTCAAAATCAAAGGCGAGGGAAAACTGAGCATCTTGCTCGTCGAGCAATACCTGGATTTTTGCCTCGCGGTCGGCGAGAGTTTCTACATCATGGATCGCGGCGCGATTGTCGCCAATGGCCCAATCAGCCATCTCAACGATGACATTGTCAAACAGCATTTGACGGTATGACAGGAAACGCGGGATTGTCGGTCAACGTAGTCGCCGGTCAGAGCGCCATAACCGAGGCTTGGTGCGGCAATCCGCTAAAAATTCTTACCCCTCGCTCCCGGGGACCCAGCGTCTGGGCCTATCTGAGCAGTTTCGGCGGCGGATTTGTCGCGGGGGATCAAACGAAATTGACGTTGCGCATCGGACCCGAAGCCCGCTGTTTCCTCACAACCCAGGCTTCAACTAAAATTTACCGCAATCCGGCGAACCGGCCATGCACCCATGATCTTACGGCCCGCGTCGAGGAGAACTCCTTGTTGGTTCTCGCGCCGGACCCAATCCAATCCTTCGCCGATTCCAGCTATCGTCAGTCGCAGGAGTTTCATCTTCATCCGGGCGCGGGACTGGTTCTGCTGGATTGGTTCTGTTCGGGACGCGCGGCCCGTGGGGAACGCTGGAGCTTCAATCAATTGCAAAGCCGAAACGAAGTCTTTATTGACGGGCAACGGTCCCTTCTGGATTCCATGTTGCTCGACCGCCAGCATGGGCCAATCGGCGGCGCGCACCGTCTTGGCCGCTTTAATTGTGTGGCAATGGTCTTGATCATGGGCGCCCGTTTGCGGACAGAAGCTCGGTCGTTGCTGGCAAGCGTCGAGTCTCAACCGGTTGAGAAACGTTCCAGTTTGATTTTCTCCGCCAGCCCGGTGCGCCACGGAACCGTGCTGCGCGTCGCGGGCGAACAACACGAGGAAGTTGCCCGTTACATCTATCACTCCCTTGCATTCGTATCCGGTCTTTTGTGCGATGATCCGTGGGTTCGGAAACTTCACAATAATTAGAACATGCACCTTTCACCGCGTGAAATTGATAAATTGACCCTGCATCAGGCCGGCGTCCTGGCTCAGAAACGGCTCGCGCGCGGTCTGCGTTTAAATCATCCGGAAGCCGTCGCGTTGATCGCCACTCAACTGCTCGAATTCATTCGCGACGGCCGAAGCGTCGCGGAGTTGATGAATCTCGGCCGCAAGTTTCTTGGCCGCAATCAAGTCATGTCAGGGGTGCCGTCGATGGTCACTGAAGTCCAGGTCGAAGGAACCTTTCCCGACGGCACCAAACTCGTCACGGTCCATCATCCTATCGCCAGCGAGGACGGCGACCTCCAACTGGCGTTGTATGGAAGTTTTCTTCCGGTTCCGGAACAGGCCCGCTTCAAAGCCGACGCAAATGAGCCCGATTTCGAACCCGGCGCCAGCGTCGTTCCCGAAGGCGACTTGGAACTCAACACCGGTCGCGCCACAGTTTCGGTCTCTGTAACGAACATGGGCGACCGCCCGATTCAAGTCGGCAGCCATTATCACTTCATTGAGGTCAACGCCTCGTTAAAGTTCGACCATGCACAATCCTATGGGCGGCGCCTCGACATTCCAGCCGGTACCGCCGTCCGATTTGAACCGGGTGAAACCAAAACGGTCCGTCTTGTGGACATCGCCGGAAATCGCGTCATTCGCGGCGGCAATAATATCGCCGACGGGCCAGTTACAGATGCAGGCCGGGAACTCGCAGTGAAGCGAGCCAAAGAGAAGGGTTTCCAGTGAGCTATAAAATGCGGCGGCGGCACTACGCCGATATGTTCGGTCCCACCACCGGAGACAAGGTCCGTCTGGGTGACACTTCGTTGTTTCTTCAGGTCGAGCGCGATTTCACCGTCTATGGCGACGAATGCAAATTCGGCGGCGGCAAAACGATTCGCGAAGGCCAGGGTCAGGCCGCCGGCGTCGGACAGGCTGATGCTCTGGATTGCGTCATCACCAACGCACTGGTTGTCGATTACACGGGAATTTACAAGGCGGACGTCGGCATCAAGGCCGGCGCGATCGCTGGCATCGGCAAAGCCGGGAATCCCGATGTCATGGCCGGCGTCACGAAAGAAATGGTCATTGGCGTGACGACTGAAGTCATTGCCGGCGAAGGGCTGATCCTCACCGCCGGCGGGTTGGACACCCATATTCACTTCATCTGCCCGCAACAAGCGCACGAAGCAGTCGCCGCCGGTTTGACTACGATGATCGGCGGTGGAACCGGACCCGCAACCGGCACCTGCGCGACCACATGCACGCCCGGGGCGCACCATTTGCAAGCCATGTTGCGGGCGACCGATGGTTTGCCCTTGAATTTCGGTTTTACCGGCAAGGGCAACACCGCCCTCCCCGAAGGTTTGGCCGAACAAATCCGCGGCGGAGCAATCGGTCTCAAGTTGCACGAGGATTGGGGGACAACGCCGGCCGCGATTGATTGCTGCCTGCGTATCGCTGACGAATACGACATCCAGGTCACCATTCATACCGACACCCTCAACGAATCCGGCTTTCTCGAAACTACCGTCAAAGCTATCGGTGGGCGCGCCATCCACACGTACCATTCCGAAGGCGCCGGTGGCGGCCACGCCCCGGACATCATCCGCATTTGTGGCGAACCAAACGTCCTGCCAAGCTCAACCAATCCCACACGCCCCTTTACTGTCAATACAATTGACGAACATCTGGACATGCTGATGGTCTGCCATCATTTGGACCCCAACCTCCCGGAAGACGTCGCGTTCGCCGAAAGCCGCATCCGTGGCGAAACCATCGCCGCCGAGGACATCCTCCACGACCTTGGCGCCATCAGCATGATGAGTTCCGATTCCCAGGCAATGGGCCGCATCGGCGAAGTCATTACCCGCACCTGGCAAACCGCCCACAAAATGAAAGCCCAGCGCGGATGCCTGCCTGGAGAAAGCGGTGACAACGACAATTTGCGCATCAAACGTTACATCGCCAAGTACACAATAAATCCTGCCATCACGCACGGCGTCAGCCACTGCGTGGGTTCAATCGAACGGAGCAAACTCGCCGACCTTGTCCTTTGGCGTCCCGCGTTCTTCGGCATCAAACCAGAAATGGTCATCAAAGGCGGCATCATCGCGTGGTCGCAAATGGGCGATCCAAATGCTTCCATTCCCACGCCGCAGCCGGTTTACATGCGGCCGATGTTCGGCGCTTTTGGAACCGCCCCCGGTCCGATTTCCTGCGCCTTTGTCAGCCGCGTTTGCGCGGACGAAGGAATCGCGGCGCGCTACGGCCTGACCAAGCGGATTGAAGCGGTCCGCGGCTGCCGCAAACTCAGCAAAAAGGACATGAAATGGAACGACGCCATGCCGAAAATTTCAGTCGATCCCGAAACTTACGAAGTCAAAGCTGATGGCGAACCATTGACATGCGCTCCAGCGGAAAAGTTGCCGCTCGCGCAACGATATTGCCTCTTTTGAAACACGACGACGATACAAACCATTGGCTCCTGTTACAGCTTGCCGACTCCGCATTTCCGACTGGCGGCTTTGCGCATTCTGGCGGATTGGAAGCGGCTTGGCAGCATGGTGAAATCTGTGAAGCCGCCGATCTGGTTTCTTATTTGGAAACGAATTTGTGGCAGATCGCCTCCAGCTCGGTCCCATTCGTTAGAGCGGGGCACACTGCTCCGGCGCAAATCCTGGAGTGGAACCTTCATTGTGACGCATTTTTGTCCAATCACGTCGCCAACCGCGCGAGCCGACTGCAAGGTCGCGCGTTTCTGAATTCCGCCACGCGCATTTTTGCCGTGGAAATCGGTCTGGAAACTCATTCCGACCCTTGCCATTTCGCTCCAGTCTTTGGCGCTGTTACGCGTAGCCTGTCACTCAGCCGATCGATGGCGGAACAGGTATTTTTCTTCCAAAGCTTGCGATCTCTTGTTGCAGCGGCGGTTCGGCTTGGAATTGTTGGGCCGATGGAGGCCCAGGCGATTCAATATCGTTTCTCCGCGCGCTCACGGGAGATTTTGGACTCAGTCAAGGATCATAGCGTTAATGATGCCGTCATGACTGCGCCACTTTCGGAAATCTGGCAGGGGAGTCACGACCGGCTGTACTCGCGTTTATTTCAAACTTAACAAGTTATGAGCATCGATCACGATCACGATCACACTCACGAACATTGGGATACCCCGGGACATTTCCATACCCGTACCGCTCCCATGAAGCGCAATTATGCCTCGCGTGCTTTTACCGTGGGGGTCGGCGGTCCCGTGGGCAGCGGAAAGACCGCGTTAATGCTCGCTTTGTGCCAGAAACTTGGCGAGCGGTTGGAAATTGCCGCCGTCACCAATGATATTTTTACCAAAGAGGACGGTGAATTCTTGATTCGACATAACGCCCTTCCAGCCGAGCGAATTCGCGCGGTCGAAACAGGCGGTTGCCCTCATGCGGCAATTCGCGAAGACATTTCCGCCAACCTTTTGGCACTGGAAGAACTGCATCGCCAATTTCACCCCGACATTTTACTCATCGAATCGGGCGGAGATAATTTGGCGGCGCACTTCAGCCGGGAGCTTGCCGACTACACCCTTTATGTAATCGACGTTGCTGGCGGCGACAAAATCCCCCGCAAAGGCGGCCCTGGAATCACTCAATCCGATTTGCTGATAATCAACAAAACGGATCTTGCCGCAGCCGTCGGCGCCGACCTTAAGGTGATGGAACACGACAGTCGCAAAATGCGGGGTGAAGGACCGTTCGTATTTGCCCAAGTCAAGCACGGGCCTGGAGTGGAAGAGATCGTCCGCCACGTGCTTCACGCCTGGCAACACTCAACTGGCATCGCCCATTCGCACCCACGCTCGCGTTAGCGATTGGACGGCACGTCCGCCAGGGGATGTTCATCGACCCCTATATTGGCCAGATGCTTTTCCTTAAGAATGGTTCCGTCAGTAGCAATGACCAACTCTGGTCGTGGCTTCAAATCGCTTTGACGTTGGAATTGAACTCGATACACCGTTTGACCATTCATGGTCCCTTCCTTGATCTTGCCAATCGTGTCAACCCCGCACTGGGAGCGTATAGTCGCTTCGACTCGTGCCGGCAGTTGATTAAACTCCGCTGGATTTGCTCCCTTGGGATATTGGTTTGGAGCAGCCCCAACATCAGGGACATAAGGCTCCCGAAAAGTTGTCGAATTATCACCGGCCACCGCCGGAAACGCAACACCCGCCATCAAGGCAGTGGCACCCAGAATTGAAAATAACCTTCGATTTTTCATACACCAATACACCACACAAAAAGTCCACCAGCAATTGGGGTGATGCCCTTGTTATTTCCCTCGTAGAACAGTAATCATCGCCTCGAAGTGCCGTAAGAAC
>DATAXU010000004.1:0-8203 GCA_036272955.1 Verrucomicrobiia bacterium
GTGACAAAGCCGTTCGTGCCAGTCAAGTCGAGGTAATAGTAATTCGTCATGACTTTGGCGGTGGTCGTCTGGCGCCACAATTCGCTGCTGTAGGCCAGGTTGAACTGGCCCAGGGTGTCGCCGGTCAAGTTCAAGAGACGAACGCCGAAAGCGGTTTCGCCGGAAGTGCTGGTTGCCAGCAAACCGAGGGAGCGATTGGTGGCGGCAGTCGGAGTATTGGTAGGCCCGAAGCTGACGTCGCCGCCGGTGGTCTGGTCGCCGGCGCTTGCGCCGAATTTGGAACCGACGGAGGCGGCTCCGTACCAACCGGGCATTGTCTCGGAGAGACCAAGGCCGCCCGAGGCATTGGAAATCATGCCAGCGAAGTCGAAGGGATTAGCGAGGCCGTAGGTGACGTCGTTGATCGTGACGGGATTGGCCGTATTGACGGAATTGGTAGGCTCATACGGCAGCGAATCAAAATCCTGCGTGTAGCTGGAGTTGGGGGTGGCGTAGGCAACATAGGATGGACCCGGCACAGTCGGGGGGCTGGCATTAGAGAAGGCCAGGTTGTCAATGGCGTAGCCGTTGCCACTGCCGGTGCCGTAATAGTTTATGGACCAAATGAGCCAGAGGGCGCCTCCGGGGGTCCAGGGCGCCGCCAAGCCCATGTTGTTGGTAGCCAGAGAGACTTGATTGCCAGACTGGGTTCCATCGATCGTCGTAACCTGTTTAGCGGTCGGGAAGCTGAAAGCAAGGTTTGAAACCAGGACGGAGTTTGTTATCGACTGCGCGGTCAACAGGAAATTCGTCGCCGAGGGGTCTTCCGTATAGCCGAAAGACATGACACGGGAGCTGGTGCCATTGTGCCACAATTCGCCGATGAAACTCATGGAAACGTTGGTGATCGAACTGCTGGTTTCATTGATAAGTTTCACGGCGAAAGTCGTCGAGCCGGTCGTGCTGGTGGAGAGCAAGCCTAATGCGCGGTTGGTACCCTGGAGCGCGCCGCTGTCATTCGGGCCGAAATCGATCACGCCGCCGGTAGTTTGGTCGCCGTCCTGCGCCCCGAAGCGAGTAATGCCGTCAACGCCAACATAGAGCGTGTCCGCCGCGCCATACCATCCCGGCATAGTGGCGCCCAGGCCCAAGCCTCCCGCGTAGCTGCTAGTGATAATGGGGTAGGCAAAATCAAACGGATTCGCCAGAGAGTAGGCGTTTCCGTCGATGCTGCCGGCATCCTTGGGGTTATTGATGCTATTGACGGAGTTGCTACCCGGGTCCTGGAGGGAATTGAAGTTCTGCACGTAAAGCTGATTGCTATAACCGATGTAGGATGGAGGCGGTGGGGCTAGCACCGTCAGGGTAGCAACCTGACTGGTCGTGCTACCGCCTGGATTGCTGATAACTAATGTATAGGACCCGGCATCGCTGTAGCCAACCGGGTTAATGGTCAATGTCTGGGACGCTGTACCGCTGTATTCGTTGGCGGTCTGCAAGGCGGTCGTGCCGTCATACCATTGGTAGGTTAGCGGAGGGGTGCCGCCCGAGGCGTTGGCGGTCATCGAGAAGGTTTGGCCCAGGAAGGCGGTTGCCGACGCCGGTTCCCCTGTGGTGACACTAGGCACATGGTATTGAACTGAGAGGACATCCACTAGGTTGGAGGCCGCGCCCGCGGAATTGCTTGCTACCAGGTAGTAGCTTCCGGCGTCCGCCGCTTGGAGATTGGAGACAGTGAGCGAAGATGTCAGGGAACCGCCGTATTTGCCGCCGCTGTCTGACAACGGATTGCCTGCGAAATACCATTGGAAGACGAATGGCTCGGTGCCCATCGGCAAAATGGCGGGGAAGGTTTCCTGTCCGGCGATATAGTTGGTCAAATCAGACGGAGCATTGGTGATTTGCGGGGACTCCACGGTCGCGGTGACTGTCAGGGCCGCGGGGGCGCTGGTTACGGCGCCGTACGCGTTGGAAACGACGCACTCATACTCGTCTCCATTGAGACTGATATCCACGCCGTTCAGAGACAAGTTGGGGCTGGTATCGCCTGTGAGGATACCGCCGTTTTGCAGCCATTGATAGGATAAAGGATAGACGGACTGGGCGGTTACGGCAAAAAATGCGCTGCCGCCGGCGACTGTGGAGTAAGGCGCGGGCTGGGAAGTAATTAGCGGAGTAACATCGGGAGTAAAGTCGATGCCGCGGAAAGTTTCATTGGTGGAAGTTGCGGTGGCTAATGTCTCCGCCACTAGGTTGGTGCCGGGATCGACGCCCGTATCGACGATGCGGATGATCCGGTTCTGGTTGGCGTTGCCCTGGTTGTTGGCGGGCGGCGCGGTGCCATTTTCCATTGTCGTGGCGTAAATGACGGGGTTGGTCCCGGTGAAATCAACGCAGATGCCAAAGCATCCCTGGTTGGCAGGCGCTTGCGCGGTGGTGCCGAGATTGGTGGGACTGAAGAGATAGGACGCCGCCTGCCAATTGCCGCCGGTGTTGACAAACTTAACAATGCCGAAGGTTTGATCCGCGCCGTAGGCGATTGTCCCGGCGGCGTTCATATCGAAATTGGCAATGTTCTGGTAGGTCGATCCCCAGTTGAGGAAGAGATTGGTCAGGACGATGTGTTCGATCGGATTGGGAACATTTGGATCGTACGGCAGGGGAGCGACAGCGTCGTTGTTTTGAGGGTCGAGAAAATTATAAACGCCGCCGCCGGGCACCACAATGTAAAGAGTGCCGCCGATGATGCGGGCTTCCGCAGCGGCCTGGATGTAGTTTTGCAATTCGATGGGCGTGGCCGACTCCTCGGAGTTGTAGAACAAGGTGCCGCTAGCTTCAGCGCTGGTTCCGGTGACGTTGCCGGTTCCCCAAAAGTTGGTCCCGTCCGCCGTGACGATGCCGGTAGGGTTATTTTGAGCGACGCCCGGGGGGAGGCCGAACCAGTTCGCCAAGTCGGAGTAAAGGACTTGCTCGTTGCCGAAGACATCCACCGTGCCAAAACCGCGGGTGACGTTGGTGTCCGAGGAGGGTTTGGCGTTAGTGGGGCTGAGAATGTCGCCAGTGTAACCCTCAATGGCCAAATACTGGCGATTGGCGGCGCGGGAAATGCCGCCGCCTTCGGAGCCTGCATGGTCGTTGATCCAAATTGCATTGGGAGCGTTGGTCGGCAGTGCCAACGAATAGAGAGGCGATAACTGATCGTTCGTTTCCGTATCGAAGACCTGGACGAAGCAAGGCTGCGCCCTGGAGGTGGAAATGTTCCAATAGCCGGTATCATCTCCGGCTTTGAAGACGGCCAACTTGCCCGGGGGAATGACGACGTTTGTGGATTGAGCGTGGATTCCCAGAACGCAACAAAGTGCCGCAGCAGATATAGATAGTAGTTTCTTCATGCTTTTATGTATGTGTCGTGTCGGAAAAATATTTTAAGACCGGGCGAGTAAAACAGGCCGAAGTGACAAAACCGGGACTGAACTGTGACAATTGTGTGAACTTTAATTCAGAGAGACCGTGGAGAAATTTTCACCCAATTGTAACATATCCGGCATGTGAACGTAATCTGGACGGCCTAGAGTCCGCCTCATGGGAACAATAAACCGTCCGATGCCGGCCAAAAGCGGCGGCTTCACACTCATCGAATTGTTGGTGGTCATCGCGATCATCGCGATTTTGGCGGGGATGCTGTTGCCGGCGCTGGCGAGGGCGAAGGAACTGGCGAAACGCACGCAGTGCCTGAGCAACCTGAGACAATGGGGCCAGGCCATGAGCCTGTACGTCGATGACAACAACCAGGTCTTTCCGCAAACAAAAATTCCCAATGGCACGCCCGGGGCGGTCTCCGGCTACAACGAGGACAACCCGACCTGGACGGATTTGGCGGACTTCTATTATACCGTGCCGCCGCAAGGGATGGACGCGTGGTTTAACGCGCTGCCGACGTACGTTGGCAGCAAGCCGCTTTATTTTTACAAGGCCATCGAGAACAGCAACGCGGGAATCGACAATTTCAACGGGCGCGGAAATATTTTTTGGTGCCCGACCGCGGTGATTGATCCATTGATCAACGTCAATATCCGGGTGGCATTAACCTACGGGATGAATTCCAAAGCGCTTGATGATGCTCCGGCGGACGTCTTGAATCTGAAATCCCAGATGATCGCGCATCCTTCGGCATTCGTCATGTTCTCGGACGGGCGGACGCTTATCAATGAGACGCCGTTTTACGGAGCGCCGTCAAAGGAAACGGATATTTGCAAGCCGCAGGTTTACACGAGCGCGTTTTCCTCGCGGCACATGGGAGGCGGCTGCATCACGTTCAGCGATAATCACGCGTCGTATTACAAATATAGTTACGTCTGCTCCAACACGCCTGCCATCGCCTGCGATCCGGGACGCTCGGACATCAATTGGGCGGCCGACGGCACCGTGGTGCCCCCGTGATTGCTCAACTCAGCGCGCGATTTCGAACGCGAATCCTTTGAGGTATTCCGTTTCCGGGACCGCCGGCAAAACGGGATGGTCCGGCGATTGGCTGTAGATGGCGACGCGGCGCAGAGTCCGACGGGCGTCGAACGCCGCATCGAGAATCACCGCTTCAAACATCGTCGCATCCACGTGGTGGGAACAACAAAACGTGGCGAGCGTGCCTCCGGGCTTCAGCAACTTGATCGCCCGCAAATGGATTTCCTTGTAACCGCGCATCGCGTCCGGCACGGCGGCGCGGGTGCGGGTAAACGAAGGAGGGTCAAGTATAATGGCATCGAAGCGCGGAATGACGCGTTCGTGCGGGCGGACGGCCGTGCGGGCCTTGAGCCAGTCAAATACATTCACGGTTTCGAATGAGCAGCGGGCGGCCAGGCCGTTCAATTCCGCGTGACGTTCCCCCGCCGCCACCGCCTCGGCGCTTTGCTCCAGGCAATGGACACGGGCGGCGCCGGCTCGCGCGCAGTGCAGGCCGAAACCGCCAATGAAACTAAAGCAATCGAGCACTTCACCGGAATTGGCCAGCGATGCGGCAAGCTGGTAATTGCGTTGTTGATCGAGGTAGAGGCCGGTTTTGTGGCCGGCGAGAATATCGACGTCAAACTTTAAGCCGTTGAGGTCGATGCGAACAGGCCCTTTGAGGACGCCGCGCAACACGCCGTTTGACTCCGGCAACCCTTCGAACTTTCGGAACGCGGCCTCACTGCGCTCAATGATCGCGCGCGGCGAGAAGATCGCCTGCAACGCCTCGACGATCATTTCCTTGCGCTGGTCCATGCCGAGGGAGGAAATTTGCAGGACCAGGACGTCTTCATATTTGTCCACGATCAAGCCGCTGAGAAAATCGCTTTCCGCGTTGACGACACGAAAAGAGGCGGCGCCCGGGAGATGTTTTTGCCTGACGGCGAGCGCCGAGCGGATGCGGGACGCAAAAAACTCAGTATTGACAGACACGCGTTCGGGATCCAGGACGCGGACCTGGATTTTTGATTGTGAATTATAAAAGCCGACGCCCAAAAGCCGCTGGCGGTGGTCCTTAATTTGAATGAGCGCGCCATCGGCGGCGGGGGTGGTGAGACGGAGGAGGGAGCCGGCGTAAATCCACGGATGCCCCGCGACGACGCGATCCGCCGCGCCCGGTTTCAGTAAAACAGTAGGTAACGTTTCCATAATTTTTGTAAACAGTTCAGCACGTCAGGTTTTCACCTTTTTTTGCCGTTTGCCAGAAAATGTGAACAGAATTTAACACGACCGCCATCTTGCCGGCACATGACTGTGCGAGGATCGCCCTGTGAAAAAAGTCTTGATCCTGACTGCGGGATTCGGCGATGGACACAACACGGCGGCACGAAACGTGGCCGACGCATTGGAATTGATCTCTGACGAGGTCAAGGTGGAGGTGGTGGACGTCTTCCAGAGCGGCCTCGGCCTGCTCAATGACGTTCTCAAAAAGGCCTATCTCGGCCTGACTCGCTATGCCCCCGGCGTCTGGAGCGGCATCTACTCAGTGCTTGACAGCTCCACAAAACTGGAAAGCAATCTCCTCGCCATCGGCAATCTCAAGACCGCGTTGGAACGAATCCTCACCCAGTCACAGCCCGATTGCGTCATCTCCACCTATCCGATTTATGCCCACGTCATCCGCGAAATTTATCGCGACCACTCGGAGCGCCCTTTTCGCCTCGTCACCGTGGTGACCGACTCCATCTCCGTCAATTCCTCGTGGTTCCGCGCCCCCAGCGACTGGTTTTGCGTGCCCAACGAAGCGACCGCCGAAGTATTGCGCAAAAACGGCGTCGCCGCGGAAAAGATCAAGCCGTTCGGGTTTCCGGTAAATCCTGTATTTGCCGAGGAGCACGGGGGCGGCGTTGACGCCCCGAAACCCGGCTCGCCCGCCAAAATCCTCTACATCATCAACACCGGCAAAAAGAAATCCGGCAAGTCAATCGACCGCCTCCTCGAAATTCCGCGCATCCAGCTCACGATCACCGTTGGCCGCGATGCCGAATTGAAGGAAAAACTCGTCCGCCGCACCAAAAAATTTGCCGACCGCGTCTTCATCCTCGGCTGGACCAACCAGATGCCGCGGCTGATGCTGAGCCACCATCTGGTCATTACGAAAGCCGGGGGCGCAACCGTCCAGGAAGCGATTGCCGCCCGCTGCCCGATGATTCTCAACCAGGTGATTCCCGGCCAGGAAGACGGGAACGCCCAATTGGTGCGGGACCTCGACGCCGGAGTCGTTGCCGAAAAAAATCGCGAAGTGACGGAGTGGGTGACAAAAGCGTTCGCCGCCGACTCGCGATTGTGGCGTCACTGGCGCGATAATTTGTCCAAAGTTTCCAAGCCCGACGCCTCGATTCGCATCGCCGAGCTTGCGCTTAAAGAATGCGAAGTGGATGGGCCGCCGCGCAAATTGTTTGAGTCCAATCCGCCCGCCATCATCCCGCTCGGACGGCATCCCGGCGGCGGCGCGAGCGAAAGCCGCATGCTCCTGTGCGATTTCCACATCCACACAAATTATTCCGATGGCAAGCTGACGGCGCCGGAGGTCGTTGATTTTTATGGCAAACGCGGATTTGACTGCATCTGCATCACCGACCACCTCGGCGATCCGCGCCGGCTGATCGGCAAATTGAGCAAGCTCCTCAATCTCACCCTCGGCCCGGAGCAGCTCGAAGAGTATTTCGACGTGATTGAGCGCGAACGCAAACGCGCCTGGCGTAAATACAACATGCTCGTGATGACCGGAATCGAGTTCAACAAGGACGGCTACACCCGCAAAACCTCCGCCCACCTGCTCGGAATCGACTTGAAAACGCCCATCAATCCCGCCCTGGATTTGCCCCCGACCATCAACGAAATTCACGCCCAAGGCGCCCTGGCCGTCGCCTCGCATCCGCACATCATGAAGAGCGAGTGGGGCAAGAACACCCTGTTCCTCTGGGAGAACCAGGAAATTTTCGCGCCGCTGATCGACGCTTGGGAAATTGCCAACCGCAACAACATCTTCACGCCCGTCGGTTTGAAACGTCTCGCGTTTTTGGCCAACAGCGATTTCCACAAACCCAAACACATCACGTCCTGGAAAACGCTCCTGCATTGCGAGAAAGACCCGGAGGCGATCAAGGATTGCATCCGAAAAAACGAGCGCGTCGCCATCACGCTTTACCGCGACAATCCCGCTGGCAAACAAGCCGCGGGAACTGACGATGACGAATCGCGCGCGACCCCCATGAACCCCACCCTTCCGCTTCACCGTTTGAGCGCATAGTCCAAAGCCGCAATCGCCGCCGCGCCGAAACCCTGAGAAGCGCGACTCGGTTAATGCACCCGCAAAAAGCAGTGGTTGTCCCCATTGGTCGGTTCCGGCGAGGGGCCTATTGTGTCATTGACGACAACAAACAACAGATTGGAGTTCCATATGAAGAACACGACAAAGAACATCGGAAAGCTCGCATTAGCCGCCCTGTTAGGATCATTTCTATGGGCCGGTTGCGCATCCACTCCGAACCAGCCGGCCGAGCAGCCTGGGCTGGAAACGACGGTGGACCTTAACGAAATCGGGCCTTCCGTGACACCTCAGTTCAGCACGGGTTTGTACGATCCATTTCAAAGTGAGTGGAGCGTCGAATCCATCGAGTGAGTTTATCTAGTTTGCGCTGGCGCGGCATGAGCGGCTGTTGTAATCAGCCGATATGAAAGCAGTACAGCTTCTCGCTCATGGCACGCCGGGCAAATT
>DATAXU010000005.1:0-29543 GCA_036272955.1 Verrucomicrobiia bacterium
GCGCGATTTTCCATTGACTTAAAGTTAGCAACCACTAACTTGTCCGCCGAATGAAAAAGGCGCGCCTGACTGCTGAAGAAAGAAAAACGGCGATTGTGAAAGCCGCGCTTCCGCTTTTTGCGCGCAAAGGTTACGCCGAAACCACTACCAGGGAACTTGCTCGCGCCGCCGGCGTCTCCGAACCTTTGCTTTATAAACATTTTCCAAGCAAGGAGGCCCTTTACCTCGAAATTCAAAATCTCTGCTGCCAGGGCAAGGACCCGGCCAGCCGGAAATTCAATCACCTGATCACGGAATTGGAACCGTCCACTTCGACGCTCGTGCATCTGGTTCATTATCTGGTCGGGCTTTTGGTGTTGGGGAAACCCGCGGGTTCCATCGAGTGGGATACCAGGCAGCGGTTGATGATCAAGAGCTTCCTCGAAGATGGCGTCTTCGCCCGGCTAATGTATCAAAATAGGTTCGACTGCTTTTGTGAGCGGATCGAAGCCTGTCTGGATGCGGCGGTCGCCAGCGGCGATGCGGTACGAACGCCTCTCACCCGCGGCAACAGCGCGCGCTTTGCCCATCACTTGGCGGCGTGGCTTGCTTTGGTCTATCTGCCGGCAAAACCGGCGATAAATTACAAAACGCGCCGTGAAGAAATGGTCCGCCAGGCGGTTTGGTTTATCCTGCTCGGGATGGGTATGACCCGCAAGGCGATTGATGCTTATTATAATCCCAAGGCTCTCGGCCTGTTTTTCGGTTCGTAGTTAGCGAATGTTCACTTAATAACATGCATATAAAAATACAATTTAAAGCGGCCCTCACAGCCACCGCAATCGCGCTTCTGTTGACTGGTTGCCAGAAATCCGCGCCTGGCGCGGAAGCAGCGGCTCCTCCTCCAGCTCCCGTAACGGTCAATCAACCGATCTCCAAAGAAGTCACGGAATGGGATGAATACCAGGGGCGTATCGAACCCGTCGCTTCGGTTGAAGTGCGAGCACGCGTCAATGGGTATTTGGAGTCGATCCATTTTACTGACGGGGCTGAAGTCAAACAGGGTGACTTGCTTTTCGTTATTGACCCGCGCCCTTACCAGGCGGAATTGGATCGCGCGCAGGCGGAGTTGGCTGAGGCTCAAACACGATTCGAATTGGCCAGCAACGACTTTGTCCGCGGCCAGCGCCTCCTGAAGGCCAAGGCCATTTCCGAAGAAGAAGCGGATGCCCGCGCCAAAGCGGAACGCGAAGCGGCGGCGGCCATCCAATCCAGCGCCGCTTCGGTGGAGATGGCGAAGTTGAATATGGACTATACCCACGTCACTGCGCCAATTTCCGGGCGCATCGGCCGCAAAATGATTACAGTGGGCAACCTTGTAAACGCCAGCCAGGGCGAATCCACCTTGCTTGCGACCATCGTTTCGATGGACCCGATCTATTGCTATTTTGACGCAGACGAAGGGGCGATTCTGAAATATCAGAAATTGGCGCGCGAAGGCCAGGAAGCCAGTCTCAATGGCGGCAAGGTCCCGTGCGAGGTGGAGTTGGGTAACGAATCCGGTTTTCCACACAGGGGTCTGCTGGATTTTGTCGATAACCATGTCGATTCGCAGACTGGGACACTGGAGGTGCGGGCTTTGTTGGAAAACCATGACCGCATCCTCCAACCGGGTTTCTTCGCGCGGGCACGAGTCCCGGGATCCTCAAAATACGCTGCGCTGCTGATTCCCGACCTGGCGGTGGGGACGGATCAGAGCCAGAAGTTTGTGTTTATTGTTGACGACAAGGATATGGTCCAATATGTGCCGGTCAGCCTGGGGCCGCTGGTGGACGGTTTGCGCGTGGTCCGATCGGGGCTTAAACCCAACGACTGGGTCGTGGTCAATGGCCTGATGACGATTCGTCCCGGCGTCAAGGTGGCTGCGACACATGCCACAGCAACCGCAATGAATTCAACCGCCGCTCTGAGCCAATGAAATTCGCCCACTTTTTTATTGGCCGCCCTATTTTCGCGTCAGTCCTGTCCATCGTCATTGTCCTGGTTGGATTGCTGGCGGTGGTGAGATTGCCGATTGCGGAGTACCCGCCCGTTGTGCCTCCCACGGTGGTCGTCAAGGCGACTTACCCAGGGGCAAATCCCCAGGTCATTGCCGACACCGTGGCCACGCCAATCGAAGAAGAGGTCAACGGCGTTGAAGATATGCTTTACATGTCTGCCCAGTGCGCAAGCGACGGCAGCATGACCCTCACCATCACGTTCAAAATTGGGACTGACCTCGACAAGGCGCAAGTGCTGGTCCAAAACCGCGTCGCCGTCGCCGAAGCCACCCTGCCGGAAGAAGTCCGACGATTGGGTGTGACAACGGCCAAGCAATCGCCCGACATCACGCTGGTCGTGAATCTTTTTTCGCCCGACGGGCGTTACGACCAGGTCTATGTGAGCAACTACGCGTTCCTGCACGTCAAAGACGCGCTGGCCCGTCTGCCCGGCGTGGGAAGCATCATCATCTTCGGAGCGCGGGATTACAGTATGAGGGTCTGGCTTAACCCGGAGAAAATTGCCGCCCGCAATCTCACTGCCGATGACGTCGTCAATGCCATTCGCGAGCAAAATGTGCAAGTGGCGGCGGGTCAAATTGGCCAGCCGCCCATCGGCTCGGGACTGAGTTTCCAATATATCCTCAACGCCGAGGGCCGTCTGACAGACGCGCGCGAATTCGGCGACATCGTTCTCAAGTCCGGCGCAGACGGCCAGGTAACCCGTTTGCGCGACGTGGCCCGGGTGGAATTAGCGGCGCTGGATTACAGCATGAACAGCAAACTGGATGGACGCCCCACGGCATCCGTCGCGGTTTTTCAATTGCCCGGTTCCAATTCAATCAAGACATCCGACGCCGTGCATGAAGCGATGGAAACGCTCAAAAAAAGTTTTCCGCCAGGGTTGGAATATCGAATTGTGTTTGACACGACTGGCTTTACGCGCGAATCGATCCGCGCGGTGCTTCACACCCTCGGCGAGGCGATGATTCTGGTCGTACTGGTGGTGCTGCTGTTCCTCCAGACCTGGCGGGCTTCAGTGATCCCGCTTTTGGCGGTGCCCGTTTCCCTGGTCGGCACCTTTGCGGCGATGGCCGTCGCCGGCTTTTCGTTGAACAATCTTTCGCTTTTCGGCCTGGTCCTCGCGATTGGAATTGTTGTCGATGACGCGATCGTCGTGGTGGAAAATGTCGAACGCAACATTGCCCTTGGCCTGGCACCGCGCGAGGCGACCGCCAAGGCGATGGATGAAGTGAGTGGTGCGGTGATTGCCGTTGCGCTGGTGTTGTGCGCAGTATTCATTCCGACGGCGTTCATCACGGGAGTTTCCGGCCAGTTTTACCGGCAATTCGCATTGACGATCGCGTTTTCCACGCTCATTTCCGCGTTCAATTCGCTCACGCTCAGCCCGGCGCTCTGCGCGATTTTGTTGCAACCCCACGGCGCGCGCCACGATTTGTTCAGCCGCATCATGGACCGGACCATTGGCCGGTTCTTTAACGGGTTCAATCGGCTTTTCGGCGCCGCGACCAATACGTACAGTCGCGCCGTGCGCGGCCTGATTCGTCTCAGTGCCGTGGTCATTCTGATATACCTGGCGTTGATCGGCCTGACGTGGTTCGGCTTCAAAAGGGTGCCGACCGGCTTTATTCCGCCGCAGGACAAAGGTTACCTCGTCGTCGCGGTCCAATTGCCCGATTCCTCATCGCTGGAACGAACCGACGCAATCGTGGATCGTATTAGCAAAATCGTGAGCGAAACGCCCGGGGTCAAAGCGTCGATTGACCTGGCGGGACTTTCGCCCATCAGCCTCAGCGCCAGTCCCAATTCCGGGACGGTTTTTGTGATCCTTGATGAATTTCCAAAACGAACGCCCCGCGGGTTGACCGGCGATGTCATCGCCAACGAACTGCGGAAACGCCTGGCCGGCATCCAGGAGGGATTTGTGGGTGTGTTTTCGCCGCCGCCGGTCAATGGCATGGGCGTCGTCGGCGGTTTCAAAATGGAATTGCAGGACCGCGGCGGCGTGGGACTGCAGGCGCTGCAGGCGGCGGCCATGCAACTGATGGTGGAAGCCAATAAAACAGGCACGGTCCAGGTGGCCTATCCGACTTTTCGCGCCAGCACTCCCCAACTTTATCTCGATGTCAATCGCATCAAAGCGAAGTCGATGGGTGTGCCGTTGAGTGATATTTTTGACACGTTGCAGATTTATCTTGGCTCGCTTTACGTAAATGATTTGAACCTTTTCGGGCGCACCTACCACGTCACGGCTCAGGCGGACGGCCCGTTTCGCCGCCAACCGCAAGATATTTTGAAACTGAGGACCCGCAATGCACAGGGCGAAATGGTGCCTCTGGGCACGCTGGTCAATGTAAAAAGCATCACCGGCCCCGACCACATTGTGCGCTACGACATGTATCCTGCCGCCGAAGTCACGGGAAATCCCGCCCCCGGAGTCAGCACCGGGGAAGCGATCGCCCAAATGGAAAAGGTGGCGCGGGAAAAATTGCCGTCCAGCATAGGGTTTGAGTGGACGGAATTGACGTTGCAGGAAATTCTCGAAGGCGACACGGCCAAGTTTGTATTTCCGCTTTGCGTCCTGTTTGTTTTCCTGACGCTGGCCGCCCTTTTTGAAAGCTGGTCGATGCCCCTGTCGATCATCCTTATTGTGCCGATGTGCCTGCTCTTCGCCATCGCGGGAATTTGGGCGCGCGGCATGGACAATAATATTTTCACGCAAATCGGGTTCGTCGTGCTCGTTGGGCTTGCCTGCAAAAACGCGATTCTCATCGTGGAGTTTGCCCGGCAGCGGCAGGACGCCGGATTGACGCGCGCCGAGGCCGCGATCGAAGCCAGCCGGCTGCGCCTGCGGCCAATCCTGATGACCTCCTTTGCGTTCATTTTCGGCGTCGTGCCCCTGTTGCTGGCCAAGGGGGCTGGCGCGGAAATGCGGCGCGCCCTCGGCACCGCGGTGTTCAGCGGAATGCTGGGCGTGACGTTGTTCGGAATATTTCTGACGCCCATTTTTTATTACGTCATCCGTCTGGTCACGGACCGGAAAAAGACATGAAAATCCGCCCCATTGCAATCGTTTCGGTCGCCACCGCGTGGATCGCCGCCGGGTGCTCCGTTGGCCCCAATTATCATCCGCCCAAGGAGTCCCCGCCCTCGCAGTTTTCCGAAGGCGCGCAACCAGGCTTCACGACCAATCAGCCTGTCGCGGCATGGTGGAATCTGTTTCGCGACGATGAATTGACAAAGCTGGTCGGCTTGGCCGCCTCAAGCAATCTCGATCTTCGTGTTGCCACTGCCAATCTCCTCCAGGCGCGGGCGTTGCGACTCGGCGCAAAGGCGGATTTTCTCCCGGTCGCCAATGGCGTTGCCAGTTACAACAACGTCAAGTACAGCGAAACCGCCCTTTTCGATTTTTCCGGCACGCCCCGCCAGCAGGAACTTTACGACGTCGGCTTTGATGCGACTTGGGAGCTGGATATTTTTGGCCGCTTGCGCCGCGCGTATGCGGCCGACACCGCGGCCGTGCAGGCGGCCGAAAGCGCCCGGCGGAACGTTTTCGTCAGCGTGTCGGCGGAAGTCGCGTTGAATTATTTCCAATTGCGTGGCGGACAAAATGAATTGGCGGTCCTGCGCCGCAACGCGGACAACCAAACCGAAACCCTCAAGCTCACCCAGGCGCGCCTGGACGCCGGTAGCGGCACCGACCTGGACGTCGCGCGCGCCCGGGCGGAATTGAATAATACGCTGGCGGAAATTCCGCCGGTGGAAGCCTACATTGTTCACGCCATCCACAGACTCGGAGTATTGACAGGCCGTCAGCCGGAGGCGCTGGCGCCCGAACTCCAGGTACCCCGCGCCATCCCCGCCCTGCCCGATCTTGTGAATATTGGCGATCCGGGCCAATTGCTGCGGCGTCGCCCGGACATTCGCGCCGCCGAGCGCAATCTTGCGGCTGCCACTTCCGAGATTGGCGTTTCCGTCGCGGATCTTTTTCCGCGCGTGACCTTCAATGGCGCCATTGGTTTGGAGGCAAGTTCGTTCAGCGGATTGGGCGGGCCGGGTTCCGACACCCGTTCTTTCGGTCCGAGCATCACTTGGGCGGCGCTGGATTACGGCCACGTCCGGTCGCGCATTTTGGCGGCCAGGGCCGTGGCCGGCGCTCAATTGGCGACCTATGAGTCAACAGTATTAACGAGCCTTGAGGAGACTGAAAATGCGCTGGTGGATTTCGGCAAAACCCGTGCGCGGCGCGATTACCTCGCGGAATCCGTCAATGCAAGCCAGGCCGCGGCGACGCTGGCGCGCAGCCGATATGATAACGGCGCGACGGATTTCCTGACAGTCCTGGACGCCGAACGCGTGCTGCTGGAAGCGCAGGACCAATTGGCGCAAACCCAGACAGCGACTGCGACAGCCCTGGTGGCCGTTTACAAGGCGCTCGGGGGCGGCTGGGAACAAAATTGATGCCGCGGATTTGTCACGTTTTGGACGATTTTATCGGTTCTTTCTGTTTCTTTTCCCACGTCTTAATGTCCTTCGCCGTGACCTCGCAACCGCCTTTGCCTTTGCAGGCGTTCTTGAATTTGCAATCGTGATCGCTGGTTTTGCAGCCGCCGATTCCCTTGCAATCATTTTGCCCGGAACAATCGTGGACCTTGGGCGCTTTTTTGGCGGGGACAACTTTGCCCGGAAGACTGTTTGTTGCCGTCGAATCCGCGCGAACGTGTTCGATGGCAGCGCCGCTCAACAGCCCGGCCATTGCCGCCGCGGCCAGAATTTTTCTCGAACTGTTTTTCATGAAAGTGTGAGTGACCGAGGCGCATATCATATATGCCGCGCCCACGCGCCGCAAGAATGAACATAGCCCTTGACCAGAGGGAACACTTCGGCTATAGCACTGCGAAGTTGTCACCCAATTTGAACACTCAATTTAATTTTATGAAAACCTTGTTATTCTCCCTTGTTGCATTTCTCGCGCTGACTCCCCCTACCCGGGCGGATGTCACCGTAACACTTTCCGATGTTCACCTTTGCTGCGATAAATGCGTCAAAGGTGCCGACAAGGCCATTTCCACCGTGGACGGCGCAACTGGGACCTGCGATAAAGCGGCCCACACCATCGCCGTCACCGCGCCAGATACCGCTACCGTCCAAAAGGTTTCCGACGCACTGACTAAGGCGGGTTTCTTTGGAACATCCAGCGATGCCAGCGTCAAAGTCGATGCCAGCACCGGCGCCCAAGGTGCAAAAGTCCAAACCTTGACTGTGAAGGGCGTTCACCTCTGCTGTCCCGAATGCGTCAAGACCGTGCATGAAGCCGTCATGGGCGTCCCAGGTGTGACCGCCGAGACCGCGCAAAAGGGAGCCGAGTCCTTCACCGTGACTGGAGATTTCAATGACTCAGACGTCTTCGCCGCGTTACAAAAAGCCGGTCTGACGGGCAAAGCCGGGCAATAGTTTCTACATTTTCTCCGTCGTTTCGATGCCGAGGACATCCAGTCCTTGCTTGAGGACCCGCGCCGTCAGATCGCACAAGGCGAGCCGGGTGGCGCGAGCGGCGCCTTCGGCTTTGAGTACCGGGCAATTCTCATAAAAACGCGCATAATCGCCGGCCAATTCGTAAAGGTAACTGCACAGAAAGTTGGGCCGATAATCCTCTGCCGCATTTTCCAGCACAAAGCCAAAATTGAGCAGGCGGCGGCTTAACGCCAATTCCTCACCAGCCAACAATTCATATTCACGGCCGATGCCTAACGGCGCAGTGTCCCCGCCCTTGCGAAAAATGCTTCGGATGCGGGTATAGGCGTACAGCAAATACGGCGCAGTGTTGCCTTGGAGGGCGAGCATCCGGTCCCAACTAAAAACGTAGTCGCTTTGCCGATTCTGCGAGAGATCGGCATACTTGATCGCCCCTAGGCCGACAACCCTTGCAATTTCCCGCCGCTGGGCAACGTCGAATTCGGGGTTCTTTTCGGAAACCACGTTGAACGCCCGCTCCTCCGCTTCATCCAGCAACTCTTCCAGCCGCACTGTTTCCCCAGTGCGGGTTTTGAACGGCTTGCCATCCTCCCCCAAAACCGAACCGAACCAGACATGGGCCAGCTTCGCTTTGGCTTCCGGTTTCCACCGATGCGTGATGGCAAACAGTTGATTGAAATGCAGTTGTTGCGGCGCGCCGGTGACGTAGATGATTTCGTCAGGCTTCCCGCCCCACGAGCCTCCGTCAAGTCGAAATTGCAACGTCGCCAGGTCGGTGGTGGTGTAATTGAACCCCCCGTCACTTTTTCGGACCAGTGCGGGGTGATCTTTGAGGCCGGGGATGTCGTTGAAAAAAACGGCCATCGCCCCTTCGCTCGGCTGGGCAATCCCCAGTTGCGCCAGTTCATCGACAACGGTTTTGAGGCGGGGATTGTAATAGCTTTCACCCAGGGAATAATCAAACTGGACGCCCAACCGCGAATAGACGCGCTGAAACTGCGATTCCGAAAGCTCAATCATTTCCCGCCAGATGCCGAGATTTTCCGGGTCGCCTCCTTGCAGTTTTACCAATTCGCGCCGGGCATTTTCCAGCGTTTCCGGCTCGGCGTCGCACTTCGCGTTGACAAGCTTGTAAAGCCGCTCCATTTCACCAATGGGATCGGCGACGAGCGCGGCGCGGTCCAATTGCGTTTTCCATCCGACCAGCAATTTGCCGAATTGCGTCCCCCAATCGCCGATGTGATTGTCGGTGATCACCCGATGGCCCAAAAGCTTGAGCATCCGCGCAAGCGAATCGCCGAGGATCGTCGAACGAATGTGGCCCACATGCATCGGCTTGGCCACGTTGGGCGAACTGAAGTCAATGACGATGGAACGCGGCTGTGCCGTCTTCTGAAAAAACAACGGGCCGCCCCCAACCGCTTCGCGCAACGCCCCCGCGATGGCCGAAGGCTTGAGGCGAAAATTCAAAAAGCCGGCCCCGGCGATTTCAACCGGCTCGCACAAATCGGATATGTCCAATTTCGCCGCGACGTCGGCGGCGAGTTGTCGCGGGTTCATCTTGCGGGATTTGGCGAGCGCCATGAGCGCGTTGGACTGATAATCGCCGAACTTTGGATCCGCGCACGGGCGCACCAGGACGGCGGTGGCGCCGGCGTCAGGCAACACAGCGGCCACCGCTTGTTGCAATTTTTGTTCGAGAATTTTGTGAAGCACGGCCGGAATGGCCCCAACGGGTTATTTCGGAGCGGAATATTTTTTGATGATCTCGTACATATTGCCGCCGTCGGGGGATTGCTCCAATTCCTGTCGGAACTCCTTTATATGCAGAAGTTTGGCTATGTTGGCAAGGGTGTGGAGATGTTTCTGAAACTGTCCCTGCGGAACCAGGAAGAGCATGACCAGGTTAACGGGCTGATTATCCAGGGCGTCGAAATCGATTCCTTTTCTGGACCGTCCGAGCGAACCCACAACCTCGCTGATCACATCCGTCGAGGCGTGGGGAATCCCGATCCCAAAGCCAATGCCGGTGCTCATGGATGACTCGCGTTTCTTGACGACGGCAACGATCGCTTCGCGGTGGTCGGCCCGGATTTTGCCTGTCGTGACCAAATTTTGGATCAACTCGTCAATAGCCTCCCAGCGATTGGCTGCTTTCAGATCCGGGATGATCGTGTCCATGCTTAAAATGTCGCCAAGATTCATTGCGGTAGCATTTCGCACTAAGTTTGGATTCATATCAAGAGCAAATCGCAGAGGTGAAATGCCCATGGTCGGTCTGGATATGACGGTTATTCGGCATTTTTAGCCGCGGAACGGGCTTGAATTCAGCGGCTTATGCTTGTCGGTTTGACTCAGTCGGACTCGGTTTGACCTGGCAAACCAACGGCAAATACAACCTGAAACTCAGTTAAGCCAAATTGTCAAAGAACGTCCCATTTCCCCCAATGGTGTATAATCCCCTTTTTTAATGGTATAGTCAAGTTTTTCTGGCTTGAACCACAGCGACACCAGTAAAACGTTGCAGTTGCGGGCGGCTTGGGAATAATAAGCGCTACCTGATGAACGAATGGAACATCCAATCGCGGGCGCACGGGTGCCAGGCTTGCGGAAAGCCGTTTGCGGACAAGCAGCCGCTTCATACCCTGCTTTTTGAGGAGAAACAGCAGTATTCGCGGCTGGATATTTGCGCGGAATGCTGGGCGGCGCAATACCGCGAGGGCGCCAATGATCGCAAGGGCTTCATCTCGCAATGGCAGGGCGTTTTCGAAGCCCCGGCCGCCGCTCCGCCCGATCCCATCCTCAAGGAATCCGCGGAATCGCTGTTGCGCAAATTGATCGAACTCAACAACCCAAAGCACGGGCCGGTTTGCTATATTTTGGCCGTGATGCTCGAGCGTAAACGGGTGCTGAAAGTGAAGGAACAGATACAGCGCGATGGCGTCCGCGTTTTTATTTACGAACATCCGAAAACGGGGGACATTTTCACCATTGCCGACCCGAACTTGCAGATGAACCAACTGGAGGAAGTGCAGCGCGATACCGCCGACCTTTTGGCGCACGGTGTCAACCCGCCTCCCGGCGATCCCGCGGCGCCGGCGCCCGCGCCAGCGCCTGTTGAAAGTGTCGCCGCCAATTCCGCGGGGTAATTTTGTGCCGGACTTTCAAGTTCTTCAGGCTGAGATCCAATACCAATTCCGCGACGCTGAAATGTTGCGGCTGGCGCTGACGCATCCATCGGTGGCGCACGAACTGGGACGCACGGTGCGGCACAATCAACGCCTGGAATTTCTCGGCGACGCCGTCCTGGGACTGATATTGACGCGGGAACTTTATGAAAAATTTCCCGACGTGAGCGAAGGTCCCCTGACGAAGGCCCGCGCGCAAATGATCAATCGCCGGACGCTCGCGGAGCAGGCGCGCCATCTCGGGCTGCGCGACTATTTGATCCTCGGCCGCGGAGAGGAGGCCAACCTCGGCAGGAATCGCGCCTCCGCGCTGGCCGACGCTTTCGAAGCGCTTATCGGCGCCATCTTTCTTGACGGCGGTTTCGACGCGGCCCGGACTTTCGTCCTGCGCTCCTTCCGCCGCGCATTCGGCGAATTAACGTCGATTCCGACGCTGGAAAATCCGAAAGGCGAATTGCAGGAACTTTTGCAGGGGCAATCCACCGAGGCCCCGCAATACGAATTGATTCAGACCACAGGGCCGGACCACGACCGGGATTTTGAATGTGTTGTGACCCATGCCGGCGCCGAGTTGGGACGCGGACGCGGCAAAAGCATCAAGTCCGCCCAGAGCGAAGCCGCGATTGCGGCCCTGAAAAAATTGCGCGGGCAACAATAACCCGCCGTTGGGAAAGCTTAGTGAGCATCCTGGATGTCATTCAGCGAAGCGCGGAATTCCTGGCCAAACGCGGAGTCAGTTCCCCGCGGCTCCAGGTGGAGTTGCTTTTGGCGCACGTCCTGAAAATGGAGCGCATGAAACTCTACCTGAATTTCAGCAGGCCCCTTTCGGAAGCGGAGTTGAACCAATTGCGCGCCCTGGTTCAGAGGCGCGGTCACCGGGAGCCGCTGCAATATATTATCGGCTCGACTTCCTTTTGTGGGATTGACATGGCTTTGGACCCCTCTGTTCTCATTCCCCGCCCGGAAACGGAGTTGCTGGCGGAACGGGCCTGGACGTTCCTTAATGGACTGGGCAATACCCCGGTCGCGCTGGACCTCGGCACGGGCAGCGGATGCCTGGCAATCGCGCTCGCGCTGAAAGCTCCGCGAGCCAAAATTCACGCGGTCGATGTTTCCGCCAATGCCCTGGCCCTGGCACGGCAGAACGCGGCCCGGCATGGGGCTAATATCGAATTTCACGAGGGCGATTTTTTCCATGCGGCGCCGCCGGGATTGCGTTGTGATTTGATCGTTTCCAACCCGCCCTACATCCCGAGCGCCCGAATCCAGACACTCGAAGCCGAAGTGCGCGATTACGAACCGCCCACGGCGCTGGATGGCGGCGCGGACGGGCAGGATTTCTACCGGCAAATCGCGGCGCAGGCGGGCGCGTTTTTGCAACCCACCGGCAGGATCATGCTGGAATTGGATGAGGAGGGCGCCGAAGCGACCCGCGAAATCTTTTCCGGTGAAAAATGGGCGGTGGAAGCGCTGGAAAAGGATTATAATCAGCTCCCGAGAATTTTGGTTGCGCACTTGACATCGTCGTAACACCATAGCGTGCGGTGTGATGAAGTTTCTGATTACTGTGGTAATTATCGGTGGCCTGGCTATCGGAGCCTGGCAACTCAACAATTACTGGGGAACTTTCAAGCCCGCCGCGCCCCCGGCCCAGCAGACCCAGCCCGAGATCCCTGACGATCAATTGCCCGGCATGCCCGCTTCATTGCAGCCCGCGCTCGATGCCGCGCGGCAGCGGGGAGCGGTTGGTTTGCACGATTTTCTCAAAATGTATGGCAACAGCATCAGCGATCCTCGCCGGGCGGCCATCGAGTTGGACTATGTCGTATTGGTGGCCCCCAGCAGCGCAACGGAGGCGCGCCGCGCGTTCGCAAAAGTCAAGGGACGCCTCCAGCCCGGTTCGCCCGTTTACAACCGCATGACGCAACTGGAAAAAACATACGATACATCGCCGTAAAAAAAGTCTCGATTTCTCACAGGCGCCCGGGTTATAATCGGCGAATAATCCAGAAAGTGAGTTAACTATGGACATCAGCTTCAATTGTCCCAATTGCAACCAGGAGCTGGAAGTCGATTCCAGCGGCGCCGGTTCGAGCATCGAATGCCCGTCCTGCTCCACCACCATCACTGTTCCCGCCATCGAAAACGGGGCCGCCGAAACCGTCGCCGCCGAAACCGTCGCCGCCGAAAAAGCGGCGGTGAAAGCGGAAAAGCACTTTTCCGTTCCTGTGCGGGACGGCGCCTCGCCGACCGACGCGCTGATTCATAAACCGAATCGCCCCCTGGAAGTAACGGCCAAAGAGGATGATAAAACCATCCGCATCAAAACGTATAAACGGGGAGATTGTGTTGAAGTGGGGCATGATCGGTTCGATGAGGTCGTATCGGCCTTTTTGGCGAAGGTCGGGAGAGAAAATATCATCAGCATCAACCCGATTAACTACAGCTACACAGATTTGGCAAGCCGGGCGATTCTTACGGATTACGGAGTGACCATCGTGTTCCGCGGATAATATTCCAGCCGCAGCCGCGCAATGAAAAAACGTTTTATTCCACTGATCGTTTTGGCCGCTTCGATCTTCCTGGCGGGGGCAGGTTGTTCCAACCACAACATCGACACCGCCAAGGTCCGCGCGGCCTTTCCAGGCATTGACGGCGAGGCAAAGGTGCAGTTGGAAGCTGGCCTGGCTGCCATCGACGCCAGCAATTACATCGCCGCTCTTAAGCCCCTGGACAAGGTCAAATACGAACTCAAGATGGACAAAAAACAGTGGGCGATCCTTGATGACACCCTCAAGAAGGTGCATGCCAAAGCTCTAAAATGAGGGGCTTCCGCTTATTTTCTGGCAACATAACCCTTATCGGGTTAACCTGTAACCGAGAGTGAGGTTTATGACGCCAGCCAGAAAAGAAGGATTTACCCTGATTGAATTGCTGGTTGTGATTGCGATCATTTCCATCCTCGCAAGCATGTTGCTTCCCGCCCTGGGCAAGGCCAAAGAAAAGGGCGTCGCCATCTACTGCGTCAATAACCTCCATCAACTGGGCCTTGCGATGATCATGTACGGTGACGACAGCGACGAACGCCTGCCCCTTTCCTCGGCACAGATTGGAGATCCAGCCGCGGGGGCCTGGTCCAATGGAACAGCGTGGACCTATGCGCTGGCCTCTTATTATGGCAACAATACCAACGTGCTCCGTTGTCCCGGTTTCAACGCCTTTTATAACAAATCGGGCTACAGCTATTTCATGGGTTCAAAGGGATTTTTCGAAAACGCCGGCGAAACACCGGCCCCGGCGAGTGTCAATATGAAAAGCATCATGTCCCCGTCCATCTATATCCTTTCCGGTGATTGCAATTATCCCTCCTACGCAATCAACGCGGACATCAACGACAATGACACCAACGTCCTGTTCAACCCAAAGGTTTTGCCCGTCGAGCCGAACCAATCCTCTCCGACACACAACAACAGGGTAAACATCCTCTTCGCCGACTGGCATGTCAGCGGTTACAAAAACTTTCGCGCGTCCGAGATGAGCTTTTCCTATCTTGCTCCCGGTGTTGATTATTGACAGGTTGCCTGCGTCACCTGCGCTTCCTCTGGTTCCAACGTCATCGCGCGGTCGTGGTCAAGATTGCTCTCGCAAATGCGGAAAAATTCGTCCCGCGTCGTCGCGCGGCGAATGTCATGCAGAAATGGCCCGCGTGGCACAACGCCTTCACCAATGAAGTTCATGAATTTTTTCATCCGTTGGACCTGGGCTGTTTCAGGGGCGTCGGGCGTGACTTGCGCGTCCCATAATTCACGAATGTAACCGAGCACTTCGCGGCCGGACGGAAGAACAGAAGCCTCGCCACGCCGTCGCTGGCGGATTTGGGTGAAGAGCCACGGATTGCGGATCACACCTCGGCCAATCATCAGGCCCGCGGTCCCCGTTTCAGCAAGCAAGGCAAGGCCCTGATCGGCTCCGTGAACGTTCCCATTGGCAAGGACCGGACAGCGGAGGGCGCGGGCGGCCCGCGCGATCAAATCGTAGCGCACGCCCGGGCGATACATTTGCGCAACAGTCCGCCCATGCACCGTCAGCAGATCAATCGAGTGCCGGGCGAAGAGCGCCAGGAGGTCGTCGAACGAATCCGCCGAATCGAATCCAACCCTGGTCTTGACAGTCAGTGGAATTGTGACGGCATCCCGCAACGCCCCGATAATCGCGTCGATTTTCTGCGGTTCCCGCAGCAACCCGCCGCCGGCGCATTTGCGATAAACCACCGGCGCCGGGCAGCCTAGATTGAGATCAATGGCGGCAATCGGGTAACGCTGCAATTCCCGCGCGGTGCGCACCAGCGACGGAACGTCGTTGCCGATCAGTTGCGCGACAACGGGCCGTCCCGTCGGATTTTGTGTGATCGAATCCAAAATCCACCGCTCGGGTCGCGAGTCGCCATGCACGCGAAAATATTCCGTCCAATAGACATCCGCGCCGCCGTAACGGGCGATGACCCGCCAGAAGGCAAGGTCTGTGACATCCTGCATGGGCGCGAGGGCCAGCCACGGTTCGGTTCCTCCAAGAAGCGAGGCAAATGCTTGCGGGGGACTCATTGCGCGGGTTTTTGCGGCGCGCCATTTTCCGCGTTTCCTCCGGTCACCTCGAGAAATACCGCCTCCAGCGCCCCTGCCCCGCCGCCTTTTCCCCGGAATTGCGCGGCGGTGCCGATGGTGACCAGGCGCCCTTTGTGCATAATCCCTATCCGGTCCGCCACTTCCTCAGCGACGCTGAGCTGGTGCGTGGAGAGGAAGACGGTCGCGCCAAGTTGCGTGCGCTCTTTCAGGACGTCTTTGACAATCCGGGCGTGCTGCGGATCCAGCCCGACCATGGGTTCATCAATCACAAAAACCTCCGGCTCGTGCAACAGCGCCGAAACAATCGCGACCCGTTGACGGGTGCCATGGGAAAGTTCGTCAATCGGTTTGTTGACAAACTCGTCAAGATGAAATCGAGGGACCAATTCGCGGCTGGCTTTTTGAACGCGGCTTTCGCTCATTTGGAAAATCTGCCCGGTAAACCGGAGAAATTCCCAAGGCGTCAATTTCTCGTATAGAAAAGGAAAATCCGGCACGTAGGCCATCCGGCGCCGGGCTTCCAGCGGCGCGGTCTGCACGTCAAAACCGGCGACCAGCGCCGTGCCGGCGGTCGGTTTCAGCAAACCGGCCAGGACCCGGATCAGCGTCGTTTTGCCGGCTGCGTTCGGCCCCAGGACCGCGAAAAATTCTCCGCGTTCCACCCTGAGGTCCAGTGTATCGACCGCAACGAGATCGCCGAATTTTTTAGTGAGATGCCTCAGTTCGATCATTTGTAAAAATCAAAAACGGCTGAACGCATCGTTGCGCACCGTGATTTTGTTGGGAAACTCTACCCAAAGAATTTCCCCGACGCGGCTCACAAACACATACACGTGCCGCCCGAGAATCTCCGTCTCCAGCCGATACGCCCGCGCTTTGGAATGGCCGAAATTTACCCAATCCTCATGCGCCTGCCATCGGATGCCGGACGCCAGTTCCGGCGCCGAATCTTTTTGGAATGGCAGCGCGACACCGCCCAACAATCCCAGCGCGGACGCCCCGCCGAAATCCCCCAGGAGCGCCGACGGATCGCGCAAATCGGAAAATTTGAGCGTCTTCACAACACTGCCCACGTCGTCATCCATTTTAACGTCGATTTTTTCCGTGGCCGCGCTCGCGCGCACGTCCCACGAAATCGAACGCATTCGGATGCTCAAATGAAAATCCTGCCATGCGCGATTGGTGGACAGAACGATATTGAAGTCAAAGCGCACGCGATTGCTGTCCGGCAGCAGCGTGTTGCCATCGAGATTTAAGGTGTACCGCCGCACCGGTGCGGTGGTCGTGTCCGGCTCGTAATCGTCGGAAATATTTTTATTTTCGGACAATGGCGAATTTCCAACATTGGCCGTCCAGTGGCAATTGCCGATCTTGTTTTCGTGATCGTAAATTTCGAGCGATGAGTTGTCGGGCGCGGTCAGAATTTTGTCCCATACGACTTCGACCGGGACTTCGTTTCCTATCCGGCTGTGCGCGCCCCATTGCGAACGCCAGAGGAGGCAATTCATCACCAGCCAAAACGCGACGATCACCAAAAAAGGAATCCGCGAGCGCATCGAATCAAGGCACATTCAGGGTCTGCCCCACCCGCAAGCGGCGCGGGTCAACGCGCGGATTGGCCGCCATGACCGCGCTCGTTTTGACGCCGTATTCCGCTGCGATCGAACTGATTGTTTCGTGTTCCCGAACGACGTGCATCCGGGAACGCCCGGCATTGGTGGCCATTTGGGGAGCAGCCGGGGCCCGATAGCTTGCCATCGGGGTGCGAAGCTGTACCGCATTGACATCCGAGGCGCCCGCTTTTTGCTGCGCGCGAATGGCGTCCAATTGTTGACGCAACGCCAGGTTTTCCGCCGTCAACCTGTCCACCTCGCGCTGCAAGTTCTGGTCGTTCGGGAGGGGAAACTCCGTGCCGGCCAGTTCGCGTTTGCAGCCGCGGATGCGTTCCTTGACGTCGATGGATTGCGTGCGTTGCGAGTGGGGTTGCAACTGCAAAAATCGTTCGTAATGATAAATCGCCGCCGCGTAATCGTTGATTTTCGTGTCGTAGAGCCAGCCCAGTTCAAAGTGCGCCGCCGCCGAATGCGGGTTGGTTTCCAGGGCCTTTTCGAATTCGTTCACCGCGCCGCTAAAATCCTGGCTGCTCGCCAGGTTGCGTCCCCGCTCATAATGCGGGTCCTTTTCCTCATCGGCATGGCTGTCACCCGGTATGCACCCGTTTCCACAAACCATCGCGAGGAGGAGGATCAAAAAACAGGCAATGCCCCTGCTGCGTAACATGCCACAAGGTTAAAACCGGAAACGTGAAGTTCAAAGTTCAAAGTTGTTTGCCACTGGGCTTGCGACCGGTTATCAATCCCTTATGCCGAACGTCGGTGAGCAATTGCGCCAGGGTCGCGAGGACCGGAAATTGACCATTCCTCAAGTCGCCGAAATCACCAAAATCCGCGGCGACCACATCCGCGCGCTCGAACAGAGCAACTACAGCATTTTTTCCGCGCCGGTCTATATTCGCGGTTTTGTGCGAACTTATTCGAATTTACTCAAACTCGATACCCCCCGCATCCTGGAACAATTGGGCCACGAATTGGCCGAATCCGGGCAGGTCGATCCCACGCTGGTGCCGCGACCCAAAAGCGTCGTTGACGCGGCGATGTTCCAACTATCAAAAGTCAGCCGGCGTTTGGTTTGGCCGGCTGTGGGCGTCGCGGTGGTGGCTGTGGCTTGCATCATCGGCTACTTCTATTGGAACCACGTTAAAGCCCAGGACCCCACCATCGGCCTCGGCGACGGCCTTTACCAGGCGCCGACAAATGCAGGGGAAACCCTCCCCCTGCCTGCCCTGCACTGACTTCACAATTCCAATAACGGGACATTTCTTCCCATTGCGGTGCTGAGGTCAATTTGCCCGGGCAACCTGCCGCCAATTCCTTGTCGATTGCGAGTGAATGGCTTCCAACGGAATGATCTTCTTAAGCCGATTTGATCGAAAACGTGGCCCAATCTTTGCTTACGCTTGAGTGCAGCTCAAATTAAATATGTGAAAGGACAATGATATGGCGCGATTCGTAAGAAATTCGTCGGTCTTGCTGAGTGCGGCGGCGGTGATTTTGGTGGCCGGCTGCGCCGCTCCCATGCCGCAACAAATCGCGAAGAACCAGCCAACCGCATCCCAAGCCGAGGCAAAGATCCGCGTGTCAGGGTCCGATTCAACCAAAAGCTCCGACGCCAAGGATGCTGCCCAAACCCCCGCTCCCCAAAAGCAGCAGCAGCAGTCCCTTACCGGTCAGCTTGCCGATAGCCTGGTTAACGTCCTTGCCACCTTTACCGGGCACTGACAGTCGCTCAAGGCAACGCCTCACCGCCGGCGGCCACGTTCTCTTTGTCGAACAAACGCGAGCCTAGGACGATTTTTTTCGGAACGGTTTCGCCCTTCAAAATCTTCAACGCGTTGTCAATCGCCTCCGTCCCTCCAGTAGGATACCGGAACGTCGCGTCCAGAATTCCTTGCTGAACATAAGCGACTCCTTCCCACGGCAGCGCGTCGATCCCCACGAAAAGAATGTTATCCCGTCCAGCGGCTTTGGCCGCGAGGTACGCGCCATGCGCGCCGGGATCGTTGTGCGCGAACACCAGATCGATTTTGTCGAAACGCGAGAGCGCGGATTCCATTTCCTGGCGGGCGTTCGGCTCAAGCCATTTCATCTCGGCTGTGAAAATCACGTCGATGCCCGAACCCGCAATACCTTCGCGAAAACCATTGTGGCGGTCCTGGCCGGGAATTGAGGTCATCAACCCTTCCAATTCCACCACTTTGCCTTTGCCGCCCAGCCGTTTGACGATCCATTGTCCGGCGGCCTTGCCGATTTTGACGTTGTCTGCGCCGATGAAGCAGGTGTATTTGTCCCCCAATACCGCCCGATCCAGCACGATGACGGGGATGCCGGCGTCCATCGCGCGGGCCACCGGCTCGGTCAACGGCTGCGCTTCCTTCGGGCTGATGATCAGGAGATCGACTTTGGAGGCGACGAATTCTTCGACTTGCGCCCGCTGCTGGAGCGTGTCGTTCTGCGCATCCTTGAAAACGACTTTCAACTCAGGATGTTTCGCGGCGGCTTGCTCGATGTCGGTGTTCATTTGCTTGCGCCACGGCTCTCCCAGGTTGCATTGCGACATGCCGATGATGTATTGGCGCCCGGCGGGAGCTCCTTTTGTTTCCTCCTTTGACTGGCCGCAACCGCCAAAGAGAACAGCCGAAACGAACGCTACAAAAACCAGCGTGAATTGTTTGTGCATATATATATGTCGATGTTACGTGCGGCTCCGCCGTTGTGTCAGCACTGCCGCGATGATAATAATTCCCGTCAACACCAACCGTCCAGCTTCCGGCACGGCATTGATGCTGAGAATTTTGTCGAGATAACCGATAGTCAGGACGCCGAGAAGCGTCAAACCGATTCCGCCTCGCCCGCCCATAAGGCTTGTCCCGCCGATGACCACCATGGCGATGGCGTAAAGTTCATAACCGGCGCCCGCTTCGGGATCCCCCTGCTGTTCCTGCGCGGCCTGGCAGAGGCCCGCAACGGCCGCGAAAAGGCCGCACGCCGCATACGCCAAAATCTTCGCGCCGACCACCGGGACGCCGGAGAGCCGCGCCGCCTCTTCATTGCCGCCGATGGCGTAAAGATAACGCCCCCAACGATGTTTGGACAAAGCCACCCACGCCACCGCCACGCACATCAGGAAAATTACCGTCACCATCGAAAGATTGCCGTGCAAAATGGGGCGATCGATTCCCCGAAACAGCGCCGGCACAGGCACGTTGCGGTAGCTGCCGTCCGCGCTCTGGACGACCGTCGAAACTTTCATCCCTCCGGAGGCGTACTTCGCCAGTCCACGCGCGGAAACCATCATGGCAAGGGTCGCGATGAACGGTTGCACTCCCAGATTCGCCGTCACGATTCCTGAAATCGCTCCGCAGCCCGCTCCGACGAGCAGCGTTGCCGGCACAACTCCCCAGCCCGGCCAGTTCCAGTGAATCGCCATTTTTGCGCCGCAAACGGCCGCAAGCGCCAGGATGCTTCCCACCGCGAGATCAATGCCGGCGGCGATAATCACCAGCGTCATCCCGCACGCAAGAATTCCATACACCGATGCCTGGCGCCACGTGTCGCGATGCGTCACAGCCTTGAAGAAGGCGCCCTGGGCATTGAAAATTGCTCCCGCCGCGATCACGAGCAATAGCGCCAGCAATGCCCGCCCGGCGGGACTCGCAAATGCCGTTTTCCACCAGGCCGCTTTCATTCGGTACTTGTTTGCCCCATGGCCGCCGCAAGAATCGATTCCGGTGTCGCCGCCGGTTGTGAGAATTCCGCCGTGACCCTGCCGCGATGCATCACCGAAATGCGATCGCTCAATGTCAGCAATTCCGGCATCTCCGAAGTAATGAGCAAAATCGCGATCCCCGCCGCGGTCCACTGGTCCACCAGTTGGTAAATCTCGCGTTTGGCCGCAACGTCGATGCCCCGCGTCGGCTCGTCCAACATCAGGAGCTGCGGTCGGGTCTGGAGGCATTTGGCGAGCGCCACTTTCTGCTGGTTACCTCCGGAAAGCGCCCCGGCTTCGATGTCCAATGACGCCGCCCGGAGTCGCATTGGTGCGGTCATCGCTTGCGCCGCCGCGCGTTCGAGGGATGGACGCCGCCAGCCGCCCAAGGAAAGTTCGACGAGACCGGCCAGTGTGGCGTTTTCGCAAACGGACATCGATAAAACCAAACCCGTCGCCTTTCGGTCGTTCGTCAGCAATGCTACGCCGGACGCAATGGCCTGGCGTGGTGAAACAAAATGCCGGGCCGTATTTTTCAAAAACATTCCCCCGCGCGTGACCGCACCATAAGCGCCAAAAATGCCCAAAAACAATTCGCTCGCGCCGGATCCTTGCAGACCCGCCAAGCCAAGCACTTCGCCGGCCCGGACCGAAAGCGAAATACCGTCCACCGCGGGCCGCGCCGAAAATCCACCTGGAAAAACACTGAAGTTTTCCAGCCGCAGCATTTCTTCCCCGGCTTGCCGGGCGCGCCGAGAAAATTGCTCGCCCAGATCGCGCCCCACCATCCACTGAATCAATTTGCCCGGCGGAAGCTCAACCGCGGGAGCGGTGCCGACGTACTGGCCATCTCGCAACACAGTGATTCTGTCCGCAATGCGCTCGATTTCCTCCATTTTGTGCGTGATGTAAATGACGCAGCAACCGCGCGATTTGAGCGATTGGATCAAGCCAAAAAGTGTGTGGACTTCCGGCGCGTTCAGAGCGCTGGTGGGTTCGTCCATCACGATCACTCGCGCGTTCTGGCTCAACGCCTTTGCGATTTCGATCAGTTGCCGCGTTGCGACGGAAAAGTTTTCGACCGGCTGACGCACGTCGATCTCCAGCCCCAACTGCCGCACCCAATGGGTTGTCGCCTTGTCCTGTTCCGTCCGCCGAACAAATCCCGCTCGCGTGGGAGTGCGGCCAAGAAAGACGTTGTCCGCAACCGACATTGGGCCGATGAGTGACAATTCCTGGTGGATGACGGCGACACCCAGCGCGGCCGCTTCCAGTGGCGAGCTGGGCCGCGCCTCGCGCCCCCGGATTTCGATGCGCCCCTGGTAATCGGTGTGGATGCCCGCGAGAATTTTGATAAGCGTGCTTTTGCCCGCGCCGTTTTCCCCAGCCAGCACATGCACCTCCCCGGCGCGTCCTTCAAATTCGACATCACGCAAAACCGTGACGGGCCCGAATTGCTTTGTGATGCCCGTCATGCGGACCAAAGGAGGTTGAACTGCGGTGGTGCCTTCCATTCAATCGTGACGCAAGGCCAAGGGTGCGCGAACCTTCGCGCTTCGTCCACAGCAAATTAGCTCTACTCTTTGGCCGGCAATCGAAGTTCCAAATACAATTCGCGCAATTGCTTTGGTTCAACCGCCGCGGGCGAATCCGTCATCAGGTCCGTTCCCTTGGCGGTTTTCGGGAACGCGATAACGTCGCGAATACTCGTGGCGCCGCACAAAATGGCAACCATTCGGTCGAAACCCAGCGCAATCCCTCCGTGCGGCGGAGCGCCGTAGCGGAATGCGTCAAGCATATAGCCGAATCGCGCCTGCACGACGTCCGCCGGGATTTGGAGTACTTGCTCGAACACCCGTTTTTGCAAATCAGGCTGGTGAATGCGGATCGATCCGCCGCCCAACTCGACGCCGTTGACAACAATGTCGTAATGCTGGCCGCGCACCTTTTTGGGATCGCTGGTCAGCAGCGAAACATCCTCCGGCACCGGCGCGGTGAACGGATGATGGCTTGAATACCAGCGGTTCTGCTCCTTGTCGAACGCCAGCAGCGGAAAATCCACGACCCACAGAAAATCGAACCGGTTCGCCGGAAACGCCAGTTTGCCGCGAGATTTCAAAACATCCGCGCAGTAAAGACGAATCCTGCCGAGGATCTCGCACGCGTTGAGCCATTGGTCGGCTGCAAATAGAATCAGGTCGCCTTCCTCGATTTTCAATTTTTCGCTCAGCGCCGCCTTCTCCGCCTCGTTGAAAAACTTGACGATGGGCGATTTCCATTCGCCTTTTTCCACCTTGATGTAGGCCAGGCCTTTTGCGCCAAAACTTTTGGCATACTCGGTCATGGTTTCGATCTGCCCTTGCGTGGCGTCGGCGAGGCCCTTGGCATTGATCGCCTTGACTACTCCGTGGGAGGCAATCGCGCCGCTAAAAACCTTGAAAGTGCTCGTCCGAAATTCCTCGGTAAAATCGACTAGCTCAATCCCAAACCGCGTGTCCGGCTTATCGATTCCGTAGCGGTTAAGCGCCTCCTGGAATGTGATGCGTTTGAAAGGCGCTGGCAGGTCGATGTCCAACGCCACTTTCCAGACCCGTTTGAGGAGGCCCTCCACCAGGTTGTAAATATCCTCCCGCTCGATAAAGGACATTTCGACGTCGATTTGCGTAAACTCCGGCTGCCGGTCGGCCCGCAACGCCTCGTCCCGGTAGCATCGCGCGAGTTGAAAGTATTTTTCAATCCCCCCGACCATCAGGATTTGTTTGAACTGCTGCGGCGATTGCGGCAACGCGTAAAATTTCCCCGGATTCAAACGGCTGGGCGAAAGAAATTCCCTGGCTCCTTCGGGGGTCGATTTGAAAAGGGTCGGCGTCTCCACTTCCAGGAAGCCCTGCTCGTCAAAATAAACCCGCGTGGCCGTGCTCACTTTGCTGCGCACCCGGAGGTTCCGCGCCATTTCGGGCCGCCGCAAATCCAGGTAACGGTATTGCAGGCGCAATTCTTCATTCACCGTTTTGGCGACTTCGGGGTCGTCGAGCGGAAAAGGAAGCACTTCGGCCATGTTCAACACTTCAAGCACCGCCACGCCAATTTCAATTTCTCCCGTTGCGATTTTCGGGTTATTCGTGCCCGCGGGCCGCCCCCGGACCTTGCCGGTGACGCTCACGACGCATTCGCTACGCAACGAAGCGGCGCGCTCGAAAAGGTCCGGAGCCAAATCCGAAGGATCAAATACCGTCTGCGTGCGCCCTTCCCGGTCGCGGATGTCGATGAATATCAATCCGCCCAAATCGCGCCGCGAATGGACCCATCCCGCCAGGGTAACGGTCTGGCCAATGTGGGCGGGTCGCAATTCGTTGCAATGATGGGTGCGCTTCATGAAAATCGAACCAACGCCGAGTAAGAACGAACCGGCCGGCTAAACCTCGAAATCAAATATCAGAACGGTTTCCACGATGGTCAGAGCCATGGTCTTGAACCGTTCATGTTCCGGGTGGACGATATAGGCGTCGCGCGCGGCGGCATCCGAAAAAGTCATGATGAAACCATGAGTAAGCCCTTGCGCGGCCCCTTCGGGGCTGCAATTGGTCCCGGAAACATAGTCATCGATCCCCGGCACCGTCTCGGACAAATCCAGCACGTCATCGAAGAACTTCGCGATCTGCTCGTCCGCCGTTCCCTCTTTAAACTTCAAAAGCACAATGTGTTTAACCTTAGACATGGGGTAACAGTAGTTTTTTTTATGTCCTGCTCAAGTATTATTCTTTATTATTTGCCGCCCCAACGGAGGCCTCCCAGCCTACTTCTGCCCCTCTAACAGCTTTTCGAGCGCGGGGTTTTTTGGGTGTCCCAAATCGAGGGCGCGTTTATAATGCCAGCGCGCCAATTCCGGCGATGGCGGTTTCTCGGTCGCATACACAAACGCCAGATTGTAATGCGCGTCGCTGTAGTCGGGATCCAATTCCAACGCCTTGCGCAATGCTGTTTCGGCCGCCGCGCGCTGTCCTTTGTCCGCCAACACGCATCCAAGATAATTCTGCGTGCCCGCATTGGTCGAATTCAGTTGTGCCGAGCGGCTCAATGCATCCAGCGCGGCGTCAAGCTTGTCCTGGCGATATCGCAAAACCCCCAGCAAATACAGGCTTGCCGGGTCATCGGGATCCAGCGCGAGCGCGCGATCCACGCTTTTTTCGCAATCGTCAAGATGGTTCTCCGCAAATTGCGCGTTGGCAAGATGCGCCAGCACATACACGTTGTTTTCATCTTGACGCAAAATGTCCTGGTATTTCGATTCCGCCTGCGCGTAATCGCGTTCCATCGAAGCCCGCATCGCGTCGGCCATCAGCGCGCCGGCACCGGGCGGCAGGTCCTTGCTGGAATGCGCGACGTGCGAGCGCACTGCCGGGGTCGGGGTGGGCACCGCCCCGGGCGGCAATTGCGCGGGCGGCCGCGATGGCGCCTGGTTCAAAATCGCGAGTTCCTCCGGCGTGTAAGGCACCGCCTTGGCTTCCAGTACCGCCAGTCGCGCCTGCAATTGCTCCACCTGGCCGTTGCCGGCGGAAACGGCGTCCAGTTTCTTCTGCAACTCGTCCCGTTGTGCCAACACATCCTTAAGCTGCGTATGCGCGGCGAGGAGGTCTTGATCTCCGTGCGCTTCGGCATCCGCCAGGTCTTTGGTGCGCGCGTCCAATTCCGCCTTCAATTTGTCCCGCTCCTGCGTGATCTGCGCCAGGTCAGCCGGCGCGATTTGAGGGACGGACGCGGCCTTCAGCGTGTCGATTTCGCGTTTGGCTTCCTCCAGGTTTTTCTTCGCATCGGCCGATTCAGCACGCGCGGCGGCCAAATCCGCGACCATCTTCGAATCGTTCGCCGGAGGCGGCGCGGCATTTGCCCCTTTCGCCTGTGCAAGTTCCACCGTGAGCAAATCTTTCTCTTTCTTCAGTGCCACGATTTCGTATTCGCGCTTGGCCAATTCCGTCGCGCTGACGGCCGCCGGCTGAACGCTCAATGCTTCTTTGAGCTTGTTTTCCAATTCCGCATTGGCCGCCGTCAAATCACGCAATTGCTGTTGCAACACCGCCACTTGCTGTTCAAACGTGGCCGAGGGAAGACTGGACGAAATGGATGGAGCAACGGCGGGGGCCGGAGCAGTTGCGGGGGCGGCGGCGGTAGGAAGGAATTTTGACAGCCCCTGCAATTGGTCCGTCAGATATTGCAGCCGGAAGGTGACGACATCCGGATTCCATCGCGGAAACTGGTCCTTGAGCCGTTGCAATGCGGATTGGGCCTCAAGATACTTCTCAGCGGCGGCGCTATTTTGGCCATCCTGTTTAAGGTTATCGGCCTGGAGGATTTCGTTATAGACATCCAGGTACTGATCATCCGGCCCCGCCGCGAAGGCCACTCCGCTCAATGCCACGAACAGGGCAAGGAAAGCAATCCATCTCATAGTCCGCCCATCTTAATGAAAGGACGAAGTCATTGGCAATGACACAAATAAAATCTCCGTGACATCGAGGTCATCCGTGGTTAAGTGGTTTCATGGCTCTTATTGAACCCTTTGCCGCGCTTCGACCGCGGCCTCAAATCGCCAGTCAAGTTTGCGAATTGCCCTATGATGTCATGTCTTCCGCGGAAGCGCGGGACATGGCTCGCGGAAAAAACTTTAGCTTCCTCCATGTCAGCAAGCCGGAAATTGACCTGCCGGATAAGACCGACCCCTACTCCGCTCAAGTCTATGCGAAGGGCCAGGAGAATTTTGCCCGGTTGATAAACGATGGAGCTTTAACGCAGGACGCAAAACCGTGTTTTTATTTTTACCGGCAAATCATGGGCAAGCACTCGCAGACCGGGCTTGTTGCCGCCGCCAGTTGCAAGAATTATCTCGACGGCGTTATTAAAAAACACGAGTTCACGCGACCCGATAAAGAGGATGATCGCGTTCGGCATATGGAAGCCCTCAATTCGCAGACAGGCCCGGTGTTCCTCGGCTTTCGCGCCACTCAACAATATAACGATCTCGCGGCGGCCCAAACCTCCCAGGCCCCTGACACCGATTTCACGGCGTCGGATGGAATTCGCCATTCTTCGTGGACCGTTCGTGAATCGAAAATAATCGAGGCGATTCGCAATATCTTTGCGGGCATTCCCTTTTTATATATCGCCGATGGCCATCATCGGAGCGCGGCTGCGGCGCGGGTTTATCAATCGCGCAAAGGCGCCGGGCATAGCGCGTTTTTTCTCACCGTCATTTTTCCGCACAATCAATTGCAGATTCTCCCCTACAATCGCGTGTTGAAGGACTTGAATGGTTTGACCTCGGGGCAATTGCTGAAAAAGCTTGAAGACGTTTTTGATTCACCCGGCGGCAATGGCCAGCCTTCGGCCAAACATCAATTGGGACTTTATCTGGATGGGCAATGGCGGCTCCTCCGCTTTCGTCCGGAATTGACGAGCGGCCGCAATGCGCTGGACAGCCTTGATGTCAGTTTGCTGCAACAGCATGTGTTGGGACCGATCTTTGGAATCGAGGACCAGCGGACCAGCAAGCGCGTGAACTTCGTTGGGGGAATTCGCGGGGCGGCGGAGTTGGAAAAAAGTGTGAACTCGAAAGAATACGCGTGCGCTTTTTCCATGTTTCCGACGAGCATGGACGACCTCATGGCAATCGCCGACGCGGGCGGAATCATGCCGCCGAAAAGCACCTGGTTTGAGCCGAAATTGCGGGATGGCATGTTTTGCCACATGATTTAACCGGTAAAAGCGTAGAAATTCGCATAAAATCGAATAAACTTGCGTGTTTTTCACGCCTGTGTAATAGTGTTGTATAACACTATGTTCCTGCACCTGAATCCGAATAGCGGGCTGCCGATTTACCGGCAACTTTTTCAGCAGTTGCGGCAGAGGATCGTTTCCGGCCAGCTTGCCCCGGATCAGCAGATGCCTTCCGTGCGGGATCTTTCCGCCGAATTGAAGATTAATTTCCTCACCGTCGCCAAGGTGTATCAGTTGCTCGAAGGCGATGGATTGGTGGAAACCCGACGCGGCCTGGGCACTTTTGTCCTCAATGGCCACGCCACGCGATTCGAAAGCGAAAAAAACAGGTTAATCTCAGACGCCGTCGAACACGTTGTCGCGGAGGCGCGGCATCTCGGCCTCGCGGAAGCGGACCTTTGCCAGCTCATTCATCAGCGGTTCGAAGCCACAAAAACACACTCCTGATCTTATGGATACCTACTCGATTGAAACTAAAAACGTTTCCCGGTCTTTCGGGGAAAACACGGTCGTGCGCGACCTGAACCTGCGTGTGCGACGCGGTTCCATCTACGGCTTGCTCGGACGCAATGGCGCTGGCAAAACGACGCTGATCAAAATGCTCGCGGGATTGATCTGGCCCGACGCCGGCGAACTTCGCGTCAATGGCGTCGAACCCGTCCATTTCACCGTCGCGGACCGACGGAAGATCGGCTACGTCTCCGAAAAGCAAATCCTGATGCCGGGAATTCGGGTCGGCGCGCTGATCGAGTTCACGTCCAATTTTTATCCGGATTGGGATTTCGCCGCCTGCGACCGGTTTTTGCGGCGATTCAAGATCGACCCGTCCAAACGCGTGCGGGCGCTCTCGCAAGGCACGGCGCGGCAGGTGGCTTTTTTGCTCGCGTTAGCGCAAAAGCCGGAACTTCTCATTCTGGACGAACCGGCGGCCAACCTGGACGTCGTCGCCCGCCGTGAGTTTATGGATGAAATTTTGCAGTTGTTGCGCGAGGAGAGGAAAACCGTGCTGATTTCGTCGCATATTCTCAGCGACATTGAAAGGGTGGCCGATGAGGTGGGCATCATGACGCATGGAACGCTCAAAATCAGCGAGCCGCTGGATGTTTTGAAGGACACGGTCAAACAAGTGCGCTTCCACGGATTTGAGCGCGGGACGAATGGTTTTCAAATTCCTGAGGCGTTTTACATGCGCAAAACGGCGGATGAAGTGCTTGCCACCGTGCGGCTCGAAAACGAGGATGCGTTGCCCAACCTCGCCGCCGCGCATCACTGTCAATACGAAGTCATGCACTTGAACCTGGAGGACCTCTTTGTCGAACTCGTTCGGGAAAAGGAATAATCCCATGATCTCGCGAACGCCTTTTTGGCCGCTAGTGCGTTGTGAATCGGCAATCGATCGTTATTCCGTTCCCGCAATAATCGTTGGCGCCATTTTTTGGCTCGGTCTTTGGTGGGGAACGACCGTCCTTCCGTGGATGTTGATCTTCAAGGGGGGAGGGTCCCTTGACGGCGTATTCGACGTCTTTGGCTTCGCGCTTCCCGCGATTACATTCATATGGCTCATGGCGGCCGCATGCTTGTTTGGAGAGGCTCTGATCCCGTGGAACTCCGGGGTTCCGGGGCATCGCGAGTCTTTTGAATTCCTCTTCTCACGAGCAATTGATCGGAGAACGCTCTACCGCGCGAAAGTAGCGCTCGTTTATTTTGCGATGCTGACACCGATTTTTGTCGATTTTGTGGGTTCCTTCATCATCCCGTCGTTATCTCGCGGCGGGGGGCGGGCGTACATCGGTTGGCTGTTGTCCATGGAGATACTGATAATACTTTTTATCCAGGCCTGCTACGCCTGCCTCGGAAAATTCCTCAAGGGACGCGGTTGGATGACGCTAATCGTCCTGGGAGTGCCGCTGCTGGCCGCGCTGACGTTCGCCATCTGTTTTATGAAAACCACCATCGAGTTTTACAACGAGAGCTTTCGCCTTTTCGCAGCCCATGTTCTAGCGGTGCCGATTGTGTTGCTTCTCATGTTCGCGGCGGTACAACTTTTTTCCGGAAGAAAATACGAGGAATCTGAAATTTTCTAAACCTATGAAAACCCGACGTCCATTTTTATCGTTGTTCGC
>DATAXU010000006.1:0-9137 GCA_036272955.1 Verrucomicrobiia bacterium
CTGAACAACAAAATCCGAGTAGTGACCAGACGATCCTACGGCTTCCGCACCTACGACGCGATGGAAATTGCCTTGTATCACACGTTAGGACGGCTCCCGGAACCGGAAGAATTTACCCATAGATTCTGCTAACGAGGCGAATTAAGCGACATCTTGACGATGTCTTCTGGCGACAAATTGAATTTGACGAGGACGAGCAAAGAAGCCTCACCGGTGGGGTTTGCCCACGACCAGAAGATAAAGTCACCAAGATGCACAAAACGAATTTTGAATTTGTATATCAAGGGCTTCGTAGGAGGTGTGCCTCTAAACACCGAAACAGCCGCCGTGAAACCGCGGGCTGGGATCGCATAGATCGCCAGGAGGTGTTTGTTCTTTGTTGAAATGGCACGGGCCGGGAGCATGAAAGCTCCCGGCCCTTTTAATTTCGCGGAAGACCTCCGCCAAAATCAACCCTTAACCAAAGGAAATCCCATGAAGCCAGTCATCCGCTATCAAAGTCAGTTGCTCTATCGCAGGAGCTATAAACCGCGTCGTACCATTCGCATCCGGCCCACGGGGAAGCTGAATATCGTTTTCCGCCCGGTGCGTCGATTTGGAACGAAGCCCGAACTAGTCATCGTCCCATAACTCAAAAAGACCCCAGGAACAACCCGGGCGGAGGCGAAATTCTCCGCCCGCACTTTTTCACTTAAACATCGCAATAACGAAAGGAAGTATGAAATCCAAACGCACAAAACGCGCCAAATCCGTCAAGAGCCTATCCAAGCTCATCATAAAGATGAGGCCCTGGAAAAGCTACATCGATGAGGCATATCAACTCGAAACGATTCTAGCCAAAAAGCCCGCGCGCCTTCAGATTGAATTTGTCGGCTCAGGCGAAATCCCGGCAGATTCAGCGCTCTTGATGCGCTCGATGATCCTCAAGCGGTCCAACCGGACGCGCATTGTCACTCATGCCAGATCCAGCCTGCATGGCGCAACCGTGCTCATCTGGCTGCTCGGCGACACACGACACATCAGGGATGACGCGAGGCTCAACTTCCGTCCCGCCGGCCTGTTCGTCGCCGCCGACGCCCCGACAGTATGGAAGGATCGAAGCTCCTGCGATGAAGACGATATGGAAGAAGACGATTACATTCGAGTCTTGCAAGCCGTTAACGAATTCCTTCCGGTGAAGGAATTGGCTGGCCGCCCCGTTGACACCTCTGTCCTCAAGCAATTCGGACTCATCGACAATCAAAAGCTCGACAATCTATTGGCCAACGTTTTTCGGAGGCCAAAGGAGCGATGCGAAAAGCAGCGGCCCCCTCTTAAGAAAGCGCCGACAAAAGAGGCGAGTCGATGACTCCGACGAAAACGGCGCCATTGAGACTTGAGAGTATCCGTATAGCCAACCCCGTGTAGGCGGAGCGACGTGGCGAGGCTAATCTTCCCGGATGTCAGGATTTGTTCTGTGCCGCTTTCCACACGGTCGGTGTCAGCTCGGCCACGCGGTTGGCCGACCAGTCACCCAGTTTGGGCAGCACGTCTTTGAGGTAGGCGCGCAGGTTGACTTCCAGGCGCCGGCAGGTTTCGACAATGGAGGCGATGGCGGCGACTTTAGGGCCGGCTTCCGGGCTTCCCAGGTGCAACCAATTTTTTCGTCCCAGCGCCAGCGGACGCATCGATCCTTCACACCAGTTGTTATCGATTTCCACCTGGCCGTTTTTCAAATATTCTTCCAGGCGGCTCCACTGGCCCAGGGTGTAGTCGCAGGCCTGGGCCAGTTTGCCTCCGGGCGGGATTTGTTGACGGATATCCACCAGCCTCAGTTTCAGCGCCTCCATCACCGGCGCGCTTTGGCTTTGGCGCAAGGCCGCTCGTTCCACCGGCCCCAGGCCGGCTTGCCTGGCTTTTTCTTCCACCGCGTAAAGCTGGCGGATGCGCTCGACGATCTCTGTGGGCAGCGGGTTTTGCGGCGCCAGTTTGCCGGCTTCAACAAAGCCCCGCCTCGCATGCGCCACGCAACCCGCATAGACAATGCCCTCGCCCAGTTGGTCGTAGGCGGCGTAACCATCGCATTGCAGGGTGCCGCGAAAGCCTCTGAGGAACTTTTCCGGGCCGTCCCGTCCGCGTCCCATTTGAAATTCAAAGACGACCGGCCCGCCCGGCTGGCCGTATTCCCAAATGTAGGCCCGGTGGTTGCGCCCGGTTTTTTCGCCAGTCTGCACGGGCACGGTGGTTTCGTCGGCTTGCAGGCAGGACGTTTTTCGCAGTTCCTCCGCTTGGGCCCGCACCACCGCTGCCAGCAGCCCGCCCGCCGCCAGAATGCCGGACGTCAGCGTGGCCAGGCTCAGGTCGATGCCGTGGTTGTCCGCCAGCGCGGCGCATTGCCGATAGACGGGCGTGTGCTGCTGGTATTTTCTGGCCAGCGCCTCGATGATCAATTCATTGGACAGTTTGCTCTTGGGCACGATCTTGGCCGGGGCGGGCGCCGTGGCCACGCCTTGTTCGTCCTGGCAATGAGAACCGCGCTTTTCCCGCAGGGTCACGCGGACGTGGAAGGTGGCCGGATCACACACCAGTTCCTCGCTCCGCTCGTAGCCGATGATGGGGCGCTCGGCTCCGCATTGGTCGCAGCGGCAGTCCTTGGGATGGCAGGGAATAATCACCTCGCGCCGCTCCAAATGATCCGGCAGCTTCTCGCGGCCGGGGTGGTGGGGGCGGGTTGCCTTGGCCCGGGGAAGCGGGTTCTCTTTTTGGGCCGGCGGCTGACTGGCTTCCTGTTGGATTTCAGCCGGGGTGACACTGGCCTCCTCAAAGAGCAGCGCCGTTTGCGCCGGAGAAATCGTGTCCCCTTTGGGACCCCAAAGCTTGATGTTGAGGAGGCGGATTTTCTGTTCCTGCAACTCGATGATCTGGTCCTTGGTGCGAAGGACTTGTTCCAGCCGCCCGACCTCGCCCTGCAAGCCTTCAAAGGCCTGGCGGGCTTCGGTGGAGAGCGAGTCGAGTGAAATCATTTAATGCGCATGTCTTATACTAATAATAAGATAACATGTCAATCGGTTTTCCACCTTTTGCCAAAAAAAATCATCCCGCCTTGCGCCACCACGGACGGGCGCTGGTCTTCTCCAAATCGATCCCCGTCAAAAGCAATGTCAACTCCTCCGCCACGATTTGCAACGCTCCCGGATCCTCCGTCCTGGGCCAGGCAAAACAGCCCGGGCCCATCAGGCGTTTGGCGCAGACCCACACTCCGGACCCGTCGAAGTAAAATAATTTGATCCGGTTTTTTCGGCGATTGATAAAAACGTAAAGACAACCATTGAGCGGTTCCTGCAGCAGGTGATGAGTCACCAGGTCGCTTAAGCCCTCGAAGCTCTTGCGCAAATCAGTGGCGCCACTGGCCAGATAAATCCGCGTCGCCGGACTTAACGGAATCATAATGGCGGCAGCAGTTGCAAGAGCACCGCCAACTCTTGGGCCGCAAAGCCGGAGCGCACCTCCAGCGTCAACCCGTCCGGCCATTGCAGGCGATACGCCGCCGGCGCCGGTCTTGCCGCCAGGAGATTGGGCACGGCCACAAAACCAGGCGATGGCCCTCGGGCCTCACTCGCTTTCCTAAGCCAGGCTTGCAACGTCGAGAGCGAAACGCCCGCCTGCACGGCGAACTCCTTTTGAGTCAGAGAACTCTCACGATACGATTGAAGAATCTTTTCCCGCTGTTCAGCGCCGAAATGTTTGCGTGGGCCGGTTAAATCTTGCATCCTCCGACTTTGCCACTCCCAACCGCCTCCGCCTACACGGGGGTTAGCTATACGGATACGTTCCAGCGCCTGGCTTGGCGAAGCCTTTATTGGGATGCGGGTTCATCGGTTCTCCGTGACATACGCGACGTTCATTCCCATGTACGGCAGATCCAGCTTGAACTTCTGTCCTTTTAGCGGGGACCAAGGTTCAAAGAAGTAACCGTCCTGGTCGAAGCCGATGCCATAATGGCCGGTGAACAGCGCCTCCAGGCCATCCCAATCCTCAGGCAGATATCCTTCGCCGGCGCCGTGCGATCCATCCCACCGATAAAACGCGCTGCCGACCGGATTGCGCTGTTTCTGTCCTCGCAACTGGTTGCCGGCATTAAAAGTCCCCTTTTCAAAGGACTCTATTAGCGGCCAGAGAAGACGTTCAGCCTCCTGATATTGAGCGGTTTCATAGAGGGCCTGGATGAAATAATATTCCATCGCCGGCGTGGCGCCGCCGTTCATATAGACCTGCCAGGTGTCCATTCCATCCGCCTGTTTTGGAGCGCCGCTGGTGTGTGGAATATAGTCAGCCGGACTCATCGGAAGCAGGTTTGTCGGCAGCCCCAAGTGGTAGGAATTAAAACCGATTTTATCGAGCCTGGCCAGCAGGATCCGCAAAATGGCCTTCGCTTGTTTTGGTGGCACGAGTCCCTGGCAGATCGCGAAACCATTAACCCAGGGAAACATATAATCGTGCAGTTTCCCATCGTCGGTCCGCCAGCCGGCGAGCACACCGGTCTCGGGATTGTAAAATGACTTGAAATATACAGCCTCTATGCGGTCGGCATCGGCCTGATAACGCCTGGCCAGCTCCGGCCGGCCTGCGAGTGTTTCCAAGTCGGCCATACATTGAAAAGCCCGGAAGTCGGCTGCGTTGGAGTAAGCGTCGGCGCCCTGGAAATTGTAAGTGTCAAACCACATACTGCCGCGGCCATGGTGATAGACCAAACCGTCCGGGCCAAACTGCGATTCGATATGGCCGGCCAGGCATTCCAGTGGCTCAAGCCATTGACGCAATTGTTTCATGCCGCCGACGGTACGGACGACATACCAAGCCGAAATGACCAGATAGGCGGGCGTTTCGCGCGACGACCACCAATCGGTTGCGCACACGTTTCGGTTGGGCATCTGGTACCCGGGAGCGCCTTGAAAATAACGGTCCACGGACGCCCCGACCAGAGCCATCGGCGAAATGCCATCCTTGAGTTGCGGGGCAAATAAGGCTTGCTGGGCGTAGAAGAGGATGGCCAGCCCACAGTCCACGCTCATCACACTGTTGCCGATGATGCCAGTATCGGGGCGCCATTGGACCATGTTCAGCGCGTATTTCGGAAAGCGTTTTAACCGTAAATCGTTAGTGACCAAATCCGGCAACGGCTCCAGGCGTTGAAGTTCAAAGCGCATGGTGGTGTGCCAAGGTTTGGGTCCGATTTTGTTGAGGCCATCTTCAGCGACTGGCTCGTGTGGCGTGACGTCCACCCAATACGTGGTGGCTGGAAAAAGCGCGGACGGCTTGCGATAGAAAGCAGCCGAATCACCCGTGCGGGTGATATAGGCCGTTCCGAAATCCGGCGCCGTGAGGTACGTGGGTGTGTCCACATAATTCATGATCTCCAAAGGACGGCACACGAACGTCGTCGGCGTCTGGTTGGCCGCGAAATGGAAGCGGAATAATCCGCCGCGCATCATCACCGTATGATCCGCCACAGCCGCCAACCCCAAGTCAAATCCGCGTTCATCGGCCCGGATGGACACCTCTTCGTAGGCGCCCGCCGCCACCTCCACAGGAGCATAGCTAAACACGTTGCCGATACGAGTGAGCGCGCTGGTTTCCAGTGGCATGGGGTTTTGAAAGACCGGATCCAACACTGGACACGCACCGCTTGCCTGCAGGAAATTGACTTCCAATTCGCCTTTGCCGAGAGAATCCCAAGAGAGTTCCACTATTCGTGGCTGGGACTTGTGCAACACGAGGCGATACCATGGAGTGGCAATGGCCAGAGTCTGGCCCATGTCTTTGACTTCGGGAACAAACTTTGTGGGACGGAGATCGGAATTCAGGCGATTAGCGGCTGTCCTGGATGCGATGACAGTGGATGTTCCCGCGTCGTTGGTTGCGTTAACGCCATAGACTTCCACCCGTGTTAATTGGGCGATCCAGGACTGAGGTGTGACGGACGCAGTGCTTCGAGTGATCATTAGCCGCAAATTATCTGTTACCACCGGTTTAAACCTGACGATATAGGAAAGCTTCCGAGGATCGAACCGAGCTTCCCTGACGTGAAATACCGTATGGAACGTACCATTACCGTCAGGCAAGTATTGACCGGAAAATTCAACCGGACTGGTTTCCACACTTGCGGCATAGAGAACCATCTTGTCAATCCGTCGCGGGCTAGGGAAATGGATCCATACCCATTGAGGCAAATGTTCATACTCGCTGCTGATCCAGCAGTTGGAGGCCGGCGCACCGGGAACAAACGGCCGATTCAACGGGCACACGCTCCCTTCGCGAACCATCGCGCCGTTGCGGAAGCTGTGCGAACTAACTTCAATTTGCACGCCCGGTTCGCTCCAGAATGCGACGTTCCGGTAATCGCTGGCGACGGTGTTGGCCCCCGCGGCGGCGGACAAAGTCGCTTTCAGCGCCAGCAAAATAAGTCCGCTGATTTTGGATTTCGCAAGATTCACAAATTTTATTAAGGGAACGGAGCCAACTGAAATTTTTGCGGTAATGAATTTTTATGGGAGCAGCGGAACCTGATGCGGCCAGTCTTATCCGCCTTCGCCAAATCAAACTTTTGACCGTTGACTTTCAATTCGTAAATTACTCCGGGCCGCAAATGTTTCACAATGTATGGCGTGTTTCCCTTGGCTGGAGGCGATATTTCCGTCCATTGACGGGGCGCGTCTGGCGCATCCGGCCAGCTTCCAATTTGAATTTCGAGCGGCTGGCCGTCTGGCCGCGAGACGGACATGGCCCAGTCTGCGTTCGTGCCTGGGAAGTATTCCAGTCCGCCGTCGGTGGCGTTAATGCCAAAGGGATGCGAGTCGCGAAGCGAGCAAGCGCCGGCGGTTATCGCGGAGCCTTCGGTATTCAAATCCACGAGATAAAGCTGGCCGCGCAATTTGTAACGAAGCTTCGTGCCGTTGAGTTCGCCGGTCAGGTGGGGCTCAAGATAAAGGCGGTTGGGTTTGGGCTGGACGCCGTAAACATCCCGATACAACCCCACAATGGCCACGCAGTTTCCGGCCAGAATGTCATCACCCGCGCCGCGTAGCGATTGCCGCAGATAACGCTGATAGGACAAGCCATCCTCGTTATAACGGGCCAAAATGTTCCTCACATATTTGAGCGCGATGGCGGGATCATAAGCAGCGCAGGCACGAACTCCCAGTTCGTCCCAGGACAGAAACAAGTCGCCGTTTTCATAGCGTGGAAACGGAAAATTTCTGGCGGCGCCCTCACCACCTTGATACGGGAAAAAATTCAATGGCCAGGAAAAAAGGCCTTCCTTTTGCATTTCGTGTTCCATGCGGTCGAGAATGGACTTCCGCCAGGAGGCATTGTCGCAAATGCCATAGGCGATCGCGGCGAAATTTACCGGCGTAACCAGATTGTCGCCGTGAATTGTGCCGTCTTTGTCGCGCCAATAGACATACCATTGATTCGTCGGATCCCAAAAGCCGCCATCAGTGATTGCCCGGTTGAAACTGATTTTCAGGCGGCCCGCGAAAGCGCGATAAGTTGACGCATTCGTCGAATCGTTGAGCGCATCTTCGGCGTCCGCCCAAAGCCCTAATGCGTAGTAGAGTTCGGCATTGACGAAGGCATTTTCGTAAGACGCCCAGATAATATCAATCCAATCGCTGCTCTTTTGTTGTTTTATTGAATCGTTCATCATGGCCACCAGGCCGGTGTTTGAAACTTTCCGGCGCAACAGGTAATTCAACACTTTTTCACAAACGGATTTTTGTCCCGCGAGCCATTGGCGGTCGCCAGTGAGATTGAACTGCTCGGCCACATTGATCACGTAATCCGGCTGCGAATCCATCAGCCAACCCCACTTTGCTTCGTAAAAACCGAACGAATCGAACGTGCCCGCCATTGCATCCCCGGAAGTGTAGCACCAACGCGATTTAACCCGTCCGTCGGCGTCGATGGCGTGGTCGCGTTCGTAGTCCAGGCATTTGGAAAAATTGGCGATGTAGTCGTTTTCGTCCAACGCCAGCCCGATTTCTGCGAAGAAAGGTTCGTGTAGGCAGATGTAACCCGACCGCCAACCGTTGCCGCCCGTCAATCGCTCATCTATAACTCCATATCTCGCCACGGTGTTCAGCAAATTGCGAACCCGGCCGCCGTCCAATCCGAAGAACGTGCCCCGGTCGTAGGCGCGGGCATAATCGAGCGCTTTCAATGAAAATTGCACGCTGATCTCCGAAGGTTTGACGCGGAATGGCGACCAGAGATCCTGCCGATTTGCCAGGAACCGCCTAAAGTCATGCTTGGACTTAAGTTCTTCGCCGCTGATTACGTAGTTAAAAGAAAACACCCCGTTGCTCTGGCGCGAAAAGCGTCCGGCTCCGAATTGATTGGCCGGCAATTCTGGGGTGATGCGTAAACCGTCATTCGATTGCGAATTCCAGAACGTCACGGTCCCGAAGTGCGCTCCGTAGGTTGCGTTGGGTTTATCCAGGTACTTGTTCCAGATGACACCGCCGTTATCCAACATGCCTCCGGTCCATACGGACAGGCTGCTGAAATCCCATTCGGGAAACGCCGCGTCCTCCAAAACCGCATTCGCTGGATACCTTCGGGTGATTCGCCAGACAATCTCATCCGACTTGACTGTGAATATCCAAGTTTCGCTAGTTTCGGCTCCCAGCCGGCCAAACAAGATTCCGGTTACGGTCAGCGTATGTTTGTCTATAGCGACCTGAGGCGCGGCAATGTTTTTAGTGGTAAACCACTGGCCATCCGAGCGGATGCCGGTACTAACGCCCGAATCACCAACCACCTCATGTCCGCGCACGATGACTTGATCCAAAACACAGCGTCCATTGTAATTCAACTGGAGCATCAGCTTGCCTTGCCCGTCGCTTAATGTTACCAACTTCCGTTCCGAATCCAGATGGATGCTTTCCTGCCCCAGGGCTGTATTGACCGCCCCAACAACCAAGCCAAGCATTAAAACCCAAAGTACTGGCGGACAGATTTGCCAGCTTTTGAGGCAGGCGCTGTTGATTGTCTTTGTCACGATTTGAATGAGGCCGTCACTTGGAATTTGACGGCATCTCGCTGAACCGATAATCGCCGCTACCCACCAGACATTTGACGGCGGAATCTTGTTCCGA
>DATAXU010000007.1:0-10942 GCA_036272955.1 Verrucomicrobiia bacterium
TTCAAGTCAAGTCCTGGCGGGTAACGGTTCGTATGGAACGCTCACCTACCAATGGTACCAAAACGGCGCTCTTATCCCCGGTGCCACATCGCAATACCTCAATATCCCCAACGCCGCCACCAATGATTCCAGCATGCCCGCCGGCACGGACGCCGGCACCTACACCAGTGTCGCCACCGACCCGGCTGGCATATGGGGATCAGTCACCAGCCCGCCGATCGCCATCACCGTCACCTTCCTGCCTGCCCCCCAGATCACCGATGTTCAAGTGTACTCGGATTTGTCCAGTATATCTATCACATTCAACGAACCCAATCTCACGGGCGTTGATGTCCTGACCAACTACGAGTTCAGTGGCGGAATTACGGTCACCAATGCGACCGTCATTGAGGGCACAAGCTCAACGCTGGTGCAACTCCAGACCACCGGCGAAACCTTGGGAACCAGGGTAACATTTTCGGTAAGCAATATTGTCAACGTCGTGGGTGGCGTCATTACCAATGGCACCGAGGTTTTCTGGACGGATCTTCCCGGAACCGGCGTAGTGAATTGGGACTGCTGGGTTGACGGCAACAGCGATGACACACACGATTATTTTAACACCTTTCTGCCCGCTAACCCTTACCCCACCATTGCTTCCAATATGACACTCACCAGTTGGGAAGGCCCTTCCGGCGGTGTCAACGTGAACGGCAGCCAGTATTTCGCCGACAGGATGTACGGCTGGTTTATTGCCCCTGTCACCACTAACTATGTCTTCTACATAGCCTGCGACGACGGCGGCCGCCTTTCTCTCAGCACAAACTCGGACTCCGCCAATCTCCGCATTATCGCCGTCGAGTCCCTTTGGTCGGATGCGGATTCCTGGACCAACTATTCTTACGAATTCGCCACTGGCGACCACCGTGGTGATGGCACCTCCACCACGGCAAACGCCGCCGGAACTGTCGGTTGGGACACTTCCGTCGCGGCCTCCAGTCCCGCGACGGCCTGCGACCAAAATCGCTCCGATCAATTCATCGTCGCCTATTACGATAGCTACAACACCGCCAACGGCACGACACTTGGACCTCCGGGCGCCAACGACAGTTGGGCCGCGGCATTGTCACAGACCACGGATTGCGTCCCGCCGGACATGACGAACTTCTGGCCCAACGTCGATTCCAATGGCCAGGCATTGATCTCGCTCGTCGCCGGCCAAAAGTATTTTATGCAACTCGAACACATCAACGAGACGGGTGGCTACGGCGAGAGTGTCACATATAAATTTGCCGGCGCACCGGATCCGTTGTCGCCATCCGCGACCGTCTTGACCGGAGCCAACATTGAAGGTCTGGTCGCCTTTTCACCGGGCATATCCATAGGAATGTCCGCCGGCAAACCGATGATAACCTATACGGGTGTCTTGCTATCCGGAACAAATATTAACAGCATCACCAATCAAGTGGCCATCTCCTCAGGAGGACCGTCACAGTATAGTCCTCCCGAGCCAACCCCTGCCTTGTACTATCAGACAAGGCAGTAGGGAACAGCCGGCTTGAGTGGAATTCTGCGGGCGGCCGGGGAAGGTGTCCTTGGCCGCTTTACCGCGGAAAACAGTTGGCAGCCGGGTTGGCCACTGAGTAATATAAACGTAGTTCAGCATGAAAATGAAACGCCAGGTTGAGGGTGGTTCCAATTCACCGCGGCAGGCGGGGTTTACATTGATCGAGCTGCTGGTTGTTATTGCCATTATCGCAATACTCGCCGCTCTTCTACTCCCGGCGCTGGCCAACGCAAAACAACAGGCCCAGGAAACCAAGTGCAAGAGCAATCTCCGCCAGCTTCTCATTGCCTGGACCAGTTACGCCGGGGAAAACCGTGACCTGTTGGCTCAGAACGTTGCCAGCGACGATTCCGGATTTGCCGGCACTCCCACCGATCCCGTGGCCCAACCCGGCCAGCCCTATGCCAGTTGGGTCCTTGGCGATATAAGCGTCTCCACCGAAGCCACCAACACCGACTATCTGTCTCATGGTCTTTTGTGGTCCTATCTCGGTTCCCCCGGCGTCTTCAAATGTCCTGCGGACCTCAAAACCGGCGCCAACAACGTCCCGACAGTGCGCAGCTATTCCATGAATAGTTGGATGAATGGAATCCCCCCCTGGCAATCTTCCCTCCCATGCGTCACCTTCACCAAGTTTTCCGGCATAACCCAACTATCGACTCCAATGGCCCTGGTTTTTCTGGAAGAGAGCCCCGTGACAATCAACGACGGCTACTGGGCGCAGGACCTCGACAGCAGGACACAATGGATAGACTGTCCGGGTTACTACCATATAAATTGTTGTGGGCTATCCTTTGCGGACAGCCACGCTGAAATCCGGAAATGGACAGACCGAGCCATATTCGCTCTCAAGCCGCCTCCGCCTGGCGCATCCGGTTTTCCGGCAAATCCCCTTCCCGGCCAGCCCATATCCCAGCAAGACCTCCCGTGGATCCAAGCCCGCTGCACCATCGAATTGCGTAACGAAGTGCCTTAGTAGAGTAATGGCCAAAAATACTTTGTGGAACCTATTGGGGCCGTACTTAAATTTTTAACATTTGAAATTTTTCCCATCTAATGTTCCAAGGCGTCAGAGGTTCTCGCGATGGGGTTGATGGTCACGATTCCAGCGCACCAGGGCCGCGTCGTTGGTGTCCTCAAAAAGAAAATGCAGCGTCGGTGATTCGACATGGCCGTCGCAAAACACCATGTTTGCCTTGCCTTGATGCCGGGCATAAACCGTCTTGGTGATTTCGCCGTAATTCAACTGCTCCTGATACATAAAGCCGTTCCAATCGTCATTTCGCGAAATGGCAATGCTTAAATCCAGGATCACGCCTTCTCTCCCTGCGAATCCGTCCCCAATCGCCAACATTTCTCCAGGACTTACAATATCCGATGGATTTACTGGCAGACCAGGGGTGTTGCTGTTTGCTTGGGGCCGTGACAACCCCACTGAATTGGTTGGAGCGCCGTGCGTTGCTCCTATTAAACTTAAACCAAAAGCATTGTAGCCATAGTTCTTATCTGATTCATAAAGATGACCCGTTCCTTCGACGACATGAGATGTAGGCGCCGCGGGACAGCGCCAAACACCAACTACTTGGCCGTTTGTATCGGTTATATGGTGCATGTTTAGCTCATTTAGCAGAGCGCCGTCCCAAGATAAGCCATTTTCAGGAAAGGCTCCGTGCCGGTAATCTGAATTGAGCAGCAATGGATAGTAATGATTATCTCCGACGAACATTTCCAAGGCCATGCCGAGTTGTCGCACGTTGTTCGCGCACTTGATTCGTAGTGCTCTTCCTTTGACCTGGTTGATGGCTGCCAGCAAAAGGCCGCCCAAAATGCCGATCACGCCGATTACCACTAGCAATTCAACCAACGTGAATGCCCTCTCTGCCGCATGTTGATTTCGAAATTTGCGTCCAAACGTTTTCATCTTCAATTGGACAGCGGAGCACCAGTTCCATCACGTCCGGTCATAAGCATTCCACCCTGGCAATGCTATGTGCCAGTGTCCTCACGTTTGAAAAGGCTTACAGTGACGGTTGGATCTCAAAAAGAATCGTTCAGATCTCTAGACTAGCTGTTCTAAAGTTTTCTCTTCGCGCTCTTCGTGGCGCCAAATTCGGTTCCCTCGAACACCTGGGCGTCCGCTCCACCAACCTACCCCATCGCCATCGCAGCGCTCGTGATCTCCAGCAATTCCTTGGTGATGTTGGCTTGACGAAGCTTGTTGTACTCCAACGTCAGGTCTTTGATGAATTGCTTGGCGTTGTCCGTGGCATTCTTCATCGCGACCATCCGCGCGCTGTGCTCGCTGGCTTTCGCCTCCAAAAGAATCTGGTAAACCTGAAAATTGAGGCTATGCGGCAGCAACGCCCCGAACACATGCTCCTGAGACGGCTCAAAGAGAAACTCCCCGCCAGTCGCGCCCGCCGGCGGTTCCGGCGTGGCCCCGATCCCTGCCGTCACCGGCTTGACCTCCCCAATCGGAAGCAGTTGTAAAATCTCCGGCTTTTGGTTCAGCGTCGAAATAAATCGCGTAAATAAAATGTCCACCTGGTCCACTTCGCCCTTAAGGAAAAGATCCTGCGCGAATTTCGAGATGGCCCGCGCATCGCTGAAAAGCGGCGCATCCTTGTATGTGAATTCAGCCACCAGCCCACGGCGCGTCCGCGCCAAAAATTGCGAGGCCTTCCGCCCGCAGGCGATAAATTTGGTGTGCGGCCCGAATTTCGCCGCCTCGCGCATCAGGATGCTGTTCAATCCGCCGCACAATCCCTTGTCTGTGCTGACGATGATCACGCACCGCCGTGTTCCCTCCCGCTTTTCGGTCAGCGAATGCGTGAAATCCTTCGACTCCGCCACCACCGCCGCCAGCACTTCGTTCATCAACGCCGCATAGGGCCGCCCGGCCAGCGCCGCCTGCTGCGCTTTGCGCATCTTGGACGCCGCCACCATCTGCATCGCCTTCGTGATCTGGGCGGTGTTCTTGACGGACTTGATGCGTCGGCGAATGTCGCGTGTGCTCGGCATATTCCTATTTGTACGTTTGCTTGAATTCCGTCACAGCCGCCTTCAACTCCGCCGTAAGCGGGTCGCTCAACGCTTTTTCATTGCGGATTTTGGTCACCAGGTCCGCCTTCCGCGTCGTCAAATATTCCGTCAGCCGGGCCTGAAAGTCTTTGATCTTATCGACCGGCACGTCGTCCATCAAACTGTTCTGCACAGTCCAAAGCACCGCCACCTGCACCTCCACCGGCATGGGATTGTATTGCGGTTGCTTGAAAACTTCGACGATCCGCTTGCCGCGCTCCAGCAGCGCCTGCGTTTTCGCGTCGAGGTCGGAGCCGAATTGCGCGAAGGCCGCCAACTCCCGGAATTGCGCCAACTCCAGCTTCACGCGTCCCGCCACCTGTTTCATCGCCTTGATCTGCGCCGCCGAGCCGACACGCGAAACGGACAGTCCCACCGAAACCGCTGGCCGTATGCCTTGGTAAAACAAATCCGTTTCAAGGTAAATCTGCCCGTCCGTGATGGAAATCACGTTGGTCGGAATATACGCCGAAACGTCGCCCGCCTGCGTTTCGATGATCGGAAGCGCCGTCAGCGAGCCGTTCCCGTATTTTTCACTGACGCGCGCCGAACGTTCCAAAAGACGGCTATGCAAATAAAAAACGTCGCCGGGATACGCCTCGCGCCCCGACGGCCGCTTGAGCACCAGCGAAACCTGCCGGTAGGCAACGGCGTGCTTGGAAAGATCATCGTAAATGATGAGCGCATCCATCCCATTATCCATGAACCACTCGCCCATTGCCGCCCCCGCGAACGGCGCCAGATATTGATTGGTCGCCGAATCCGAAGCGCTGGCGCTGACGATGATCGTGTAAGGCATCGCCCCCGCCTCCTCCAACACCGCGATTACCCGCGCCACGTTGGATTGCTTCTGCCCCACCGCCACATAAATGCAATAAAGCGGACGATAGCTGGTGTCCTTCGCCTGTTCCGCCGCGCGATTCTGCCGCGCCTGGCTGATGATGGTATCCACGCCAATGGTCGTCTTGCCCGTCGAGCGGTCGCCAATGATCAATTCGCGCTGCCCGCGCCCAATCGGGATCATTGCGTCCACGGCCATGATGCCGGTTTGCACAGGCTGGCTGACCGATTTGCGTTTGATGATGCCTGGCGCGATCTTTTCAACCGGGTAAAATGTTTGCGTGCTGATCGGCCCCTTGCCATCCAACGGCTGGCCGAGCGCATTGACAACCCGCCCCAGCAACGGTTTGCCGACAGGCACTTGAAGAAGCTTTCCAGTCGTGCGCACTTCCTGGCCTTCACTAATGGTGGTGTAGTCACCGAGGATGATCGCGCCCACTTCGGTTTCCTCAAGATTCAGCGCCAGCCCGACTATCCCGTTGCCGAAGTCCAGCATCTCATTGAGCATGGCGTCGGAAAGCCCCTCGATCTTCGCCACGCCGTCGCCGATTTCCCGCACGGTGCCCACGTTCTGGCGTGTAACGCCCGTCTTGATCCCCGAAATCTCTGACTCAATCTCTTGAAGCAAATTGCTCATAATTCTTAGTCCTTAATTTTTAATTCGTTCAGCCGTCCCTGCACCGTACCGTCATACACATCCCCGCCGACTTGCACCCGGACGCCCCCGATCAACGCGGGATTTTGTGAAAACGTAAAGGTCAACCCCTGCCCGTAGCGCCGGTTAAGATCGCTCTGGATTTGCGCCTGCGTTTGCGACGGCAGCGGCGTAGCGCTCTCGATCTTCGCGGTGCGGCGCAACAATTCCAGCCGCACAAGCCGTTGAAAATGCGAAAGTATCGCCACGTAACCCCGCGGCTTCGCCTCCGCCACCCGCTTGACGGCGCGCCGGACCCGGTTTTCATCCATCCCGGAGTTCGTCATGCATGAGCGGAATAATTCACGCCCGTCCCGCCGCGCCTGTTTTGAAATCTTCATCGCGTCCTAAGCCGCCAATTGCCGGCGCGTCTCTTCCGCCAGCCGTTGTTGGTCTTCCCCGGTCAAAATCTTGCCGGTCGTCGCCGAGGCCACCTGCACCACCAACCCGACCACTTCCCGTTTCAGGTCAGTGAGCATCCGCTGGCGCTCAATGGTCGTCGCTTCACGCGCTTTGGTGATGATTTGCTCCGCCTGCGCAATGGCCTTTTGCGTCTCCTGTTCCTGCACCCGCGCCGCCGCCGCCCGCGCTTCTTCAATCAATTTGGTGGCCTGCGCGTTCGCCTTTTCCAGCACTTCCCGCTGCATGGTCTCGGTCCGCGCCAGTTCCTGCTTGATCCGGTCCGCATTCGCCAGACCATCCGCAATCCGCTGCCGCCGTTCCCCCAACACCGTCAGGATCGGTTTGTACGCAAACTTGGAAAGCAACCCCGCCACGATAAGAAAGCTGATGCACTGCGCGATGAAATGAGGCCAATCCAGCCCGAATTTTTGCGCCGTGTCCGTGGCCGTGGCGGCCAGATCGCTGCCGATGCTGCCGAATAAGATCAAATGCGTCATAAATTCAATGGAAAAGCTGGCGCGGAACAATCGCTCCGCGCCAACTAAGTTACTTAATGCCCCAGGAAGAGCGCGTAGAATACAATGGCCTCGGAAAAGGCCATCCCAATCAGTCCGATCGTGATGATCTTGCCGAACGCGCCGGGATTGCGTCCCACCGCTTCGGATGCCTTCATGCCGACCAATCCCACGCCGATCGCCGAGCCTAGCCCGGCCAAACCGACCTGCACGCTACCCGTCATGCCCGCTGCATCTGCCAATATTGGCGTTACCATAGAACCTTTCGTTACTTGTTTTTCTTCTCCGGCGTCTCCCGCAATTGAATACGGTCCAGACGTCGAAATTCCGTGAATCAATGCGATTTCCGCTCGTGCGGATCGTCGTGCATGCAAATCACCGCCGTAAAGCCCGCCGTCAAAAGCATAAACACGATCGCCTGCACAATACCCACCAGCAATTCCATCAGATAAAACGGCACCGGCAAAACCACGCTGAACACCGCCTTCGCCCACGCCGGGTGCTGGATTGTGTGCGACATCGCATCCAGAAGGTTTTCGCCCGCAAAAATATTACCAAAAAGCCGGAAACTCAGCGAAATCGGGCGAAAGGCGATGGACATCACTTCTATCAACCCCACCGCAAAAAACACGACGATCATCGCGTATTTCATCGGTCCCTGGCTCTCCCCTTTCGGCCCGAAGATATGCAAAATAAAGCCCCAAATGCCGTTGGACTGGATCGCCCAGATCAGCCATAACACCATGAAGATCATGGCCATGGCGAACGTCATGTTCAAATCCGCATTGCCTCCGCGCAGCCACGGGTGCGTGACCACAAAGCCTTGAGGCGTTTCCACCCCCCAGCCCACCGTCCCCACTCCTGGAACCAGCCCAAACCAATTGGTAAAGCAAATGAAGATGAAAATGGTCGCAAAGAACCAGAACGACTTCTTTATCAAGTCCGCCCCAATGATCTCCTCCAGAAAGTCGTGAAGTCCTTCCACCAGAAGCTCCCAGAAATTCTGCGCGCCATCTGGAACCTGCTTCATCCGCCGCGTCGCAATCTGGGCGAACAGAATCACCCCAATGGCAACGATCCACGTTACCAGCATTGAATTGGTGACAGGGAACGGCCCGATATTAAACACCGTGGGGGCCTTGGGAGGAAGTCCTTCCGTTTCAGCCGCTTGCAGCGGCGTCAGGGACAATCCTGCCATAACCAGCAATAAGAACGTAATTTTAATCAGTCGCATTGAAAGGCGAAACGCGCACGAAATTGCATCATCGTGAAATTTTTCACAAGCGTTTTTTTTCGTTTTCTGCCGTTTATTGCTGTTTATTTCAGTTAGAATCCGTCCCGTGCTTATCCTTGCCGCCATCACATTTCTCTACGTCGATCCCCAACTTTCAAATTCCAGCCCCAGCTACGACCCCGTCTCGCGCACGTGCGTCGCCGGCACCAACACCGCCTTCCCGAACTTGGCCGCCGCCTGCGCCGCCGCCACCCCCGGCGCCACCATCTTCATTCGCGGCGCCACATACAACGAGCCACTGGTCCCCCGAAAGTCCGGCACACCCGGCAATTATATAACTTTCAAAAACTACAATTCAGAATTGGTTTACCTTGCCTTCCCCGGCGCGCACTCCCCGGCAATTGATATTTCCGGCTGCAGCTACGTAATTATTGACGGACTCCGCGTCGAGGATAAAAACACCTACTGGCTGATGGCCGAAGACTCCCACTTCGACATCGTCCAAAACTGCGTCTTCAAACATTCCCCCGCCACAGGGACTCGAGGCAACGTGGAATTTGTTCAGAGCGATCACAATTCGCTTCTCAACAATGTCATCGAAGACGGCCAGGACAACTTCACGTTTATTGAGTCCGATCACAACCTGGCCCAAGGCAACACCGTCACGCAGGCGCGCCACAGCATCTTCGGAATTCGCTGCGGCAGTTATAATATGATCCGCAGCAATTTCTTCTCAAACCCAGGGCAAAAAATCGGGGAGATTTACGATTGCGGCAGGGATACGCACATGGTGTCCAATTCATTCAACTCAACGGCGCATAACGTGATTGAAGACAACATATTTGCCCTGACCTCCACCTGGCACACCGTCGCGGGCGGCAACGGAATTCAATATGCCGGCCAGAAGGGAATCATCCGGCGTAACATCTTTTACGATTGCAACGTCGGCATCGGCATGCAGGTCTATGACGATGAAGCGCGCTACAACACCGGCAATCGCATTTACAACAATGATTTTTACTCAAACGTCGGCCCCGGCATCGCGACGTGGCCCGGCGCGGCGAACAATATTTATTTGAACAACATCCTTTTCGGCAATCGCGGTTGTATTGAGAACTGCACCGTGCCCACGCCGGGGCAGATAGTCTATCGCGCTTCGATGGCCGGGGAAGACCTCTTTATGAATAATGATTTGTTCTTTCAAACGCTTGGCCAGCCCGTCATGGAGGAGGAATTTGAATCCGGTCACAGCGTCGCCGAGTTTACCGATTCCTTTCCGGGGGTTTTGCTAAATACTCATCAAGACGACCCTCAATTCGCAAATGCCCCCGGGCACGATTTCCACTTGCAGCCCACCAGCCCGATGATCGACACCGGCGCATTCCTGACCGCAACAACAGCGGCGGGGAACGGCACGAATGTGGGCGTGCTCGACGCCAGTTATTTTCAAGACGGCCTCGGAATTCCGGGAATGGCTGGCGACGAAATCCAGCTTGGAGGCCAAAGCCAAATCGCCCGTATCACTCACGTGGATTATGCCGGCAATATTCTGACAGTGGATCGCCCATTGCGCTGGCAGAAAGGTCAACCGCTAAGTCTCCCTTTCAGCGGCCGCGCGCCGGACATTGGTGCGTTCGAATATCCGTCCAACTAAAGCGGCAGCGAACTGATCTCCACCTCAAGACTGCTGCTTTTGCCGGCGGGCAACGTCAGGCGATTGTCCGCGACGTTTCCCGATTCCACACACACCATGCTTTGAAATTCGTCGCTGCCGAAATCCGGCATCTGCTGGGACTTGTCCACCCATGGATTCCAGACCACCGTCGAAAGGCCGCCGGTTTTTTCGATGCGGATGCGACGGCCCAGTTTCGAATCGTGAATCTCCACCGCCGCTGTCGTGTCGAGGTATATCCGGTCCGTTTCACGCGAGATTTTGATGTGTTCGGAAGGCTCGGTTTTGCGGGCGAAGTTTTCCGTCTTGTCCAGGTAGTCCGCTCCCTTCAATCCCGTGATGGAAATCGCGCCAATGTCTCCCACGTGGAAATAAGTGTGCAGGCAATTCTCGAACGTGAAGTCCTGGTCCTGGGACATATTGGCAATGACCAGTTTGACGGAAAGCGTTTTGCCAACGATGACACAAAAGTCGGCGGTAAATTTTGGGAACAGCGCGGCTGAAGGCGAATCCGGCAGGCAGAGACGCAATGAGACCTCGCCTGTGGTGAGTTGGGAAACTTCTCGTAGCTCCCAAGTTTGAATGCGGGCGAAGCCGTGGGCGGATTCCCCTTCGCGCGGACCAAACCACGGGAAGATGACGGGCATTCCGCCGCGGATGGGAGTGCCTTCGTTGAAGCGACTCAACTGGCTCATGAACAGGAGGGGCGCCTCGTTCTTTTTTTGGAAGTGCGTGATGTGGGCGCCGTGAAGGTAAAGTTCGGCGTTGCCCCACGCGGTATTGATTTCCAGCCTGGGCAGTTCCCCATTGCCTTCCGAGAAAAGGACTCGTCCTGGAATCTCGAGACCTTTTTGCCATTGGGTGGTTGCCATAATTGTGACCTGGCACTAAACATACCAACCGGAGGGGGTGGGAAAGAAGTGAAAAATTCGCATATATTCGTCTAAAAACCGTACCG
>DATAXU010000008.1:0-20339 GCA_036272955.1 Verrucomicrobiia bacterium
GCTTCCCGTGGTTTTCACTGAAGACGTAATGTCCATCAGCGAATTCTCCGCATAATAACCCTCCGCCGTCTTGCGAAATGCGAACACCTTCAGCGCCTCACTGTGAAAGGGCCGGCTCGCCCGCCCATTGGTGCAGGTCACGGAATAATTCGCATGGCCCGCCGCGTCGAGAACGACTTCGCCTTCGCTCACCAACGCCTGCGCTTGATCGACATTCAGGCCCAACTGCGCTTTCGTCACATCGGCGGTCCTCCCTTGCATCGGCGACCAGAATTCCCAAAGTTGCAGCCCAACCTTCAGGTGATGCTGATGCGCCGCGCGTACCGTCTGCGCAAACGGTTCGTGCATTTTATCGTAATCGTAAAAGTCCACCCCGCGCTCGGTCAGCAACGCCATCGTGTAAGCGCTGTTCGAAGCCATATTGTCCACGTCGCGAAGATACTGCGCGTTGGCCAGCGTGTTCGAGTGCCAGAACCAATAGACCAACTCGGGATGCCGCGCCGGCGGCATCGTTTCCACGTATTGAACACCTCCCAGGACCGGTAATGCCGACAGCAGAAATATCCACCAAATCTTCATTTAAAACTCAATCTGAAGCGACCGCAAAGCTCGCAACACCCCCATGCTCCATTCCACGGATGAAGTTTCAAGTCTCAATCCCGGCAACCGCCCAAAGAGAACATTGAGCGCAATCGGTGCCTCCAAACGCGCCAACCCCGCCCCGATGCAAAAATGGATGCCGTGGGCAAATGCCATATGGCGATTGGGCGAGCGTTCGACATCAAAGCGCGCCGGATCGGGAAATTGCGCAGGGTCCCGATTGGCCGCCCCCAAAAGGCACATCACCGTCTGTCCCTTGCGAATGGCGTGGCCGCAAATCTCCAAATCTTCCGTCACCACACGCGTCAGCCGTTGAAACGGGCTTTCAAATCGCAACACTTCTTCCACCGCGCCGTTCATGGACGCCGGCGCGTGCCGCAATTTCGCCAATTGCTCCGGATGATTGAGAAACAGCCATACTGCGCTGGAGAGCAAGCTCGTCGTCGTCTCATGCCCGCCAATCAAAATCGACACGCACGTCGAAAGCAATTCCTCCTCGGTCAAATGGTCGCCCTGCTCCTCGACCGCCACCAATTCGCTGATCAAATCCTCCTGCGGCTGACGTTTCCGCTCCGCGAAAATGCCGCAAAAATACTCGCGCAATTCGAGCAGCGCCTTCTGGGAACGCAGCACAATTTCCCCGTCCGTCCTCGGCACCGCTTGAAATTCCAAAATCGCCCCCGACCAATGCTTCAAGTTGTCCCGGTCAGCCGCCGGAACCCCCAACAATTCCGCGATGACCGTGATCGGCAACGGATACGCGAAGTCGCGCACCACATCCATTTTCCCCCCGGCCTCAAATTCACTGACCAGGTCATTGGCAATTTTTTCAACGCGCGGTCGCAGCCGTTCCAAAGTGCGCGGCAGAAATGTTTTCTGCGCCAGCCGCCGCAACCGTGTGTGATCGGGCGGATCGACATTGATAAGCCCCTTTGCGTAATGGTCGATCAGCGGCTGCGCCTCCGCAAGAAACGGCGGTTTCAACTCCCGCTTCAACACATTGGTCACACGCCCCCTGCTGGAAAACCGCTGCGGGTCCTGCAAAACCGATGTGACATCTTCGTAGCGTGTCAGCAGCCAGCAACCCCACAGTTCGGTCCAGCAAACCGGGCTGGCCGACCGAAGTTGATCATAGACGGGGTAAGGATTTTGGAGAAACTCCCGGCTTTTTAAGAGAAGATCGAGGTTCATTTCACGGCGGATGAATTGAACGCTCCTTCCATCCTGAAAGCGTACGCCTGTCGGCAAGGGCGATTGGAAGACAACTCGGCTGGAATGGAAATGGTCAACCCTTCTGGACCCATGTTCCACTGCAACGGTTTGTCATACCCAAGCATGAAAATCGACGAGCCTTCAGTGGGCCGCACGTCATGAAGAAAGAATTTCTCGCCCGGCCAGCGCAAGCTGATTGCATAGATATATTTGCCATCCTTGCTGCGCGTAAACCGGATGTTCTTGCCCTCATTCCAACGCTGCCACGGCCGCGTTTTGTAAATCGCTTCGCCGTTCACCGCGAGCCAGTCCCCAAGATAGTCGAGCCGGTCGATCATCTCCGGCTGCCACCTGCCGCTTGCGGGCGGCCCAAAACCAATCTCCATGTTCCCTCCCTTCGCCACCACGTCGATGAACGTTGAAAGTATCCACTCCTTTGATTGATACCGGTCCGCTGGAAGGTACGACCACGCCTCGCCGATATGATAAATCACCTGCCACGGCATGATTCGATTTTCCGCGCCCGGCGTTTTTTTCGCCGCCATCGGATCGCTGTCGGGCGGGATGTTCATTTCGGGAGTTCCGTAGTCGCCGTATTGCTGGATGCCGCGATTGCGCATCATCACATGCGGTTGAAGCCCGCGAACCATCTTCACGATCTCCACAAGATTGCTGAACGCTTCCGTCGGCCAACTGCAATCGAAGGAAAGGTCGTCAATCGACCCGTAGTTGGAAGCCAGCTCTTTCAGTTCGAGGCGCGTCTTATCAATAAACCGTTGCCAGCGGGCGGGATCGGATGCCTTGTCAAATTTGGGGTGATCGTAACGCGTGTTGGAAGCATCGAAATCGTGCCACGCGAAATCCGGGTCGAGCCAGTTCTCAAGGGAAAAGTAAAACCCGATGCCAATATCTTTCTTTCGCGCCGACGCCACCAGTTGGGCCAGGATGTCCTTGCGGTAAGGCGTCTCCGCGATGGAATAATGAATCTGGGCGTCCTCCACCGGCCCAAGCCCCTTTGGACGGTGCGCCCCACTTCCGACAGGCCGGCGCTTTCCCAAAAGCGTGCGTTCGGTCGGCCACAAACAGAAACCATCCGCGTGCATGCCCGTGATGGTGAAATATTTAATGCCCCCGCGCTGCATGATGTCCGTCCATTCATCAGCGTTAAACCCGATTGGATCGAAGTCCTGGTAGAGAGTGTCATAGATGTTGTCAAATTCCGGCGAAGCCCCTTTCAACGCCCACGATGCCTCGACTCCCAACATGGAATAGACGCCCCAATGAATCCGCAGCCCCAGCTTCCAATCCGACCACCGGTCAATCGCCTCCTGCCCCGCATGTTGGTAGTCCGGGTCAACTCCCCGGTAACCCGGATACTCCTCCTGCAACTGTTTGCTGTCGCCGCCAGGCGCGTTGAAAGCACTTGCGCAGATGAGGAACGAGACTAACCAACGAAGCATAAGCAAATTTCTACTGGGCTGATGAATTGGTCCACCATTGCGCCGCTTCCCGCGCCACGTCACCCTCCAACGGCCGAATCAGGCTCTGCCGCACGCGTCGCGCCCCGGGCGCCGAATGCATCGGCCCGCCATGCCACGCCGGACTATAGCGGGAGGAAAGGTCCACCGTCGCAACAATGATGCGATTCTGCTCGTCCATCTGATAATCGGAAATCGCGGAAGGCGCCCCGCGTGATGGGTCTGGCGATTTGTCCCCTGCCCTCGCGCCGCTCGCATCCCAGATTCCCGCGGCATCATTCAAACTGCTCGCCGCAAGATAAACTCCATTGTCGGCGGCCCTGGCCGGCATCAACCCCAAATAATAACCGGCGTTGGGCAGCAGCACCAATTCCGCCCCTTTGTAAGCGAGCAACCGCGCCACTTCGGGAAACCAGCTATCGTAACAGATCATAATGCCAAGCTTGCCGAAATCCGTGTCGAACACAGGCAGGTTCGTTCCGGGCGTGACACCCTCGTCCTCCTCAGGTTCGTAGAGTTGCATTTTGGAATAGAGACCCACCAGGTTGCCTTTGCGGTCGAACAGCCGCGCGGTGTTATAGACCATCCCGTCGCGTTTTTCGTAATAGGTGCCGGTAACGTACATGTGCCACTGCCGCGCTTTCTCCGCCAGGAGCGTGGCGGAAGGTCCATTGGAAGCCTCCGGCTTGTTGGGGCTATTGCCATTGAACATTTCCGGCAACAATGCAACATCCACATTCTTCTTTCCCGCCTCATCCAGCCAGTGACTCCACCACTCAAGATTTCCACGCCCCCAACTGCACGCGATTTTCACCAACCGCGCCGGCTCTGGCGCGCATTCCTGCAACGAAACCCGTTCCCACCAGACTTTCCCACTGGGACTGAATCGAAAGTAAAGACGCACCTCGGCATTCTGCGCCTTGGCCGGCCCCGCAAAGCAATTCTCCCCAATAATCTCGTCCCCTTCCTTTCGGTACGTGAAAATGCCGTTATTCATTTCGCCGAAAACGCCGTGGATTAAATGCCGGTTCAAATCATCCAACCCCTCCGCGCGAAGCTGCACCCGCATCCGATAGGTCTTGCCCGCCGCAAGATGAACCCTCTCCCGAACGTACCCGAAGCATTCCTCATGTCCGTCTCCTTTCGCGGTCAAACAACGATGCCCATTCGCGTCGATTTCAGTCCGAAATTCCGGCGCAATTGTCGGGTTCGGACAAACCGCTTTCCATCCTTGAGGAAGTCTCCCCGGCTCGCCACGGCTGAAATCACCATTCGTCAGCAGGTTGCCCGTATTCCAATCCGCGTCGCTCGAACGTGGCTCGGCACTGAGTGAAAACGAAAAAGCCAAAATAACGGCCATGGCCAACGTATGAACGCGAAGTGTCATATTTCTATCCTAACAGTGTCCGAAGAAAAAGGAACGAAATCTTGGGGTATCCAGCAGTTCTCTGTGTGGATTTTGGCATTGAACCGGCAACATCCCCCGCTAAACTCCGCCAATGAACACGCGGCGCACCAATGGTTCCGAAACCATCGATTCGCCGCCCCTCAGTCGCCCGGATGGAGAGCGATTGGTGACCAGCCCCAAGCGCGTTCCCATGCCGGAATTCGGCCTGGTCGTATCCGAAAGCCGCCACGCGCCTGGGTTTTCCGGCAGGCTTCAGGAGAGCCATTCCACCTTCTGTCTGATTATTGCAGGTCAGGCCGTATGGAAACAGGGAAGCCAATCTTTTTCAGTCCGCCCCGATACTCTATTCCACATCCCCGCCGGCCTGCCGCATTCGCAACGAGATTTGCCGCACAACCCGGTCATACTTTATTTCATCCACTACCGCCCCGCCCTGCTGACGGTGAGCCTGCGCGACCATCTATATTCCCTCGGAATGCTGGCCCTGGATTTGTCGAGTCCCCGGATCAACCAGGCCCTATCCATCCGTTCTCTGTTTCGAGAAATGCTCTTCGAGCAAGACGCCCAGCAGCCCGGCTGGCAAGTGCTGCTTCTGTCCCTGCTCATGCGCCTGGCCGTCCGCACGCAACGAATGGCCGAACCGGATGCCAGCATGTTGCCCCCGCGATTTCAACCCGGCACCGACAGCGCCGAACGCGTCGCGCAATATGTCCTGAGTCTCCGGTCGCGCTTTTACAATCAACCCACCCTTGCCGAAGCCGCCCGGTCCGTCAACCTGAGCGAACGCCGCTTCACCGACCTTTTCCGGTGCGCCACGGGAAAGTCGTGGTGCCAATACCTCCAGTCCCTGCGCCTGCATCACGCCTCCAAACTTCTGGCAGCCACTGAAAAACCGGTTATCGCCGTGGCCTTCGAATCCGGCTTCGAAGACCTCTCTCATTTTCATCACGTCTTCAAATCCGCCTATAAGTGCTCGCCCTTAAAATTCAGAAAAAAAGCCCGCGCCGAATTGCAGCAGCTCCCGCCCTGATTTTGCCTCCAATGAGGCCCGATTGCCGGAAAACCCAATTTTAAGTGCTTGCCGTACCAAGACGGGATTGTGGAGATCCTCTATTATCTGGGTCGAATAACACCCATACTATGAAACAATTTTCCACCCCATTAAATCCTGGCCGCGTCGTTCTGGCGCTTTTGGCCGGCGTGGGCCTCTGCGCCGTGCCACTGTGCGCCCAAACCCTTCCAACCGTCAATTCCGGCACATTGCTGCTGCAACTCGAAGCCGGCGCCGGAGTTTCGACCGATTCCACAGGGACCAACGTAACATCGTGGACGGATCAGTCCCCCAATGGTTTCGTTTTCAACGCCTATACTTCAGCCAGCGCCTTTAATCCCGTTATCGTCAGCAACGCGCAGAATGGGCAGCCCGTCATCCAATTTACCACCAACGGCATGTTGCAAGGCCCCGGAATCACACTTTTCCAAAACAATAACTCGCCGCTGACTATTTTCACGGCCTTCCAAGCTTTCGCCAACAACGCTCAAGGCACTCTCGTCTCGCACGAAGTGCTCGAACCCACCACGACATATTACGGAGATTTGGAATTGGCGGTCGATCCAGGCACTCGTGGCGTCAATAGCGCTGGCACTTTCGGGCTTAATCGCAGCCTGGCCGCTTCATCCGACACAACGTTTGCTCCCGCGAATACGAATTCGATTATCGCAGATAACGTGTTCAACATTATGAGCACGTTCATTCTCTCGACAAGCACCGCAAATGGTTCCGCGCCCCAAAATGTGCAGATTTTCCAAAACGGATCCCAGCAGACGGTCGGCGCGTTCTATGGCGGAAATAACCCGGCGTATCCCGGCTGGCTGGCTGCCGGGCAATACACAACCGGCTCCTACGAACTGGATATTGGTGGCCGTTACTATCCCACCACCAGCGCCTATGGCGCCTATTTCCATGGCGACATCGCCGAGGTGATCATTTACCAGGGAACACTGACCCCTCACGACCGTGCTCTGGTCGAGAGCTACCTGGGAACCAAGTACTCCGTTTCCATTACGCCACCGCCCGCGATCACCGTCACAACGCAGCCCAAACCGGTGGCAGTCACCAACGGCGCTCCAGCTTCCTTCACCCTCGTCGCCGGCGCAGGCGACGGTGAAACCGATTTAAGTTACCAATGGCAGCAAAGCGGAACCAACCTCGCCAACGCAACCGACGCGACGCTGAATATTCCCTCCGTCAGCGCGACAAACGCAGGCGCCTATCAATGCATTGTCACCATTCCCACGGCCACAAACACCAGCGCCGCGGTCCAGCTTCGTGTGATCGCCAACAACACTCTGCCCGATGTCAGCACAGGCGCCCTGCTGCTCCATCTGCAAGCCGATGCCGGCGTCGTCACCGACAGCACGGGAACCAATGTAATCGGTTGGAATGACCAATCGACCAACGCCTTCCAATTTACCACCACAATATTCCCTTATACTTTCTACCCAGCGCTGGACACCGGGATCACGGGTAACCCGGTCGTCCATTTTGAAGCCGCGAATGATATTTCGTGTCCCGCGATTCAGCTCTTCGCGACAAGTAATTCGCCGGTGACGATTTTCACCGCATACAACGTTCACGACAATTCCTCCCAGAGATACATCCTTGATTCTCCGGCGCCTCGCATCACCACTAGGGCATTCGTTGACCTGGGCCTCGGCACCAGCCCCGGCAATCGTAATGAGCCGGGCAGTTTTGGCGTGGCTCGCGCCGCCGGCGGTGCGACCGTCACTGCGCTCAATTTAGTCCCCAATGACACGTTCGAAATCGGCACCATGGCCATCCTCCCCAACGGCGTCGCTCCCAACAACGTTCAGTTATTCCAGAATGGCGCTTTTCAGTTTGTGCAAGGCTACGCGGCGGGCACGCCGGACGCTCCTTATACCAGCATGGGCTGGTTGAGCGCCGGCCAATATCAGGTCGGCCCCTATCCGTTCTACCTCGGCACGATGCAGGCTGCCAATACGCTAAACTTCTCCGGAGCCGGTTACTGGGATGGCGACATTGCCGAAATAATCATATACACCGGCCAGCTTTCCCCCGGCGACCAGTTGGCGGTGGAGAACTACCTGGGCGCCAAATACGGGATCGCCATTAGCTCACCCACTCTTCTTGACATCAGCCCCGAACCAATCTCCGTCGCGTTGACCAATAGCGGCAGTCAGTCCGTCACTTTTACCGTGGGAGCTTCGGCATCCACCGGAGTGACTAACTTCACCTACCAATGGCTCGAGAACGGAACGAACATTCCCAATGCGACCAACTCCACACTGACCGTCAATGATGCCACCCTGACCAATATCGGCGCTTACCAATGTGTGGCTTCTCTATCCAGTCTGACCGTCACGAGTTCCGTGGCGGCGCTTCGTCTCGTCCCGTCTCCTGCTGCTTCTGTGTTGCCACCGGTCACCTCCGGCAGTCTCCTCCTGCAACTCCGCTCCGATGCCGGAGTCGAAACCGATTCCACGGGAACCAACGTAACGGCCTGGCTTGACCAATCCACCAACGCCTTCGTGTTCGAATCCCAAACCGGCCAAACCAATGCGGAACCAGGCGGCACCGGCGGCTTTATTGTTCCGCCTGTCGCGGCCGCCGGTCTGACGGGCAATCCGGTCGTCCGTTTCGACGGCAGTAACGACTTGTTATGCACCGTCCCGTTCGAAATGTTTGACGAATCCAATTCGCCGGTGACAATTTTCAGCGCCTTCAGCACGCTTGGCAACAGCGCTCAAACTTATATCTGCAATCTCGAGGTCGTGCCGCGGACCAACAAGTTCTATGACGAGTTTATGATGGGCGTGGACGCCGGCGGCCAGGGAACCGGCGAGTTTGGCGTGCATCGCGCCTCCGGTGGAGCAACCGTCACTCCCAATAATTTGATCAACGTGGACCAATTCTACACGATGTCCCTCGTCATCGACTCCAATGGCGCCGCCCCGAATAATTTCCAGATATACGAAGATGAAGGATTAGGGGACGAGGCACCCCTGCCGGTCATCGGCTTCGCTACGGGCAGCGGAGTAGATCCCGGCGGCACGATGATGGGTTGGTTGTCAGCCGGGTATTATCCGACGGGCGGCTACGAGTTTCATGTCGGGACCTCCACGGATTCCGCCCAGGCCACATCGGGTGTCACCAATGCCTATTTCGGCCAGTGGAACGGCGACATCGCGGAATTGATCATCTATCAGGGCCAGCTTTCGAGCGCTGACCGTACTGCGGTGGAAAGCTATCTCAATGACAAATACGGCACCGGCGTTCCTCCATTGCAGATTGGCCTCAGCGGCACCAATGCCGTGATCTCATGGCCCATTTCCCTCGGAACCGGTTTGGGGGGCACCTTCTTTCTCGAAAGCACACCAAGCCTCTCCCCCGCGACATGGACAAAGGTAACGACTTCGCCCGCCATTCTGGGCACACAATACGTTGTGACCAACGGCGCAGCCGGCCAGAAGTATTATCGCATGATACTTCAATAATGAACCGCTCAACTCAGTAGGAAAGATAAGATGAATGCAATCGAAACCAGGTGCGTGATGCAGGACCCCAAGGCGTTCCGCGGAACCGCGCGCTCCGGTTTTACTTTAATCGAGTTACTCGTCGTCATCGCCATCATTGCAATCCTGGCGGGGATGCTTCTCCCGGCATTGGCTCGCGCGAAGGACCAGAGTAATTGGACCAAATGTGTCAGCAACCTCCATCAAATTGGCATCGCGTTCAATCAATATGCCGGCGATTGCCAGGATTATTATCCTACAACCCCCGACTTTGACACTTGCGGCGGCTGGCAAGGGAATGGAAGCTCCCTGGGGCAAATACAAGGCGGCGGCATTCCTCCGACGGAGCGCCCTTTGAATGTCTATATGAGCATACCCTCCAGCGCCACAAACGAAAATGCCTATTTGGTATTTTGCTGTCCGAGTGACAAAGGCGAAGCCCTCGTCGCCGGCGAGGGCGCGGGAGAAAACTACTCCACGCCATCTGGAGTGCGGATTTTCGATACCGACGGCGATAGTTACTACGATGAATGGAGTTGCACGGCCTGGGGCGTTGAGATCGTCACTGGCGAGAGAACAACTCCAGATAATCCGCTCCTGGTTGCCGGCGGCCTGCCGCCGATCAAACAAGCCCGCATCGCAATGGGCGCCGCCGGCAAGATCATCATCGGCGACCATAATTGGCCCGGCAACCGCCCTTCGGAGCTTCCGCAAAACCAATGGCACAATTTTAAAGGCGAACGCAAGAACAACGTCTTGTTCGGCGACAGTCACGTCGCCTTCTTTATGTTTCCCAAGGCGGTCGAAAGCGACTCGGGCTTCGCCACCGGCTACACCGTCCCTGATGCTGATATTCCCCCAGCCTACCGGCCCAACCCAAGTTCGTCCTACTGGTAACGCAGGTTGTGGACAATCTCCTATTTGACCCTACTATAACACCAGCCGGTCCGTTCTTTTGTGTGATATGCATTCTTCCAGGATTGAAACTCGACGTTGCGGCGCCTCGGCCTTGAACCTGCCCTCCCTGGGAATGGGTTGCTGGGCTTTTGGAGGCGGCGAATATTGGGGGCCTCGCTCCCAAACTGACGTGGATCAACTCACCCGCCGCGCGCTGGATTTTGGATGCAATTATTTCGATACCGCCGAGTCCTACAATGCCGGCGCCAGCGAAGAATCTCTCGGCCTTGCCCTCAAGGGAATTCCGCGCGACCAGGTTGCCATTGGCACCAAGATCAGCCCTTCCAATGCCGCTCCAAAAAATCTGGTCGCCCATTGCGAGGCCAGCCTGCGCCGCCTGCAAACAAACTACATTGACATCTACATGGTGCATTGGCCGATTACTCCCCCCGCTATCCGGCATTTTAATTCGGATAGAGTCGAGGCGCCAAACGCCCTTGAAGTGTTCGCCAAACTCGATCAACTCAAGCACCAGGGAAAAATTCGTCATATTGGCGTCAGTAATTTCGGCCGCACCCGTCTCGAAGAAGCTTTGTCCGCCGGGGTTGAAATTGCGGTCAACGAACTTCCCTATAGCTTGCTGACCCGTGCCATCGAGATCGAAATACTTCCGTATTGTCAAGCCAAGGGCATCGGTGTTATCGGTTACATGGCTCTTATGCAAGGTGTTCTTTCAGATGTCTATCCTCGTCTCGCCGATGTGCCCCCGGCACGGCGTCGCACGCGGCATTTTGACAGCCAGTTCACTCCCAATTGCCGGCATGGGCTGAATGGCGTCCAGAAGGAAACGGAAGACGCTCTATCGGCCATTCGACACATCGCAAAAAGCTGCGGTCTGACAACCTCGGAAATTGCGCTGCAATGGACGCTTGCCAACCCAAACCTCACGAGTTCCCTTTGTGGTTCCCGCAACATCAGCCAACTGGAAATGAATATCAACGCAGCGAGCATTCGGATGGACTCCGCGGTTATGGACCGCCTAAATCGGGCTACTCAATCATTGCTGGGCAAGCTCGGTCCCAGCTTTGATTATTACGAAAGCCCGGAAAATGACCGCACACGATAAACCGTCCGTCCCAAAACGTTGGAAATGGATGCTTTGTGGGGTGCTGTTTCTGTCAACGATTCTCAGCTACATGGACCGTCAGACGATGGGTCTGTGCAAACCGAAAATCATCGAGGAGTTTCGGATCAACAACGAGCAGTTCGGCGGTCTTCTAGCCGCATTTCGCTGGACCTATGCCCTCGCGCATGTGCCCGCCGGATTCATCGCAGACCGTTTCCCGCTACGGCCATTCTTTGCGCTGGCCGTTGGCGTTTGGTCACTTGCCGGCGCCGCCGCATTCTGGACGCGCACCTTGCACGTCCTAAAATGGACGCGCGCCTGCCTGGGCCTCGGCGAAGCTGTCAATTGGCCCTTTTCCACTCGCATCGTATCGAATCTCCTAACCCCACAAGACCGCGGCCTGGGCATGGGAATCTTCAACAGCGGCGCCGCTTTGGGCGCGCTCATTGCTCCGCTGATAATCACTCCGATTGCAAGTGCTTACGGTTGGCGCTGGTCATTTCTGGTTACAGGCTGCGCCGGATTCGTCTGGATCGCAGTCTGGCTTTGGTTTACGCGAGGAAATCGTGCCGCCGCATTTTCCAACGAAAGCACTGCGACCGCCGTTGAACCAACCGCGCCCCGATTGCTGCGCCCCTTCCGCATCATCCTTTCCCATCCCGGGTTCTGGCTCCTGATATTGGCCGCCATTACAATCAATCCCTGTTGGTACTTTTGTTGTGATTGGATACCCGGCTATTTAAAGGAGCAAAGTGGATTCTCATTTCTCCGCGCCGGCTTGCTGGTCACATTTATCTTTCTGGGCGGTGACATCGGCAACTACGTCGGAGGCGGCCTGATTAAATATTTGACGCGCCGTGGCAGGCCCGTCCGGCAAGCCAGGCGGACAACGCTCATCATCGGCGGCATTCTGAGTTCATTGATTACAACAGTGCCTCACCTGCACAGCACTGCTGCCATAGTTACAATTCTGGCCATGTCCGCGATCGGCATCAACATCATCGTCCCAAACCAAACCGCGTGCCAGGCCGACATTTCATTTCCGAACACCGCCCAGGTCGCCGGTTTGACTGGCTTATCGGCCAACGTTTTTGCCGCGTGGGCGAATCCCCGAATTGGCCAATACGTGGATGCCACGGGCCACTACGACTTGATCTTTTACATGGTGGCTCTCTTCTCCTGGATCGCCGTCGCAGCCATAGTCGCCCTTGACCGCCTGACTCAAAGCAGGCTCACCATTTCGGGGGATAAAAAGTATATGCAGAGTTGATTTATACCTTTTCCCCGTTGAATGCGCATGTAGGGTTGCATGAGCCAATCGAAATCAGACATGCCCTCACCTCAAAACCGGGAGGAAGCGCTGTTTCAGGCCGCCGTCGAGTCGCTGGGGAAGGCGGTGGCTGACTTGCCGGCCAACGCCCGAATCAGCGCCGCTGCCTTTGCCGTGCTGGCTTCCGCCCAACAGCATACCGATCTGGGCGCGAACTGGCACGACATCTTGCCCGCCGAAGTGCTCGTGCGCGAAGCCCGTGGAATGATCGAAGAAGACGCATCGGCTGCAAAGTAGAATTCCGATGAACCATCATGAATTCGGGAAGGGAGAGAAGATCTGTATATCCAGAAAGAAATGGCTGGTTCAAAAGTTCTCCAACCTACTTCTGCCCGTCCGCCTTATCCACGATGGCAAATGTCACGGCTTTGCGGGCGGGCGTTAGTTTAAGGCCAAGCTGGTCCACCAACACCTCTTTCAAACTTTCGGGCGTGGAGTCCCATTCGAAATCAATGTCGAAATTATCGGTCAACCCAGTCTGGTCAATCACCACCGTTCCCAAAGAATGTTCGAGATAACCAACAAGCGTTGAAATGGATTGGTCGTGAACGGAATAATAATCATACCAAAAATGCCACCACGAGCCGGAAAGTTGACCAGCAGTCGGTTTCAATCCGGCGGCGTTGCGCGATTGAACTGTGAGAACAAGAACATTCGTCTTAATCGTTTCATACCTGGCAATCAGCCCGAATTTCTTTTTTATTTCCTGCCGCAGGGCTTCCTGGTTGGCCTCGATGCCGGTGGTTAAGCTGGCGATGAAATCAAATTTTCCAGAGGGCACAGGAACAGTCGGAATCAGTTGAGCCTGTCGGACACCATACGCAAACATCAACAAATCTGGAACACTCTGGCCAAGTCCCAGCGCTTTGCCGTTGCGTGATCCATCCCAATGCATCCGGGAGTGAATCGATGGAAGAATACTGACTTGCGGCGGCACCGGGTCCAAAACTGACAGGTCGAATTTTTCCCGCCATGCTTCATGACGATGGGCGGCGTTTTCTTTGACAGCGATGGTGGCGATCCCGGCGGCGAGTAATAAGACCGCGCCAATAATCATTGCGGTTTGTGCTTTTGTCCAGGCCGGGATGAATTTGTGCGTTCTCGCCTGATACTGGCGGTATTCGTCCGGAAACCAGCCAGCCAGCGCCGCCTCCTCGGTGCGTATGCGATGGAGCACGGTGGCTGCCACCACCAACCCGCAGGCGAGCCCGGCAACGCTACCGAAACAGAGGGGGAAGCCGAGCAGGAGGCAGATTAAACCGAGATATAACGGATGTCTAATGAAGCGGTAGATACCCGTGGTAATCAGCCGATGGCCGGGGGTCGTCTGCACATGGACGCTGAATTGCTTCCCAAGAGCCAGCCTCGAAACGAGGCGGATGATAATACCCACCGCTACCAGTGCGACCCCGACCCAACGAACGGAACCAAGGGCTGTTCCGACAGTAGTCCAGTGCAACAGGGTCGCGTCCAACAGCGAGAAGACAAGCGCGCCATATAAGGCGGGGACATGACAGCAATACCACCAGAGCGAATCCCTCCGCTCGGCTTTGGGCTGGCGAAAGCCAAGAAGCTGCAGAAGGCCCTCACTGCACAGCCAGAAGAGCAGCGCGACAATTCCGCCCAATACAATCGGATCCTCAATGCGGAACCCAATTTCGGGTTCGCCCATCAATCTCAGTAGTTGCAGGATAATTTCTTTTATAGTGTGTTGGTTCAGTGTTGAAATAGACTTTCCCACTTCACGTTTCGGTGCCGCTGGCTTGCGGATGAAGCCTTCGCCAGCGGGCGGCGAACAGGAAAAACACGCCCGGACCAAAAGAAAACAACATGACGGACATCCCAAGGGTTAAACCAATAAACGTCATGACACCCGCGCAGCAATAGTCGCGATACCGCGCCACGATATGCGTCGGCACCGCGACGAGCAGTTTCAGGATGCTCCCCCTGAGCAGCCATCGGCATAGCCGCGATACGAAGTCTCCCGCCTCCTCCATCCGGCTCATGCGGTAAAAAATCCATGCCCACGCGCACCACCCGGCCAGCCCGAGAGCGAGCGCCATCCAAATCACCCAATGTCCCCTCGCGTCATGAAAGCCGAATTCATAGATGGAGCAAAACATCCCCACCAACAGCGCGGCCATCATCCCGGCCCCGGCCAGCACCGTCATCGCCAGCGGACGGCGGGCAATCGGGCGCCGGCTCGCCACACGCACCGGCACAGCCAAAAGAGCGCCTTGCGCCACAGCCATCACCGCCAGCAACAGCCACCATTGCCAGCCGAAATACATCCCGCCCTTCACCAATCGCGCTTGCGGCTCAAAAGCCAAACGATAAACCCCCGGCAACAAAATACTAATTATCGCGCCGTAGAGGATCGCCACCACCAAAGCCCAACGCTTCATCGCACTCCTCCAGGCTGAATCTCAATTGCCACACCATTTGTAGTCATAATTGTCGGGCGGGTCGTAACGGCAGTCGGCTAAATTAAAATAATCATCGTCAAAATACATTCTGATGTAACTGGCGTGACCATCCGGGAAACTGACCACGTTTTTGGAATTGTTAATTCCCCTTTGTTGCGAAGGCACCGCTTGAAAATCATGCCAGGACCAGGGCCAGACAGCCGCGGCCTCAGTCAGCAACAGCGTTTTGGCCGGGTTTCTTATCGACGTAAGTTTCCAGCCATAAAGGCCGGGAAAATTGGTCTGGTCAATCACTGCGTAGCGCGGGGTCGTTGCCCCGCCCTGGCCGTTATATCCGTAGCTCGTATAGTCATTATTGGATTGGAAAAAACTCTGAGGGTGGTACGTAAGGTCGTTTTCCCCATAACAAAACGTATCCGCCGGGCAGTCAAAGAGCTTGTCCTGCGCCGACGATGGGCCCTGGAGGCCGGCATAACCTTTCACAAGCTGCTTGTAATAAATCTGGAAGGAATTGGTTCCCGTTTTGCCGTCACCCGTGTTCGGCGCTGTCGGCAGCCAATCGCCATTATCACTCACGTAAATTTGGACCGCCGCATCGATTTGTTTGATATTGCTCAAACATTTCGTTCGTTGAGCTTCTTTTTTTGACCTGGCTAACACCGGCAGCAATAACGCAGCGAGAATGCCAATGATGGCTATTACTACCAGCAGTTCCACCAGCGTGAAACCGCGCGCTTTGAGAGCTTCCAGGTTCAATCGGCGCTCCATTTGTAGTCGTACCCCGCAGGCGGGTCGTAGAAGCACGTGAACACGTTATAATCGGAGTCCCAATAGATTTTGATGTAATCGGCATGGCCATCCGCGAAAGTGACCACGTTCCTGGCATTATTCACTCCTTCCGCCTCATCAGGGATGAGTCGCGGCTCGTGCCACGAATAAGGCAGAAAGGCCGGGAACTCTGTCACCAGAACGGTCTTAGTTGGCTCAATGATCTCGCCCAGTTTCCAGCCAAAAAGCCCGGGCGAGTTCGAATTCGTCTGGTCCGGCAAGGTCGGCGGTGGATTGGTTGTCCCACCCAGTCCATTATATCCGTAGCTCGAATAATCCGTATCCGCACCGGCCCACAGATTCTCGGCCTGGTAGCCAGGGGCTGGCCAAAGATAACCGAAGCTATCCGCGGGCAGGCAAAGACCTTGTCATGCGGTGAAGATGTCCCGTGCAGGCCGGCGTAACTCCTCACCAGGCGCTTGTAAAAAAACATGAAGTAATTCGAGTCAACGAGGCCATTGACGTCCGTGTCCGGCGCGGTCGGCAGCATATCGCCACTAGCTCCGGCATACAACTGGATGGCCAGATTGATTTGTCTGAGATTGTTTAAACACGTCGTCCGTTGCGCCTGCTTCTTCGAACTCGCCAACCCCGGCAACAGCAACGCCGCCAGGATGCCGATAATAGCTATTACCACCAGCAGTTCCACCAGCGTGAAACCGCCGTGCTGTATATCCCGTCTCATCGCGCCTGCCTTTCAAAGGTCATGCCAACCGATATTCCTCCTTCGTTCCATTTCCCGGCAAGTTTGCCGTCCTCCAATATCCCGTCGAAAGTGCCCCCACCCATTTCCATTCCAGATGCACGTTGGGGAGCGGATGCTGGAAATCCGTCGCCGCCATTGGCTCCCCCCCTCCCACCAACACACTCAACGGCGCCACCAGCGCCGCCGAATACATCCCATCGGCCGCTTCGGCAATATCCAAATCCAACGGGAATTTCTTCAGCCTCCCGTCGGACAGGATCGTCAGCAAGTTGGCATCCACCTCCGTTTTCCAATGGCCTTGCAAGTCCGTCTGCGCGCTGAAGCCGTAAGCGCTTTCCGGCGGAGTTTCTTCCGCGCGATACTCGGCGCGAGTGAACGTGACCCCAATGCCGGCGCTGTGTACAAAAAGGGACCCGATAATCTCCGACCCGCTGGCATTAGGTTTTCCTTGGAACATGCCCATTCCGCACATCATCTTGAAAGTCACCCAAGGCCGCCTCGGGCGACTGTCAATCACCGCAACCGGCCAATGGTTGGCTCCCAGCGCCGGGAAATCCAACTCGCCTCGATAGCCGCCACCGCTTTGCGCGGCGATTTTCGCATCGAGCGGAAACCCCTCCAAATCCGCTTTCCAACACCCTTGCAAATCGGCCCCGGCGTGCGGCGCGAAATCGTTTTCCCTCAACCGCTCCGGCACCGAATCCGGCGCGTTGGTCCGTTGCAAGACCAGGTCCATCCCCTTTTCCTTGTTAGCTTGCAACGTCATAACCGTCGCGTCGGCATTGAGCTTCGCCTCGACCTCCCCGCAGTCCTCCGCGTAAATCCGCAAAGAAGGATACTTATAGACAACGCGCGTGGCTCGAATATCTTTTTTCCCCAAGTCAACCGCATCCCCCCGAAAGGCTGTAAACCCCGTTGCTCTGCGAAATCCTCAAGACCACCCGGCAATGGACCGGCTCCCCTCGTTTGAAGCCAGATATCCCCGGCACCGTCGCCATTCCTTCCCAGACTCCCGCAATATCCGGCCCGGCCGCCGGGTGGACCGCTTGCACCGACTCCACGGTCGCCGCCGTTCCGAATAAAATGATCGCGCCTGCCACGACTACGGGTTTGCCTTGCGCCCACGCCATTCGCCGCATCGCCCCTTTGATCAAACTCACCAGCGAAGCCGAAACCGTCACCCCTTTGGCCATGCCGATGGCCGTCGTCGTCTTGGCCAACCCAACCGGCGCCGCTTGAACGGAATGGGCCGAAACCGCCGTCGCGATCACCGCCGCCGACAACATTATCCCTCGTCCCAGGAAGAACCGCCGTAACTTCTCCACCGCCCGGCAGACCCGTGTCTTGGCCGCATTCTCGCTCACCCCCAGCGCTGTCCCCAGTTCCTTCATTTCCTTGCCTTGAAAAAACCGCAGCACGATGGCGCTGTGATCCTTCTTCCCCAAACCAGCCATTGCGCTGTCCAGTTGCGGCGCGATGGCCGCCCACGCCTCGGAATCCGATTCAGGTGAGTTTAACCTTGACTGCATGTAAGCCTCCTGTTCGCGATGTTGCCGCCGCCTTCGCGCTCTCAGCGCATCCGCTGCGGCATAATGCGCCGTTCGGCAAAGCCACGCCGGCAGAATAGTCTTCGGCCCGAGCTTTCCAGCCTTGCGCGCCAGAATAATGAAAACCGCCTGCGTGACTTCTTCGGCCAGGCCCGCATCCCCAAGCTGGCGCAGCGCCACCGAGTAAACCAGGTTGACATGCCGCGACACGAGCGTGGCAAACGCATCCTCCGACCTTCCTCGGGCGTACTCTCGAACCATCTCCATGTCGCTGGCTGCCATTCTGCCAATGATATGGCCGCCACTGTAAAAAGGTTACATCTTTTCGGGCCTCCAATCCCGTTGCCCCAGGCAGTGGGAACTGTGGGGGCGGTCTGCGACCTCCGCCGATTGACTCAGGGTTTGATCGCGGTTGTCACACCACTTTGCATCGTCACGGCTAAGGAATTACCATTATCACCACTATCCGCTGAAAAGTGGGAAACTGTATTTTTAATTTATTGAACTACAGGGCTTTTCCGCCCCAACTAGGCCCCGCAAGAACACATGGGTGCCCTGTCATATATCCCCAACCCTACCGCCCCTTAAAACCCGCCTTCCCGGCCCCCCAAGGCACCCGACCGGACAGCTTTTAAGGTGTCAGCTTCGGCTGTCCGCTATCGCGGACGGGAAATAGTCAGACTGCGCTTCTGTCGCTCTCTGCCGTCGCGACGTGCGGCATCTTGTTTCCCCGGCACCCACACTCCAACAACAGAATTTTGCGTAATCCGGTTATCCGTATTAAAATGGCGGCAATCTAAATTGTAGAGGTATCGCCGTGAATCTTTCGCTACAACCGCAAGCACCCAAGACCCTTGAGGAACTGGAAACGCAGTTGCTGCAAAGCATTGACCGCCTTGACCGTGGCGAGGGCGTTGACGGCGAGGAAGTGTTTCGCTGGCTCCGCAAGCGGATAAAAGAATCCCGCGCTTAAAGGATTATGCCAGAATGTAACGCCCGCTTTTTTTGGAGCCGACCCTTTTTACCAGTCCGGCCTTAATAAGTGGGTTGAGCAAATCAAGCGCACCCTGCTTGGAAATACCCAACGCGCTCCAAATCTCGCTTGGACTCATGCTTTTATTATCACGAAGCATTTGCAGTAACTGTTCCTGTTTGGGGCGCAGGACGAGCTTTTTCGTAGATTGCGACGACAGTTTTTGCACCCGCGTCCAGATGCGCTCCAAAGTGAAAAAAAGACCCTCGGCAGAGTATTCCAGCCAGCCGGTCAGGTCTTCGCCCTCCTGTCGGACAGCGTCCAGTGCCTGATAATAGCGTGGACGGTCTTCCCAATAAAATTCGTCCACTGAGAAAATATGATGCGTGTCAAAGCCACGGCGATACAATTCCCATAACGCCAGCGCACGACCTGTGCGCCCGTTGCCGTCCGCGAACGGGTGAACGGCTTCAAAGCGGTAATGAACAATCGCTGAACTCAGCACAGGCGACAGGTTCGCTGATTCTTTGTTCCACCAGGTCAGCAATTCAAACATCAGCCCTGACACGTCTTCCGGAGGGGGCGGAACATACCGCCCCACTTTCACATGAATCGTGCGATAGCGTCCGGCAGTCCCTTGATCCATCACCTCGGCGGCAAGGATGCGATGAAGAGTAAAAACATCCTCATGGGTGATCGACTTCTTGCCGGCTTTCGTTTCCACGAAACGCAGCCCCGCAAAATAATTCGTCACTTCGCGTTTTGCCCGCAATGCCACCGCTGGAATCTCCCGCCCTTCTTCCACGGCCCGCACCTGTTCCAACGTCAGAGGATTGCCTTCAATGGCCGTTGATGAATGCGTGTTGCGCGTCCGCGTGTCCTTCTGCAATGCTGGAATCCACGGCACTTGCACAGTCGCCGCCAGAATGCGCTCGCGCAGGGCAGCGATCTGTTCTACCCGCGCCAGCAATGCCGGAGTTATGGTAAAGTGCGGCTCATAGCTCATGCCAATGACGATATAGATAAGTCAAGTGTAAGTCAAGTTTTTGGTCAAGTGCTTTGGAATGACCGGGCGGGCCAGTGGTTACGCTGGAAATTGCACCGCGTCGCGCCACTGCGCCATATCTTCTGCGACCAGCGCATCATCCGATATTGCGACATCCGACATGACATTTAACTTCATACTCGTTTAACCAGTGGTTTAAAATTGGAAACTGTGACGGAAAATCTGTGGAATAATCACGAGGGTTCGAT
>DATAXU010000009.1:0-4918 GCA_036272955.1 Verrucomicrobiia bacterium
CGCCTTGGCAGACGGGATGTCTTCGAATTGCTGCGGGTTGCGGTCCACCATTGGAAACCAACTGCTCTGAATTTGCACCATAATGCGATGACCGGCGCGGAATTTGTGCAAGACATCGGGCATCGCAAACTCAATCTTCGCCGGCTGGCCGGGAATGAATGGTGCCGGGTTTGACATGCTGTCGCGGAATTTGCCCCGGAACGGCTCTCCGCGCACCATTTGCTCATAGCCTCCGAAGTGAACGTGCTGCGGATTGGGAACCGGATCGGGAGAATCGTCCGGATAGACGTCGATTAGTTTCACGACGAAATCGGAGTCCGTGCCGGAGGTCGAGACGCGCAACACGGGTGTCACCGGCCCGGCAATCGTTACGTCGCTCTTCAGCGGTTCGCTTTCGTACGTGAGAACGTCCGGACGCTGTCCGGCGAAACGCTGGTCGCGGGTCATGTAATCGCCGGGCATTCCGTTGCCGATTTCGCTGATGACAGGCACGGGCTTGGAGGGGTCGCTGGTGTACTCGTCGAACCCCTCCCCCTCTGAACTGGAAAAACCGAGTTTTCCTCCCGCCATTAGAAATAGAGAGCGGCGGGCGGCATTTGCCGGGGGCCACGCGTCAAATTGGCGCCATTTATTTTCGCCCGTTTCGAACAGCCACGCCTTGGGGAGCTTTGTATCGCCTTTGTCTTTGAGGGCCTGCATGAAAAACGGATATTCGATCTGGTCCCGGAAATATTCCGCCGTCTTGGAGCCAAATTCCAGGTTGCCCAATTTGTGGCCGTCCTGCCCCGACCATTGGCCATGCGACCACGGACCCATGACGAGCGTCAACGCCGGCGCGCTGCCGTCGGCCTCGATCGCGCGAAATAATTTCAGCGTGCCACCAAGGTCTTCCGCGTCAAACCAACCGCCGACCAGAAGGACCGGCGCGGTGAGGTGGTGCATATCCGGGCCAATGGCGCGCGAGGACCAGAATTCATCGTAATCGGGATGCGCGACATTCTGGCTCCAATAGGGGTTTTGGTGTTTAAAGCAAATGTCCTCCGCGTTGGAGAGCGGGCCGAGGCGCAAATAGAAATCGTAGTCGTCCGGCGTTCCGAATTTAAAACCCTTGTGCGAATTTGATTCCGCCGGCTTTGGCCCTCGCGGCCAAAAGCCGGTATAGAAACCGAAATTCGCCGACAGGAAAAAAGCCCCGTTGTGATAGGAATCGTCCCCGTTTCCGACGTCGCCCATCGGCGCCTGAGGAGAATCCGCCTTGAGCGCGGGGTGGGAGTTGATCAACCCGTGAGCCGCATAAAATCCCGGGTAGGAAACGCCCCACATTCCGACGCGGCCATTATTGTTTGGGATATTTTTGATGAGCCAATCGATTGTGTCGTAGGTGTCCGTGCTGGGATCGGTGTCAGTCGGGCCGTCCAAATGCGTCTTGTTCGGCGGCATATCGACAAATTCCCCTTCCGAAAGATACCGACCGCGCACGTCTTGATAGACAAATATGAAACCTTCGCGGGTCAACGAGTCCGCAGGGCCGAGCCGGTTCGGATAATCGTCCTTGCCGTACGGCGACACCGAGTAGGGCGTGCGCACAAGAAGGATCGGATAGTGCCGGCTTTTGTCCCGGGGCGCATAGACGATGGTGAACAACTTGACGCCGTCGCGCATGGAAATCCGGTATTCGCTTTTGGCGTAATGGGTGGAGATGAAATCGTCCGGTTTGTTTGTGATCCGGGTGAGATTCTGCGCAAGCACGGCGGAAACGGAAAAGACAAACAAAACAACCCACAAACATTTATTTGCGACACTGTTCACAGCTTTGCCACAAAAAACTGATGCGCCCGCGCCCAGCGGTTGGCAAACAAAAAATCGGGACGGCGGCACGAAAAAAATTCGGCCGCCGGCCCCGGGATTCCCTACGCCGCCTTTTTCAACATCGCCCAGCGAAAGTTGAGTTGTGGCGTCACCCGCGTCAAACTCGGCAAGCCCACCGGCTTGATGATGTAGCCTTGCGCGCCAAGCCGCTTGCTCATTTGCACGTCATGGTCCTGGTTTGAGGCTGTCAATACAAACACCGGAATGGTGTTCGTCCGCGAATCCGCCTTGATCCGGCGCAGCACTTCCAGTCCGTGGATTTTGGGCAACCCAAGGTCCAGCAGGATGAGTTGCGGCGGCGGTTTGGGGCGCGGATCGGCGAAGGCTCCTTCGCCAAAGAGAAAATCCAGCGCCTCCCGTCCATCCCAGGCCACTTGCACGCGGTTGGAAATGTCCTTGAGCGCCGCAAGCGTCATCTCAACGTCCTCGCGATCGTCCTCGACATACAGAATGTCCACCAAATCTTCGGCGGCATTGTTGACGTCCGGCAGGCCGGACGAAATGTCGTAGGAAAACAACTTGGCAACCGAGATTTGCAACGCAGTCGCAAGCTTCTCTATGCTTTCAAGAGAAACATTCCGCGCGCCTCGTTCTATATCGCAAATGTAAGTGCGATGCAGTCCGGCTCTTCCCCCTAACTCTTCCTGAGAAATGCCCAAGCGATTTCTCCAAGTCCGTACGGACACGCCAAATGGCTTCGTAACATCAGGTCTTTGCACAAGCGTAACCCTTTCTATTCCTGAATGATAGCAAACCACCACAACAGACTATGAGTCAACCGTATTACAGTGACATTGCTACAATTCTTTGTTCCCGTCGCTCTGTTCCGGTCCCTGAAGGTTCTAACATCCCCGAGGAAACCCCATTTTTTGAAAACTAACTCTAACCACCTTCTGCTATACAGCGTTTTTGCAAATCGCGCCAGAAAAAAATGCAAAAAAATTTCATCCCCCATGGAAAACGAGCCGCCCGGTTTGGCGTTCCAGGGGAAGTGCGTTAGTGTGATTTGTGTTTATTACGGGACTTGGCACCGCGGCCCCGCCGCTACGTTACACGCAACTGCAATGCTGGGAAGCCCTCGCCGCCTCAAAACAATTCGCCTGCTTGACAACCCGCTCCCGCGCCATTTTGAAAAAAGTGCTGGCCGGAAAAAATGGAATCGCCTCCCGGCATCTGGCGCTGGATCCGCTGACGGAAGCGTTCGACATCAACCCCGATGCCCTCCTGGCGCGCTTCACCCGCCACGCTCCGGCACTGGCCGAACAAGCCGCGCGACGTGCGCTGGCCGAAGCGGGGACTACTGTCAACCAAATCGACGCGCTGCTGATCAGCACATGCACCGGTTATCTTTGCCCCGGCTTGACCAGTTACGTCAGCGAGCGCCTCGGTTTGCCCGCCGGCGCGCTCGCCCTGGACCTCGTCGGGCAAGGGTGTGGCGCGGCGCTTCCGAATCTTCGCACCGCCGCCGGCCTTTTGCACTCGGGGCAAGCGGCGCGCGCCCTCTCCATCTGCGTCGAAATTTGCAGCGCGGCTTTTTATCTCGACGATGATCCGGGCGTTTTGATCAGTGCGTGCCTTTTCGGCGACGGCGCGGCGGCCGCGGTTCTATCCAACGAGCCGCATCCCTCGGCGCGCAAAGTGGAGTGGAAAACCACCGGCTCCCTCCTCTCCCCAAAAGACCGCGACTTCCTCCGTTTTGAAAGCAAGGGCGGCATGCTCCGCAATGTCCTTTCACCCTGCGTTCCGCAGCTCGCGGCGCGACACGCGCGAACGGTCTTCGACGAAGTCACCGCCCGCGCCGGGGTGACGCGCGAGGAAATTTCCGGATGGATCCTGCACGCCGGCGGTCGCGATGTTTTGAACGCCTTGTGCGAGACTTTTTCGCTGGGAGAGGAAGCCGTGCAGGCGAGTTCCCGGATTTTGGAGGAATTTGGAAACCTGAGCAGTCCCTTCGTCTTGTTCACCCTGCAATCCGCGCTCGCCGCCGGTCTTCGCGGCGGAAAATGGTGGTGCTGTTCCTTTGGCGCCGGATTCAGTTGCCACGGCGCCCTGCTGGAGGTGGCATGAACCGCGTCGTGGCCGCCGAATGGCTCGATGAACTTCCTCCCGCCGACCGCCGCGCGATCGGCTCCAGAAGCGACCTGCGCCGGCTCAATTTTTGCATGGGCAACCGCCGCCAAATGCTCGCCGCCCTCCGCAAACTTTTTCCCGAAAAGCCGCCCCGCCGCCTGGCCGAACTCGGTTCCGGTGATGGAACTTTTTTGCTGCGCCTGGCAAGGACGCTTTGCCGCCACTGGCCAAATATGGAAGTCACCCTGGTTGACCGCCAACCGGCGATTTCCTCCGCCGTCAAAAGTGGAATCGAACAGTGCGGCTGGGACGCCACGATTGCCACCGTCGATGTATTTGACTGGCTCGCGACGGAGCAGCAATTCGACTGCGTTATCGCCAATCTCTTCCTGCACCATTTCCAACCCGTCCCCCTGGCCCGCCTGCTCGCGATGACAGCGCGCAGCGCCGGTGCCTTCGTCGCGTGCGAACCGCGCCGGTCGCCCGCGGGTTTGGTAACTGGCCGCCTCCTCTGGTTGCTCGGATGCAACTCGATCACCCGCCACGATGCCCCGATCAGCGTCCGCGCCGGCTTCCGCGCGCGCGAGCTGTCGTCGCTCTGGCCGCCCAACCAGTGGCAAGTGCATGAAAGCCGCGCCGGACTTTTCACCCACCTTTTCGTCGCAAGGCGAGTCACCCCATGAAACCGGTGACGATCATTGGCGGCGGCCTTGCCGGGCTTACCCTCGGGGTCGGGCTGCGTCTTCGCCGCGTTCCAGTCACGATCATCGAAGCCGGGCATTATCCGCGCCACCGCGTTTGCGGAGAATTCATCAGCGGACGCGGACGCGCCGTCCTGGCCGAATTGGGTCTGGAGCAAAAACTCCTCGCCACCAACGCCCGCGACGCCCGCGACGCAGCCTTCTTCACCCCGCACTCCGACGGCCCGCCGCGAACACTTCCCCAGCCCGCGCTCTGCATCTCCCGTTTTATACTTGAC
>DATAXU010000010.1:0-17708 GCA_036272955.1 Verrucomicrobiia bacterium
AAGTGCAAAGTGCAAAGTGCCGGACCCGGGCCGGGGCGGATTCATTCTTACGGCCACGAAGCTTGATTAGCCTTGATTAGCCTTGATTGACCAAGGCCCGGCGGGTCAAGATTCGATGCTTTTCGCGCACGGAAGACGCTGCAATAGAGCGGTTTGCGACCCGTGGTTTGACTTGCTTTGACTTACCTTTACTGGCTTGACCGGTCGAGACCCCGGCAAACTTTTAAAGAACAAGCCTTTGCGGCAATTCCTTTGGACAGCGGCGAGACCCTTTGTATTCAAACGAATTTGTGGGGTCCCATGTTATGATGGGATGCGGCCAGTGAGAACGGGGCGGATTTCCGGGTGCGACGAGGACTTTTGGGCAATGCTGTTGAGAAATTCGATTTTGACGCCGTCGCTGTCGAAGCGGCAAGTGACCGTGTCATGGTGCGGTGTCTCGTAATAGCGCCATGTCATCACCCAGGTGTTGTCGTCCTGCCATGTGCCGCGGGCGGCGACTTTGACGGGAAGCAAATTGCCGACGGTAATTTTTGGCGGCGTGCCGGGCATGCTGGTGACGCCATCCACCCAGTCTTCGGCGCCGCAGCGAACGGGAAATTGCTGGCTTGCGTCGCTCAAGGTGAACTTGCAGCCGGCCCGCGAGAAATCGAACCGCACCGCTCGAACGCCGGCGGAATTGGACTCAATTTGGAAATCCTTGCCGGAAATTTTGGCGGCGGTGGGGGAGGATTGGGCCGTTGTCGGCGGGAGGGCCAGCGATGCGAGCGTGTGTTTTAATTGTGCTTGCGAAGCTGCGTCCGCAGGCAGCGGGTTGTCATTCATCGCGGGCAGCAAGTGGTCCCAGACCAGGTTCAATATCCCTTGCATATCGCTGGTCTCGCTGTTGATGGCGATGACGGCGTCCTGGTCGGGCATGACAATCGTGTATTGGCCAAAAGCGCCATCGCCGCGAAAGGCGTTGTGGCGGCAGCGCCAAAATTGGTAGCAGTAGCCCTGGTGCCAATCGCTGGTTCGCTTGAGTTTTTCGAGGTCGGCGCCAGGCTGTTGGATTTTGAAGCTGGTCGCTTCGTGGACCCAGGCTTCCGGGAGGAGTTGGTGGCCCCGCCACATTCCCTTTTGGAGATAAAGCTGGCCGAACTTTGCCAGGGAATCGGTTTGAACGCTCAAACCCCAGCCGCCGGTATTGATGCCGCGCGGACAGGTTTCCCAACTCGGGTTGGAAATCTTCAGAGGCTCGAACAATCGCGGGCGCAGGTAGTCTCTGACTGTTTTGCCGGAAACCTTTTGGACGATGGCGGAAAGCATGTAGGTGGCGCCGCTGTTATAAAGAAAAACCGTGCCGGGATCATGGGCGATGGGCAGGCCCAGAAAAGCTTTCACCCAATTCTCTTGCTTCGTGATGATGGGCGTGGAGTCCTTTGCGTGGCCGACGGACATTGTCAACAAGTCTTTCACGCGCAACGCGGCCAGCCTGTCGCTGATGGTGGGGGGAAGATCGTCCGGAAAAAAGGAAATGACGGTGGCATCGGTCGTCAAAAGACCCTCAGTCACGGCAAAGCCGACGGCCGACGAAGTGAAGCTTTTGCTCATGGAATAGAGCATGTGAGGGGCGCTGGGCCGGTAGGGGCGCCACCAGCCTTCGGCGATAATGCCGCCGTGGCGCACCATCACAAAACCGTGAAACTCATGTTTGGAACCGGCGACCGCCTGGAGAAACGACAGAATGCCCGCTGAAGAAACGCCCGCCGCCTCGGGCGTGCTGTGCAGCAGTAGATGGTCGGCGGCCTCGGCGGAGTACGTGAGGTGGAAGGCGCCAGCGAAGTTCAAGCCCGCGGCGCCGAGACCCAATTGCTTGAGAAAAGTCCTGCGATGGAGTGGCATAGGTTGGAGGGAGAGTATCGACACGGCGGCGGAGTTCAATCGAAAGTTACCGCTTTTTCTTTGGACGATTGGGCGGTACCGTCGCATGATAGTGAGGTGGCATTATAGATGGCTGACTTTGATGACAGATTATCGGTGACCCTGCCGGATGCGCTCCGCCAGCAATTTGCCCAGGTCGAACAACGGCTTTGGCGCGTTGAGACGACTGTCGCGGTGTGCGCGGGGGTGGGGGGACTGGTGGTCTCGTTCCTGGCGCTGTTTGTCTCGGATCGTTTGTGGAACACGCCGGAGTGGCTTCGATTGGCGCTGCTGATCAGCGGATTGGCTGTGGCGGCTTTGGCGGGATTGGAATGGGCGCGACGCTGGTTGTGGCGGCGGCGGGACCTCAAGGCGCTTGCGAATCTTGTGCAAAGAAAATACCGGCGGCTGGGGGATCGTCTGCTGGGGATTGTGGAATTGGCCAATGAGGAACGGCACTTTGCGAACTTTTCGCCGGCACTTTATCACGCGGCCATTTACCAGGTGGCGGAAGAGGCGAAGAGTTACGACTTTCGCGACAGTGTCAGCACAGCGCGCGCCCGGAAGAGCGCGTTTTTGGCGGGGACGACGGTGGTTTTTTTGCTGCTTGTGTTTGTGGCGCTGCCAGGCCCTGGTTGGAACGCATTTTTGCGCTGGGCGGCGCCGATGGCGGGCATCCCGCGTTATACGCTCGTTCGCTTGGAGGGGTTGCCGTCGGAAATGATTGTTGCGCATGGCGAGGGGTTCGACGTTTCGGGCGCGGTCCAGTATCGCTCGTTTTGGAAGCCGCGTGACGTGTTTGCGCGATGGGGGCGGCAACCGCGGGTGGAAGGAAAAACGGCGGGCGATACGATTCATGTGCATGTTCCCGGCCAAGTTGAAGATGGCGTGCTGCGGATCGAACTTGGGGACGCAAGCGCGGAAATCAAGGTCTCGCCGATTTACCGTCCGTCGCTGGAACAGTTGACGGCGGACATTCAGTTGCCGGATTATTTGAAGTATCCCGCGCAAACCAACCTGCTTCAAAACGGGGCGCTTCTGATGGTGGAGGGGAGCCGCGTTGCGTTTCGCGGGAAGGTCAGCCGGCCGCTTTCGACGGCGATGATGCAGACGGGGGAAAGCGCGCCCGCGGCGTTGACAATCGCGGGCGAGAATTTCAGCACGGATGCCACGGCGCCGGATGGCGCGGAGGAGATTGATTTCAATTGGCGGGACAAGATTGGTTTGTCAAACGCCGCGCCCATGCGCGTTTCCATTCGCACGGAAGCCGACGCGCCGCCGACACCCGAAATCGTGGAATTGCCGCGCGAAATCGCGGTGCTGGTTTCCGACGTTTTGCATGTGCCGGTGCAGGCGCGGGATGATTTTGGAGTGCGCGATTTCGGGTTGATGTGGGACATGACGGCGGATTCGCCGCGGACGGACATTGCGACAACGGAGATCAAGACACAGGCAGCGTCGCCGCGGATCACGAGTGTCCAGAAGGTTTTTTTGTGGAGTCCATCGGTGTTTCGAATTCCGGCGGATTCGACGGTGGAATTACAGGGTTATGCGCGGGATTATTATCCGGACCGGGAGCGATCGATGACGCCGATATACCGGGTGCATGTTTTAAGCCCGGAGCAGCACGCGGAGTTGGTGCGGGAACAATTGGAAGCGGTGATGGAGCAGGTTGAAGACGTCACACGGCTCCAGGAAAAAATTGTCGCCAACCTCAGCGACGTCAAGGACGCCGAAAAGATGCCGGATTCGCAAAAATCGGCGCGAATCGGCCAGTCGAAAGCCGACCAATTGGAAAATGCGGACCATCTCAACGAGTTGTCCAAACAGGGGGAGCGGGCGGTGCGGGAGGCGATGAAGAATCCGATTTTCAACGCGGAAACCATCCGGCAATGGAGCCAGTCGATGGACCAGTGGCGGCAATTGTCCGGGAACAAAATGCAGGACGCCGCGAAATCGATGCAGGCGGCGCGGCAAGGCGGCAAACCGCAATCCCAGGAGATGGCCGACGCGACGCAAAAGGCGGAGGACATCCTCAAACAATTGGAAAAAATGGAGGGGAAGGCCAACGAGCATATGGATGATTTGCAGGCGCTGACACTTTCGCAGCGGTTGCGGAAAGTCGGCTCGGAAGAGAAGGACATTGGGGGAATGCTCGTCAACGCGGCCCCGGAAACGATTGGGCTGCTGCCACGGGACCTTCCCGAGAAATACAAAGTATTTGACAGCGACCTTACCCGGAACCAGGACGGCGCGCAGAAGGAAACGAGCACGTTGCAGGGGGAGATCAGCCGTTTTTTTGAGCGCACCCAGAAGCCGGGCTACGGCGAAGTGAGCAAGGAAATGGCAAGCACGCGCGCGGCGGATGAATTGGACCGGGTCAGCGGGTTGATCGGCGATAACATTGGGATCGAGGCTTCGGAGAATTTAGGGCAGTGGTCGGAGCGCTTCCAGAAGTGGAGCGAAAAACTGGAGCCCAAATCCAGCCCGCAGGGACAGAGCAGCGGTTCCGGAAGCAGCGGGAAGAAGAAAGACGATTTGACGGAGCAGTTGATTGCGCTCCTGCGCTTGCGGGAAAGCGAAATGAATTTGCGCGATCAAACCTCCGTCCTGGACCAGGACAAGGGCCGCACGGAGACGTATTCCAAACGCGCCGCGGCGCTTTCGCAGGAGGAGGAGAAACTTACCGGCACGCTGGAGGGCATTCATCAGAAAACGCCGATCGAGCAGCTTGACACGGCTTTCGCGCAGGCCTCCGGCTCCATGAAAAAAGTGACTGGATTTTTGGGCCAGCCGGAGACGGGCAAAGCGGCGGACGAGGCGGAGGTCGGGGCCATTGAATCCATTTCGGACCTGGTGAATCTCATCAACGAGCAAGCACAGCGGCCCAATCCGCAGCAATCAAAATCGCCGGGCGACAACAAATCCGACGAGGAAATGCAGTTCCTGCTGCAGATGATGCGCAACTCGCAGAATGCCAAAGCGATGTCGGCAAGGCCGGCGACCGGGTTGAACCATGCGGGCGGCACGACGGATCGCGCGGGGCGTTCGACCAGCGGCAATGCGGCGGGCAAAGGCCCGGGTTCGCGCAGCGTTCGGCAGGCGGCTGGGTCGGCGGAAGAGTCTCCAACGGAATTTCGCGATGCGATGGAGAATTACTATCATGGCATCGAACAGGGGCAGTGATATGGGGCGCGTCTTGTTTTTGTTATTGACGGTTGCGCTGGCGGGAGAGGCGCGGGGGCAACAGTTGTACAACGGGTCGGGCGGAGGGATGGCGGCGGAGGTCGATAAGATGTACCTGAAGGGCCTTGTCTATTTGCAGCGCACGCAGGCGGAGGAGGGGGATTGGCCGGACGAACCACGGGGGACCGAACAGGCGCTGACGGCGTTCGCGGTGATTAGTTTTCTCGCGCATGGGGATGATCCGAATTTCGGACCGTACGCCAAAACGGTGCATCGCGGGCTGGATTTTATTTTGAAGAAGATGGACCAGGACACTGGTTACATTGGGCCGACGATGTATAACCACGGGTTCGCCACGCTGGCGCTGGCGGAATCGTACGGGGCGGTGGACGACCCGCGGCTGGGGCCTGCTTTGCAAAAGGCCATCCGGCTGATCGTGAGCGCGCAGGAACAGAATGCGCTGCATGCGTGGCGTTACTCGCCGGAGGCGAAGGACGCGGACACGACGGTCAGCGGCGCGCAAATGGTGGCGTTGCTGGCCGCGCGCAACGCGGGGATGCCTGTGCCGCAACGGACCATCCAGAACGGGCTGGACTTTTTTCTTTCGTGCCAGACGAGCGACGGGGGCTTTGGTTATATTTCGCCGATCGCGCCCAACGCGACGCGCACGGCGATCGGCTGCGTGGTGCTGGCGCTGGCGAAGGAAAAGAATACGGCGGCGTTCAAAGCGGCGTTCAATTTTTTGAAAACGGCGCCGCCGGACGCACAGTATCCGCAATACTTTCTTTACTATGCGTCGCAGGCGTTTTTCCACGGCTCCCCCGAGGCGTGGCAAACCTGGAACCGGGAAAATGTCCGCTCGCTGCAAGGGTCGCAGGGGCCGGATGGGAATTGGGACGGGCAATTCGGGCCGACTTTCGCGACGGCGGGTTCATTGCTGTCATTGGCGCTGAACTATCGCTATCTCCCCATCTATGAAAGGTAACGCGCTCCTGACTGTATTATTGACGTGCGCGCTTCCCTTTTGCGCGGAGGCGCAGGTCGTGATCCAGGGGAATATCCTGGGAAATGGATTAATCGTCACGCATGGGCCGACCATTTCCGCGCCGCAGCCGCCGGAGATCGAACCGAAGGGGGACGTGGTGGAATTTGTGGACGGTTCCTTGTTGCACGGGCAGCTCGAGGAAATGGACCTGGAGCACGGTCTTTCGTGGGGGAATCCAGACACGAAAAATCCAATTCATTTTCAGCCGGAGCACATTGACTTCATCCGGTTCGAGCGCGCCGGCACGATGAATCTGACGCCGACCTGCCACTTGCGGTTTGCCAACGGAGACGACTTGTTTGGGTCGATTTCGTCGCTGGATTCCGACCGGCTTGGGTTCAGCACATGGTTCGGAGGGGCGATGACCATCCCGCGCTCGGCGATACGGGCGATTACGTTTTTGTCCAGGAACTACAGCATACTTTATGAAGGGCCTTATGACTCCAGCGGGTGGGTCCGCAACGCTCCGCAAAGCTGGAGTTATCACGACGGCTGGTTCACCAGCCAGGGGCCGGGAACATTGGCGCGCGATTTTTCGCTGACGAATTCTTCGACGGTGGACTTTGACGTTGGATGGACGGGAATGTTGGACATGCAGGTGCAGCTTTACACCGATGTCCTGGACCGGATGGATTACAACAACGGGTCGTATGTTTTGCAATTCACGCCCAGCCAGATCCTGCTGCGGCAATCGCACAGCGTCGGGCAGATTCGCAATTTTGGGATTGCGCCGATGCCGGCCCTGGGCGGGAAAACGAAGATTCACGTGACCATCCAGTGCAACAAGGCGGAATCGACGCTTTCGGTCTTTGTCAACGATCAATTGGTGCGGTTGTGGAAGGACGTTTCGGAATTTGCCGGCGGCGGGCCGGGAATTTTGTTCCAAAGCGAAGGATTCGCCGGAGGGTCGATCAAGCTGGGGGGCTTGAAAATCAGCCAGTGGGAAGGGAGTTACGAGCCTGACACCACCACGTCCACGACCAATGCGGATTCCATTCACTTTATCAACCATGATCGCGCCGGGGGAAAAATCGTCGGAATCAAGGACGGCAAGGTGACGCTGGCATTGGCGGGGATGACGCTGAATATTCCGTTGCAGCGCGTCACACAAATCAATTTCGCCACCACCAACGCCTCGGAGGAATTGCCCGGCCCGTGGGCGGTGCGGGCGCATTTTCCGGGAGGCGGCAGCATTTCGTTCCAACTGGAAAAGTGGGGCGACCAGATTATTTCGGGCAAGAGCGCGATCTTTGGGGCGCTGGCATTTCAGGCGCGCGCGATTCGCGAAATGGAGTTCAACCTCAACCGGCCGAAGGACGAAGGAACGGCCGTTACCAGCAGGGAGTTCGAGGATTTGGATGAATAGTTTTCGCCCAATACTCGTTGCCGCGGTGATTGCGCTATTCGCCGCCGTGCCCGCGCGCTCGCAGCCGCACTCCTCCACCAATGCACCCGCGGATTGCGTGTTTTTTCGCAACGGCGACCTGCTCTACGGGAAGTTGCTGGCCATTGATCCGCACGACACGGTTCGCTGGAAACATCCCGACGCCGATGAGCCGATTGATTTCAAGCCGGAGAGCGTCTCGGAAATTGAATTCGCGCCCACCAAGCCCACCAGCGCGCAATCCAATTCTTCCTGCCGCGTTTACTTCGGCAATGGCGAGACGGTGGAAGGAAATCTCGTTTCGTGCGGGGCCGACGATCTGAAAATCGACACGTGGTACGCGGGCCGGCTGAAAATCTCGCGGAGGGCGTTGCAAAACCCTGTGCAGACCGTCGCATTTTTGCCGCGGCAACCGGCGATCTTTGAGGGGCCCACGGGTTTGGATGGCTGGACCCAGGGCAACGCCGTCAAGGCCTTTGCAAGCGACACTGGACAATGGATTTACCGTCACGGGGGATTTTACGCGAATAAACCGGCATCGATCGCGCGGGACTTGAAATTGCCGGACCGGTCTGAAGTGCAGTTTGACGTGGCGTGGGACGGGATATTGAACCTGGCCGTGGCGCTTTACACCGATTCGCTCCAGCCAATACTATTGACAGATAAGGATCATGGGCCGGAGTTCGGGGCCTTCTACAGTCTGCGATTTCAAAACACGGTCGTGGTGAGTTTGATGCCGATTCGCAGAAAGGACCCGTTGCGTTCGCTGGGGGACCTTATCGTCCCGGCGCTCAACAACAAGGACCGTGTGCATGTCGATATTCGCATGAGCAAGCCGGACCACAGGATCGTGCTGTATTTTGACGGGGCGCTGGTGAAGGAATGGATTGACCCGGCCGGTTTCAGCGGGGACGGGACGGGGATGCGCTTTGTCCAGAACGCCGGCGGCTCTGTCAAGTTGAGCAATTTGCGCGTGACGGCGTGGAACGGGGTGCTTGACTCGGGGGGAGAGGTTTCGCCGGACCCGGCGCAAGACACGATTTCGATGGAAACCGGCACGAAAAGCAGCGGCACGATTGAGAGCATCGCCAACGGCAAGATTTCTTTTCGCGGGAAAGACGGCGTGACAGAAGTTCCGGTGGACAAGGTCAGTGCAATTGATTTTGCCGCTGTTCCGGCCGTTGCAGCCAAGACGAATTCTGGAGGCGTTCGGGCAACGTTCGCGCGCGGCGGGTTTGTGACGTTTGATTTGTTAAGCTGGCGTCCGGATTCGGTGACGGTGATCAGCCCTGTATTTGGGAAGGCGTCATTTGATCCCTCGGCGTTTTCGCGGCTGCAATTTTCCGCGCCGGAACCAAAAACGGGGGACGAGCCAAAAGGCTGAACGGTTAGACATCAATGGCGCCGGTGCGCGCGCGCTTTGCTTCCTGATATTCCCAGTAGTAGGTGATCCACACCGCAATCTCGAACAATACCTGGAGGGCAATCGCCATGCAGACCTGGGTGAAGACTTCGGGCGTCGTCAGCAATGCGCCGAGTATGAGGTTGATGACGATCATGTAGCGCCGCATGGATTTCAGTTTGGCGTAGTTCAGCAAACCGATTTTCACCAGGGCCAGCAGCACGACCGGCAACTCAAATCCGGCGCCCATTCCGAACATAAATTTAAGCTCGAAACTCCAGTACGCTTCGGCCTGCCAGAAGGGAACATCGACATTCATCCAGTTGGCGTATAACTCCGCGAATTTCAACGCGGCCGGCATCACCAGGAAATAAGCGAAGGACAACCCGAACAGGAACAAAATGGTGCCGAACCAAAACGCGCGCAGGAAATATTTTTTTTCAATGATCTTGAGGGCCGGCATTACAAATTCGCCGAGGAAATAAAGCACGAAGGGCGAGGCCAAAATCAAACCGCCAAAAAAGGCGATGTGCAGCGAAGAGATAAACGGTCCCGAGGGATCCATGAAAACCAATTTTGGGCCGGTTGCCTCGAGGGGAGCTTCGTTGGTGTCCACAGCCACGCCGAGAAGGATGTTCGTGCCGACTTGCACCGGATTCAGGCGTAATGTCACGCGCTGATTCGTCCCCAACTCGATGAAGTCTAATCGGTTCGACTTCACGGTCACGCTTTGCAGCGTCATGGAACCGATTTGAACGGTCACCACCTGGTTTGTGTTTTCCGGGAGGAAGGCAATGTGGCGTTGTTGGGCGCGCGATAGAGGCCAATTCAGGACGGCGACCACCCTGTTCATGCCGAAAAGGCAAACCATCATCGCCAGCAAAGTAGCCGCGCCGCTCTTGATGAGCATCCAGCGCAGGTCTTCGAGGTGTTCGAGAAAAGATTTTACAGCCCCGCCTTCAACCTCATCTTCGTGCGGTTGAGGTTCGTCGCTCGGTTCGGCCATGATTGGGGGTAGCAGCGGCTAGCCAGCGCAATCAAGACTTCGGAACTGTCGCAACGGGAGCGGTGTATTCGGGAGGAGGAGGCAAAGGTTTGGCCGGCGCGGGTGGCGGAGACGGAGGTTCCTGATTCATGGCGTTATGGAACTCGTTTGTCACGTCGGTTGAGGCTTTTTTGAATTCCTTGATTCCCTGCCCCAGGCCTTTGGCAAACTCAGGTATCCTCTTGGCGCCAAACAAGATCAAGATCGCGATGAGAACCATCACCAACTCTCCACCGCTCAGGCCCAGCACTGCAAAACATGTGTTCATATAACGTACAACCATACATAAACCTAAAGACGCAATTAGTAAAGGTCTTATTTTGACGGCGCGACGGGATCGAAATCGTGGAATCAAGAATTGCCTTGTGACGAATCGGGTTGCACTTTGTCCAAACACCACAGTCCCGATGAAATTCGACGAATTTGCGTTTCTCAACCAGCAGTTGGCCGCGATGCTCAAATCCGGAATCCCGCTGGAGAGCGCGTTGCGAAAAGTCTGCGCGGGGATGGGGCGGCGGCGATGGCGAAAGGAGTTCGAGCGGCTTGAGGCGGACTTGCGTGAGGGCGTTCCACTTGAGAAGGCGCTGGAGCGACGCAAGTTTCCGGAGCTTTATAAACAGATGGTGAAATTAGCGGCAAGAACAAGCAATCTCCCCGCGATCCTCACGCTGGCGGCCGATCATTACCAAAAAAACGGGTTCCTGTGGATGCGGCTTAAGGGTTTGATGGTGTATCCGGTGATTGTGTTGGCGGTGTCGCTCGGACTTTCGGTCCTTCTCGGGGTGCAAGGGCGGCGGCTTGCCGGGGCGATGGGGGAGACACAGAACCATCTGGATACCTACTTTCAGGCGGGATCAATGATGCCCGTTTGTGTTCTGGGCGCCCTGGCCGTGATGGTCCTGCTGCTCCTCGTGCTTCCGTCATGGCGCGCGGCGTTGCGATGGATGCTGCCCGGTTTCAAAGAGGCGCACCTGGCGCGCCTGGGATCGTCCCTCCAGCTTCTTCTTGCGAGCGGGGCGGACCTTCCCGGCGCGCTCGGGCTGATGCGGCGGCTGGAATCGGGCAATCGAATCGCCCGCGATCTGTCGCTTTGGGAAGACAAACTTTCCAGCGGCGTCGCCAGGGTGTCCGCGGAAAATCTGAAGACGCGCGCGATACCGCCGCTCTTTTTCTGGCTCGTCAACAGCGAAGGAGAGGACATCGGCGCGGGGTTTGGGCGGGCGGCGGAAATTTTTTACCGTCGCGCGGCATATAAAACGGACTTGCTCCTCAATGCGGCGCTGCCGGTAACGATCCTGGCGTTGGGCCTCGTTATCATCATCCAGCTTTTCTCGACGGCGGAATTAATTTTAAAGCTGCCTCTCGGTATTTTTGATCTTTTGCAGTATTTATGAAATTTCTTTTGCCAGTTTTGTTTTGGCTGACATTTTGGTTCGTTCCGCTGGCGGGTTTTTGCTGGATTATTTATCACGCGGTGACGCTGCCATTGCGACGGCAGGAACGGGCGCGTTTTTTGCTGGATCTCCTTGACGTCGGCTTCAGGCAGGGACGTTCGCCGGAAAGAACGGTCACGGACATCTCCGTCACACGGGACCTCTCCGTGGGCGTTCGATTTCATTTGCTGGCCGCGCATATAAGGAACGGCCTGGGATTTACCGATGCTTTGCAGCGCGTTCCGTCGCTGGTCGCGCCACGCACCGCGGCGGTCCTCCGTGTGGGAGCAAGACTGGGGGACATTTCAAAGGTGCTGCCCGTTTGCCGGGGGATGCATCGGGACGGGGATTCGCAAACGCGCAACGCTTTCAATTACCTGCTGCTGATTTCGCTGCCAACGCTACCGCTGCTGCCGCTGGTTGTCATTATGTTCAAGACGTACGTTTTGCCGGGAATTATTTCGCTCGTCGGCGTGTATGGAGTGCCTTTGAACAAAGCGGGGTTTGAACGGCTCTTTCAGTTCGGCGGCTGGCTTAGCATTGCTGAAGCGGGCGCGGCGGGCGCAGTCGGGATCGGCATTGTTGCATTCATAGGCGGCCCGCGCCTTCAACGGTGGGTCGAGGCAGGATTGCCCCCGTTGACCGGTTGGGTTGCCCACTGCATGCCGTGGCGGCGAAAAAGGTTGCATCGCGATTTCATTGCCATGCTCGCATTATTGCTGGACGCGGGGGTGCCGGAGGAGACATCGATTCGTCTTGCGGCCGCCTCGACCGCCAGTCCCGTTTTTGCCAAACGCGCGGAGGACGCGGCGCGGGATTTGCAAAGCGGCAAAAACCTGGCCGCCGCGTTGCGACGTTTCGATGCGGAGGAGGAATTGAGCTGGAGACTGGCCAATGCCGCGCACGCGCACAGCGGCTTTTTTCCGGCGCTGGCGGGATGGATGGATTCGCTGGATGCCAAGGCGTTCCAACAGGAACAAACCGTCTCCCAAATCATTACGACAGGCCTTGTGCTCGCCAACGGATTGTGGGTGGGTTTGATGGCCTGGAGTTTGTTTTACGTTCTCGTGTCGATCACCAACCACGTGGATTTATGGTAATTGGAGCACACAATGCAAAACGCCGCCTGGGCGGCTGGATGATTCTGGAAGCCGTGGTGGCGCTGGGAATTTTGGCGTCCGTCGCGATTCCCCTTAGCTTCTCATTTCAATCCGAGCGCAAGGCGTGCCGGGCTTCCTACAACCGCGCGATTGCCATGGAATTGGTGGATGGCGAAATGGAGATTCTCCGCGCGGGAGAATGGCGGCAATTCCATCGCGGCGCCCATGCCTATGCCGTCGAAGGCGCCGCCGCGAAGAATTTGCCACCGGGACATTTCGTATTGACCGTGGGGGAGCATTTGGTTCGGTTGGAATGGTCGCCCGACAATAAAGATCAAGGCGGAAAGGTGGTGCGTGAAACTCCGTTGCCATAGAAACAGAAAATCCGCCGGGTATTTCCTGATCGAATTGCTGGTGTATATGGCTTTGCTCGTGGTCATTTGGGAACTGGCGTACGCGGCTTATTGGCGTTGTTTGGACAATTCCAAACGTCTTCAGCTCAATGCCGCCGAAATCCTGCAGGCGGTCGAGGCCGGGGAACGCTGGCGCGGTGACGTGCGCCTTTCCAGGAGCGCATCGATCCATGGGAACCTCTTCACCCTTGTTCAGCCCGGCGATACGGTGGAATATCGCTTTGACAAGGAGTCGGTCATGCGGCGTTCGACGCGATCCAATCGGACCGTTTGCCTTTTGAACAATGTCCGGTTTTCAGGCATGAACGCCGATCCGCGACGCCAGGTGCGCGGATGGAAATGGGAGTTGGAAATGCAATCGTCAAAAAAACCGCCGTTTCTCCGGCCACTTTTCACCTTTGAGGCAGTGCCGAACCAATGAATATTCCAAGTCCCAAAATTTCGCCGCGCCGCGCCTCCGCGGCCCTGATTGTGCTGGTATTTCTTACGTTGATGGCGGCCATTGTAGTCAGTAATAATTTGACACTCCGCCACCTCGACAGGAACCTGCGGTTGATCGAGCAGAAACAATTGAAAAGGTCCGGGGTTCATCAGGCACGAGCCTATTGAAATGGACATCTCCGCCCCAAAAATTCTGGAGGAACTGGTCGCGCAGGCCGAGCGGGCCGGGGCGAGCGACATCCATCTGCAAACGCGGGAAGGCGGCGCACAGATTATGTTCCGTCTCGACGGGGTCATGACCGAGACGGCGCCATTGGGGCCGGAAGTGGCGGAGCGCGTTTTTGGCCGCATAAAATTCCTGGCAAAATTGAAAACCTACCAGGAATCGCTGCCGCAGGATGGGCGTATCGAGCGCGGGGACATTGGCGCCCAAAATGACATTCGCGTGGCCACGTACCCGACTGTTACCGGCGAAAAGATCGTGCTGCGCCTCTTCACTTCGGCTACCGCAAAAAACCTCGATCAATTGGAATTTCCCGCGACGGCCGTTTCCGAGTTGAAATCTTTTTTGCGGCAAAACGCGGGGTTGCTGCTTCTGACCGGACCGGCGGGCAGCGGCAAAACCACGACGATTTACGCCTGTCTCCGGCACCTCGCCGAAAGCGGCGAACGCCATATCATCACGGTTGAAGACCCCGTCGAACAAATCGTTCCGCGCGTGATGCAAACCGAGGTCAATGAAGCGCGCGGGCTGACGTTTGCGAAGGCCGCGCGCCATCTTTTGCGTCAGGACCCGCAAGTGCTGGTGATCGGGGAAATTCGGGACGACGAAACCGCCACGCTGGCGGTGCGGGCCGCGTTGACGGGGCATCAGGTCATTTCGACATTGCACGCCGGCTCATGCAAAGGAGTGTTCGAGCGCCTTTTAGTGATGTGTTCCGATCACTACGCGGTCGTTTCCTCCGTTGCGCTGGTTTTGAACCAACGTTTGATGCGGCGCCTCTGCCGCGCCTGCTCGGGGGCGGGTTGCGTGGCGTGTTTGGATTCGGGCTATCACGGACGCGCGCCGGTGGTTGAATGGCTCCGGCTGGAAGACAAGCGCGATTTGCGTGCGCGCGGGCCGGAAGCGATCCTGCCGGCGCAAACGCTGGAGACATCGGCGCGCGCACTGGTGGCAGGGGGCGTCAGTGACGATGCGGAATATCAACGACTCTTCGGCTCATGAAGGAAACCGAATTGGCATTTTTGAACCAGCAATTGGCCTCCATGCTTTCCGCGGGCATTCCGCTGGAGCCGGGCTTGCGCCAATTGTGCGCCACGATGCACAACGGGAGCCTGCGCGCGGAATTGCAACTTCTTGAGAAGGACCTTTCCGAGGGCGTGCCGCTGGCGGACGCGGCTGCACGACGCAAGCTGCCAGTTTTTTATACACGACTCTTGCAGGTGGGGGCGCGGAGCAACGACCTGCCGGGATTGTTGACGCTCATCGCGGACTATTACGAAAATGGCGTTACCATCTGGACGAAAGTCAAAGGGCTGATGGTTTATCCCGTCATCGTGTTGATTCTGTCATTTGCATTTTCGGCCTGGGTGGCCGTTCTGAGTCATCAATTCTCCGCTTTTTTGGCGCAGGACGCGTCCGCTGTAAATTTGCGCGGTTTGAAGTCCCAGCCGCACTACACCTACTCCCAAGGTTATGTGTATGCTCCCCCGATCATGCTCGCCGCCGTTTCCTTTCCGGCGCTTGTGGCCGTTGGATTACCCGGCGTGTGGCGCAAATTGGCGTGGAGGCTCCCTGCTTTCAGGGAAGCAGCCCTGTCGCGATTCGCGGTGACGATGGAATTGCTGCTTCGCGCCGGTTCGAGTTTCCCGGACGCCATTTCTTTCATGGAAGAAACCGAGCGCGGAACGCCGGCCTCCACGGATTTGGCGATGTGGAGAAAACACTGCGCGGATGGCAGCGGAAAATTCGGCGACATCGCGGCGGGCGGCAAAGTTTTTCCGCCGATGTTTATTTGGCTGGTCGCCGGGGCTGGCGAGGACCTTGCCACCGGCTTTGGGCGCGCCGCAAAAACATACCGGGAGCAGGCCACGTATCGAACCAATGTGCTGCTCTATGCAGTGCTGCCGGCGTCACTGTTGTTTCTGGCGCTGATTATTCTCAGCCAGGTCTATCCGGCTTTCCGGCTGCTTTACGAATTTCCGCGGCGGCTTGGATTGTATTGACTGTGCTATGACGGCGTTTTTTGCTTTCATTTCCTTTTTCATCATGGCGGGCATGGCCATCGCGGCGTATCTCGTCAGCAGCCTGCCGTTGCGCCGGCAGGAAAGCGCGCGTTTCCTGCTCGACCAAATCGAGTCGGCACTGTCTCAGGGCGAGCCGGTTGAATCCTACATCGTCTCGCTTGCCCGGACGAGGGACCCATCGATTTCCGTGCAGTTTCAACTGCTGGCCGCGCATTTGGAAGCGGGCAATCCTCTTATTGACGCCTTGGAACGCGTTCCCCAACTGTTGCCGCCGCAAGTGCTGGCCATGTTGAAGACGGGTGAAAGCCTCGGTGATTTTCGCCGCGTGCTTCCCGCGTGCCGCGAATTGCTCCAGGATGGGATTCCACAGTCGCGCGCGCTCATCAATTACGAGGTCGCCTTTGCCTTCGTCCTGAACCCGATCCTCATTTTGCTGCCCGTGTTCATCTCCGCAAAAGTCGCGCCGCTCTTCAGAAGCATTCATTCGTCGCTCGGTCTTCAACCCAGCACGGCGCTCGACCAATTCGTCCGCTGGGCGCCGTTTTTGATCGGGTCCCAACTGCTGGCCGTGCTGCTCGTTTATTTGTTCACGGCGGTGTTTCTCGGCGGGCCGCGCTTTGTTTCGTGGATTGAAGCGCGCCTTGTCCCGGCGGTGGATTGGCTCCATCTGCGCTCGCCGTGGCGGCGAAAACGGCTCCAGCGCGATTTCTCGGCAATGCTGGCGCTGCTGCTGGATGGCGGAATCCCGGAGGAGCGCGCCGTGACTTTGGCCGCGGGCAGCACCGCCAATTCCATATTTATTGGAATTGGACGCCGCGTTGTGGAACAACTTCGCGCCGGGGCAAAGTTGCCGGTCGCGCTGGAAATTATTGATACCACCGGCGAATTTCGCTGGCGCATGGAAAATGGCGCGCGCGGCCCCGGCGGTTTTTTTCGCGCGCTCAAAGGCTGGCATGAATCCCTCGGCGCCGCCGCCTATCACCACGAGCAAGCCGCCGCCCAAGCGATCACCACCGGCCTCGTCCTGCTCAACGCCGCGACCGTCGCCTTGGCGGCATTTGGCGTTTTCCAGGCGATCTCGGAATTCACGCCTTTGAAAGTCAAATGAACGCCGTCGCGCTTGAGTTGCACCCGCTGGTTCCCGCTGATCGCGTGCGTGTCATCAATCGCTCCGTCCGATGTTTCATTTTCGGTATCATCGGCGCGATTCCTTGCATTGGATTGAGCATGGCTCTGCTGGCATTCAAGCTGTACGGCGAAGTGGCGTCGGAAACCGGCGAGCGCGTCAACCTGGTCCCGCTTCACCTTTGTACTGTGACGCTGCTGATCGCCGCGGCATGCACGCCTTTTGAACTTCCCGACGTCCTGCTTTTGTACGGTATCCTGATGTTCGGAATGCAAATTCTCTTCCTGCGCCGGCAATATCAAAAAAACGCGCCGCTGGAGTGGAACCCCGCCCGGCACCTTGCTTATTGGGGCATCGGGTTTGCGAACACGGGGATTCTTTTGTCGGCGGCGGCAGTGGTCTGGGCAATTTATCTGGTGAAACAGCCATGAACTTCCTGCCCATCGCGACCCGCGAATTGCAAGTGACCGCCCGGCGGCCCGCGACATACTATATGCGCAGTTTCGCCGCGCTGAACGCCGCGTGCCTGACGCTGGCATTTGTTTTTGCCGGCTTCAGCGGCGCGCTATCGACGGCCTCGGCGGGTTTGACCGCGTTCCATATACTGGCAGGCTTCGGATACGCTTTTGCCGGATTTGCGGGATCGGTGTTGACGGCGGATTGCATCAGCGAAGAACGGCGCGGGGGGACTCTCGGGTTGTTATTGTTGACCGATTTAAAGGGCTTCGACATTGTCTTTGGAAAGCTATCCCGGCTGACCAATCCCGTATTTTGTCTCGCCGCCGCTTTTCCCACAGTGGGCTTTGCGCTGATACTCGGCGGTGTTTCGGTGGGCGATTTCTTCAAAGTCGGCGTGGCGTTGTTGAATACGCTGTTTTTCTTCGCCGCGCTCGGGATGTTGATTTCCACCCGGGCCAGGAGCGGATCAAACGCCGTGGCGGCCGCGGTTTTTGCCGTCCTGCTTTTCAGCACGCCGGGGATCCT
>DATAXU010000011.1:0-21975 GCA_036272955.1 Verrucomicrobiia bacterium
CGGAATCGCACATGCTGGTCATCAGCCACGACGGACACCGAGGATATACGGCGAACGTTGGGCCGGGGACTGTTTCTGTGTTGGACATGGACGCGAAGACGTTGGTGGGAACCATCCCGGTTTGCAAAACGACGCAGCGAATCGCGATTTCCATGGACGACAAATGGGTGTTTACCGCGGACCAAGGGAGTCCGAGGCTGGCGGTGATTTCGACAGCGGACAGCAAAGTGGACCATTGGATTTCGCTGCCCGGAGTGGCCTACGGGACGGCTGTGACCCCGGACGGGCGGTGGCTGATCGCGGCGCTGCCGCGCGCGTCCAAACTGGCGATCGTGGATTTGCAGGCGAACAAGGTGGCAAGCACGATCGATGTGCCCAAAGCGCCGCAGGAAGTGATCGTGCGCCCGGATGGCGGTGAGGCGTATGTCTCGTGCGATGCCAGCCGCAAAGTGGCGGTGATTGATACCAAGGATTGGACGCTGAAGAAGCTGATCGCCGCTGGCAGGGGCGTCGATGGCCTTGCCTGGGCGCAATAATAGGCCCGCGTCACCGGGCAAATTTTTTCGCCTCGGCGGGTTTGCCCTCTGCGATAAGAGTAGCTGACAGCACCTTCTGAATCCACACGCGGGTGGGATCGGAGCGATTGTAGTTGTCAATAATGGAAAGCGCGCGACGGGCGGCGGATTCGGCGTCGGCGAGATCGCCACCTTTGAAGCAGGCGATTGCGAGATTGTAAAGGGGATTGACCAGGGCGGGGGAACTGCTGCCGCAGAATATCCATTGCGTCAACTTGATCGAGCGGCGAAGAGATGCCTGGGCCTCGTCATATTTCTTTTCCTGGGTCTGACAAATGCCGAGTTGATTGAGCGTCAGGGCGACCGCCAGGTGGGAAGGCGCGAACACCGTGCCTTTCGCCATAAGGCCTTTGCCAGAAAAGCTACAGACCGTTTGTTCGGAATCCAGAAGTTTGATTGCGTGAAGGTAGTTGGATTCGGCGGCGGCATGATGGCCCTCCTGAAGTTCGAGGTCGGCGCGGTGAGACTCGCAAATACCCATCGCGTAACAATTGTTGCCGACGTTTCTGCGGACAATGGACGTCGCGCGGTCCATGGCGTCGGTGCCGTTCTGATAATCCTGCTGGAAACCGGCAACCTCGACGAGTTGGAGCAAATCGTTGGCGACTTTGATGTCGTTTGTCCCAAGGCGTTCGCCGTCGGCATCGGCCAGGCGAGCGTAAGCCGCGGCGGCAATCCCGAAATGGTGCAAGTGAGTGGAAGCGTCGCCCAGGGAACGAAACGTGTCGGAATAGCGTTCGTCGTTTGGGCCAAACTTCTCGGCGATTTCGGAGGCCGCAATCAGGAGGGATTCCGCGGCGTTGTATTCATTTTTTTCCATGGCCTTGGTTGCGGCGCGGTAGAGATGCTTCCATTTGTCGGAATCGTCAGCGGCGCGCGCGGTGAAGGCGGTTAAGAGAAGGAGGATGGCCACACTCGGCCGTAGATTTATATGCATGACACTTAAAAGGCGTCCTCCGGGTGGTCGTGCAACCATTGCGTGAGTCCCGGGAGCGGGAATGAAAGCAACTTCTGAACTTTGGCGCAATTCAAAGATGTGTCCGGCGGGCGAGGCGGGCCGTCGTACTCGGCCAATGAACACGCGTCAATCCGGGCGTTCAATTCGGGATGGCGCGCGGCGAGGAGGCGGCCAATCTGAAGGCGGGAGAGATGTTCGGCGCCCGCGAGGTGGAATAAACCAGACGCGTCTGATTCGGCGACTTCCCAGGTGGCGCGAGCGGTGACGGTGGCGGCGATCGGACATCGGAATTCGTCCACAAATAGTTTGGCGGTTTTTTCCCGCTGCCATGCGTCCCGCAATTGTTCGTTATAGGTGGTGCGGCCTCCGGGTGATGCGCCGCTGTTGAGCGATGTTCGCAGAACGATGTGGCGGGGATTTTTCAGGACGAACTTTTCGGCTGCAACTTTGGTCTCGGCATAAATCGACAAGGGGTTGACGGCGTCGATTTCGATGTAATTGCCCTTGCTGCCGTCAAATACAAGGTCGGTGGAGAAAAACACGAGGCGGCAGTCGGCGGCCAAGGCGGCGAGGTGGGCGGTGGCATCGACATTTATGGCGCGGGCTCGGGTGGGATTGGCCTGGCAATCGGGGCTTTTGGACATCGCGGCGCAATGGAGGATGAGTTGCGGGCGGTCGTGGCGGAATTTTTCGTCCACGGCGGCGAAATTGGTCAAATCCAAATCGGTTCGCGCCAGGGGGATAATGTCGAATTGCGTGGAAGCGTGAGCCAGATAATGGCCGATTAGACCGGCGGCACCGGTGATCCATGCGCGGGGGCGAAGTGGTTTGGGGACGCCGCTCAATCGATCAGGCGTTTGGTCAAGTCGCCGTAGGCATCGATGCGGCGGTCGCGCAGAAAGGGCCAATGGGTGCGGGTCATATCGACGGAGCGCAAGTCCACTTCCGCCAGGAGGATTTCCTCGCGATTCGTGGAGGCCTTGGAAAGGATTTGGCCGGAGGTGCCGGCGAGGAAGCTTCGGCCCCAGAATTCGATTCCGTCGCCGCCGACGGGTCTTTCCAATCCGACGCGATTCACTGCGGCAACGTAGCAACCGTTGGCGACGGCGTGGCCGCGCTGGACGGTTTCCCAAGCGGAGTGCTGAGTGGCGCCGTATTCCGCCTTTTCAGACGGGTGCCAGCCGATGGCGGTGGGATAAAAAAGAATTTCCGCGCCGCGCAAGGCGGTGAGGCGGGCGGCTTCGGGATACCATTGGTCCCAACAGATGCAAACGCCGATTGTGGCGAAGCGGGTTTTCCATGAGCGAAAACCGAGGTCGCCGGGGGTAAAGTAGAATTTCTCGTGAAAGAGGGGGTCGTCCGGGATGTGCATCTTGCGGTAGATGCCCAGGAGCTGGCCGTCGGCGTCAATAATAACGGCGGTGTTATGGTAGAGGCCGGCGGCGCGTTTTTCAAAAAGGGAGGCGATGATGACGGCGTGGGTGCGGCGGGCCAGCTTGCGCAAGGCATCGGTGCTGGGACCGGGAATGGTTTCCGCGAGCTTGAAATAATCGTGGTTCTCGCTCTGGCAAAAATATTGGGACCGAAAGAGTTCGGGGGTGCAAATGATTTGGGCGCCCTTGTCCGCGGCCTCGGTAATGCGGGCGGACATGCGCGAGAAATTATCGGCGGGGTCGGGCGAGCAACGACTCTGAATCAAACCGAGGACGACGCGACCGTTTTTCTGTTTTGTGGAACGGGTTGTCTTCAATTAAATTCCACGCGCCTGGGGCAAGGGAGCGCGCTCGATGACGGTGGTGTGGCCTTTGTCCTCGGTGCCGGGAACTTTTTGGCCAAAAAGGTCGCGGATAAATTTGCCGAGCGTTTCGTTGGTCGGCCCGTAGCCTTTGTGATAGATGAAATACTCCAGGTCGTAGAGCAACTCGTCGGCGGAGGCGTAACGCTTGGAAAGATCGCGCGAGAGAGTGCGGTGGAGGATTTCGTTGAGGCGGGCGTCGATGCGCGGGGTAAGCTGGCAGAAATCCGGCAGGGGCATGGACATGATGCGTTCGCGGGATTCCTCGGCGTTGGCGCCTTTGAAAATGTTGTAACCCAAAAGGAGATTGCCGAGGACAACGCCGGTTGAGAACAAATCGGAGCGTTTGTCGGTGATTTGGAAATCGGCCTGTTCGGGACTCATGTAGTCGGCCTTGCCGGCGACGACTTCGCCTTCGTTGTCCTGGAGGAAACCGCGGGCTTTGGCGATGCCGAAATCGGTCAATTTGACGTCGCCGGCAAAGGCGACCATGATGTTTTTGAAACTGACATCGCGATGGACAATGCCGACGGTCTTGCCGGCGTCGTCGGTTTTGGAGTGCGCGTAGGCAAGGCCGCGAGCGACGCGGCTGGTGATGAAGACGGCCAATTCCTGCGGGAGGACGCATTGTTTGCCGCTGAGCTGCTGGGCGAATTGCTCGAGGTTGACGCCGTGGATCAATTCCATGCAAATGAAATAGAGCCCGCGCGCCTCGCCGAGTTGGTAGGTCTGAACGATGTTGGTGTGGATCAAATCGGCGACGAGCTTGGCTTCGCCAATGAAATTCTCGATGAACTGCTTCTGGTTGGCGTAGTTCTGGCGGATGACTTTGAGGGCGACGCGCTTGACGAAATTGCGCGCGCCGTGCTGCTCGGCTTCGTACACGATGCCCATGCCGCCCTCGAAGATTTTCCGGACGATTTCGTAGCGTAATTCGCTTTGAATCGCAAATAGCGATGCCACGAGGAGATGGTGTGCCAGAACGAGTGCAAGTCAAGCCCGTGTTAGAAAGGAGTAAGGGCGGGCGGAAATCTGGGGAAAACGCGATTTTCTCCTTGCGCGGGAGTGGCAAAGGTTTTTAATAACGCGCGAACCGTCGAGCAAAATCGACTCAACACGAACCGATATACACACACCTACCTATATGGCAAAAGCACTCTCGAAATCACAATTGGCTTCGGAACTGGCGGAGAAAAGCGGGCTGACCAAGAAGGCCGGCGCGGAAATTCTCGATACGCTGGCGACGCTGGCCTATAAACACGCCAAGAACACCTTTACGCTGCCGGGCATTGGCAAGCTCGTCCTTGTCAATCGCAAGGCGCGCGTCGGGCGCAACCCGGCGACGGGCGCGACGATCCAGATCCCAGCCAAAAAAGTCGTGAAGTTCCGGGTCGCCAAAGCGGCGAAGGACGCGATTCTTGGGGTAAGATAGTTTTGATAGACTTCGAAGGGCGTTCCTTGAAAACGGGGCGCCCTTTTTTTATATCTTCGCGATGGCCGCAATTGCGCGGCGAATATCCTCGGGGGAAACCATCAGGCTTGTGACGGCGCGAATTGTCGAGGGGTCGGCAGCGAGCATCAAAACGCCGTGCGCACGCAGGCGATCCAGGACTTCCTTAGCGGGGACGCCGGGCATTCGGAAACGGACCATGTTGGTTTCCACTTCGCCGGGGGCGACCTCCAGGTTTTTGCAGGCGCTGATGCCCTGGGCGAGTGTTTTGGCGTTGGCGTGATCTTCGACAAGGCGGGCGCGGTGATTGCGCAAGGCGAACAGGGCGCCGGCGGCAATGATGCCGGCTTGGCGCATGCCGCCACCGAACATTTTGCGGAAACGGCGGACGCGTTCGAGGAGTTGCTTTGAACCGACAAGGGCGGAACCGACGGGCGCGCCAAGGCCCTTGGAAAAACAAACGCTGACGGTGTCGAAGGGGGCGGCCCATTTGCTTTCGGCGATGCCGGTGGCGGCGGTGGCGTTCCAGAGGCGGGCGCCGTCGAGGTGCATTTGGAGGCTGTGTTTGCGGGCGACGGCGGCGATTTCTTCGATTTGCGCCAGGGGCCAAATTTTGCCGCCGCCGCGATTATGGGTGTTCTCGATGCAGATCATTCGCGAGCGGGGGAAATGAGGATTGACGGGGCGCAGGACGGATTCGACATCGGCGACGCTGAAGACGCCGCGGTCGCCCCGGAGGCAACGGCACGTTACGCCGCTCAACGCCGCGGGGCCGCCGCCTTCGTAGTAATAAAGATGGGACTGTTCTTCCACGAGAATTTCGTCGGCGGATTCGGTTTGGGCGCGGACGGCAAGCTGGTTGGCCATGGTGCCTGAAACAGTGAAGACGGCGGCTTCCTTGCCGAGGAGGGCGGCGGTTTCGGATTCCAACTCGCGGATGGTCGGGTCTTCGCCGAAAACGTCGTCGCCCACTTCGGCGGCGGCCATTGCCTGGCGCATGGCGGGAGTGGGCTTGGTGATCGTGTCGCTGCGAAGATCGATAAAGCGGGAATTTTCGCTGGTCATATTTTCGCCAAAGTTATCCGGCATGGGCGGCGGCGAAAAGCGAAAAAATATCGGCGCGCTTTTTGTTGTCCAAATGGAGGGGAGGGTGTTTCTTTCCAGAATGAAAATTGCGGTGGTGGGATGCGGCGCATTGGGAAGTTATTACGGGGCGATTCTGTGCCGGGCGGGGCACCGGGTGCATTTCCTTTTGCGCTCGGATTACGACGTTGTGCGCGCGCGGGGCGTCTCGATTGAAAGCGTGAATGGAAATTTCGAGGTGAGGCCGGAGTGCGCGCGGGCGCCGGAGGGGATTGGGGCTTCGGACCTGGTTCTGGTTTGTCTCAAGACCACGGCGAATTACGTTTTTCCACAGCTTCTGCCGCCGCTTGTGGGGCCGGAATCTTCTGTGCTGACGTTGCAGAATGGGCTTGGAAATGAAGCGGCGGTGGCGGCGGTGGTGGGGGCGGAAAAGACCCTGGGGGGGATTTGCTTCGTTTGCTTGAACCGGGTGGCGCCGGGGCGCATCCGGCATATCGCGCACGGGACGGTTGTCCTGGGTGAATATGGAAGGCCGCCGGAGCCGCGCACGCAGCTTATCTGGAAGACGATTGAGGACTCCGGCGTGCCGTGCAAGGTGGCGGCGAACCTGGAGCAGGCGCGGTGGGAGAAATTGGTGTGGAACATTCCGTTTAACGGGTTGGGGGTGGCGGGGGCGAAGGGAAAAATAGGTTTGACAACGAATGTGCTTCTTGCGGACCCCAATTGGGAGCGAGTGGTGCGCGAGTTGATGCTGGAGACGATTGCGGTCGCGCGGGCAAAAGGGTTGGAAATACCGGATTCGGCGGCGGAATTCCAAATATCGCGCACGCGGCAGATGGGGGTGTATAAGGCCTCGACCTTGATTGACTTTGAGCGGGGACAGCCGCTGGAGTTGGAAAGCCTGTTTTTGGCGCCTTTGCGGGAGGCGCATCGGGCGGGGGTCCCGTGTCCGCGGTTGGAAGCGTTGTGCGCGACTTTGAGGAACCTTTAGCAACCTTGATTGACTTTTACTCATCCGTGAAGGACTGGTCGCGAATTATTCGTAAGAGTATAAACAACAACTGTTTATGCATACAACCGCGACCGGGGGTTGGTTTGACCAGGTTTGACTCGCTCTGACTCCGACCAAATCGCTTTGACGGCGAAATTTCAAAGAACAAGCCCTGACGGGCAACCACCTACCGACGATTCCCAAGTCGCATGTATTCACACGAAAAGGTGGTTTCCTTGAGGAAGCGTCGGGGTGGGGTAGCATCGGGAACTGCTGATGCCAGAAAACGATAAACCAGGGGATGCGCCGGGGGGGACGATCAAGATCAAGGTTTCCGTGACGGAGGACGAGGTCATCGGGAAATCGGTGGGGCGTTACAAGATTTTGGAGAAGGTTGGGGAATGCGGCTGCGGCGTCGTGTATGTGGCGGAACAAACGGAACCGGTCCGGCGGCGAGTGGCGCTGAAGGTCATCAAGCTGGGGATGGATACCAAGGCCGTCGTTGCGCGATTCGAGGCGGAACGGCAGGCGCTGGCAATGATGGACCATCCCAACATCGCTAAAGTGCTGGATGCCGGGGCGACCGAGCAAGGGCGTCCGTTCTTTGTGATGGAATTGGTCCGGGGGATTCGCATTACTGACTACTGCGATGAAAATGTTCTGACCACGGATGAACGGCTCGACCTGTTTATCAAGGTTTGCCAGGCAATCCAGCACGCGCACCAAAAGGGGATCATTCACCGGGACATCAAGCCGTCCAATATATTAGTGACGCTGCACGATGGGACGCCGGTGCCGAAAGTGATCGATTTCGGCATCGCGAAGGCGGCGGAGGGGCGGTTGACCGAGCAGACTGTTTACACGCAGCTCCACCAATTCATCGGGACCCCGGCCTATATGTCGCCGGAGCAAGCTGAGATGAGCGGGCTGGACATCGACACGCGCAGCGACATTTACAGCCTTGGCGTCCTGCTCTACGAATTATTGACGGGGCGCACCCCTTTTGACGCCGAAGAGTTGGTGGCACAGGGACTTGACGCGATGCGCAAGGCGATCCGCGAACGGGAGCCGACCCGGCCCAGCACGAAAGTTGCAGCTCTCCCCGACGCGGAGCGGACCACCACCGCGAAGCGCCGCTCCGTGGATGCGCCGAAACTGCTTCACCAACTCAAGGGCGATTTGGATTGGATCGTCATGAAATGCCTGGAGAAGAACCGCACGCGGCGGTACGACACGGCAAATGGGCTGGCATTCGATGCGTCAGGGACCTGGTTGCGGTGCTCAAACTCGAGGGAAAAACCGCGGAGATTGAGACTGTTCTGGACCAGACGTTGGCCGCGGAGCGCAACGCCCTCGGGGAGCGGAGTCCGGTGGTGGCGGCGACCTTGGAGGACCTTGCCGATTTTCTTGCCTCGCAGGGCCGCGTGACCGAGGCCCAGACCCAATATGACCAGGTGCTGGACATCGTTTTTATGGGCGGCGTGAAGGACTGGAGCAGTGCGCCGGAGATGGTTGCGCAACAGGTGTCCCGTTTCGCTGATCGCGGCGAACTTGGTGAAACCGATGACGCCCGGCGCTTTTACGCGCAGGGCTTGCAATGGATGGCCGAGCATAACCCGGATGACCGGACGCTTGGGGAGATGCGGACGGAAACCGAGCGGTTGCTCAATGCGAAGTGAAAAGCCGGAGAGATTAAAAAAGGCAAAATAATTGTCCTTAGTTGCGGGGTTGGTTCGTTGTAGATATGGCCCGCCTTCGCGCTTTGCGCTTCGGCGCGGTCGTTGTAGATAGGAAATAAACAAGTCAGACAATGCCCGCCTTCGCGCAAGGCGCTACGGCGCGGTTGTTGTGAATAGGAAACAAATAAGTCAGACAATGCCCGCCTTCGCGCTGTGCGCTACGGCGCGGTCGTTGTGAATAGGAAACAAATAAGTCAGACAACGAAAAAAAATATGAACACACAATCGAATAACGGATATTTGCTTATTTTTCGCGGCACGGACTGGCACAAAGGGCTTTCGCCGGAACAAACACAGAAGGTCGCCAATGACTGGATGGCGTGGTTTAAACGGCTGAAGGAACAGGGCAAGGTCGCGGACGGAAGCCCATTGGAATCGTCGGGCAAAATTGTTTCCGGAAAAAACGGACGGATCGTCGTGGACGGACCGTTTGCGGAATCCAAGGAGGCCATTGGCGGTTTCTTTTTTGCCACGGTCAAAACCATCGAAGAAGCGGTGGCGATTTCCAAGGACTGTCCCGGTCTTGCTTACGGCGCGCAGGTGGAAGTGCGGCCGGTCATGGCGCAATGCCCGCTTGCCGGAGAACATGTTCAGGAAGCGCAACTTGCGGAAGCGACGGCGTAAGTGAATAGTCAATCAGCCGGCGGGTTGGCGAATCCAGCCAAGGCGCCGGCTTGATTTTTTTGGGAGCTCAATAATGCAAAAAATTACGCCATTTTTGTGGTTCAATGAGAATGCCGAGGAGGCGGCAAAATTCTACGTCTCCATTTTCAAAAATTCCAAGATACTGGACATAACACATTACGGAAAAGCGGGGGCCGAGGCTTCCGGTAGGCACGCGGGGACTGTGATGACGGTGAAATTCCTGCTTGAGGGCCAGGAATTCGTGGCGATAAATGGAGGGCCGAACTTTAAATTTACGGAAGCGATATCGTTTGTCGTGAATTGCGAGACGCAGGCGGAGGTGGACCAATTTTGGAAAACTCTTTCCGCGGGAGGAGAGGAGGGGCCGTGCGGATGGCTCAAGGATAAATACGGCGTTTCATGGCAGGTAGTTCCCACGGTAGTGATCGATATGATCAGCGACAAAAACGCGGAGAAAGCGAACAGGGCCATGGATGCGGTGATGCATATGGGGAAAATTGACGTAAAAGCTGTTAAAGAGGCGTACGGACGGTGAATCCCGCTGAAACCACAGAGGAGCAACCGCAAGCGGTTTCCGAATTGGTGGAACATCTGTTCCGCCATGAGGGGGCAAAGATGGTCGCCACGCTGACGAGGATATTCGGCCTGGACCATCTCACGCTGGCCGAAGACGTGGTGCAGGAGGCGCTGGTGAGGGCGCTGCAGACGTGGCCGTTTTATGGTGCGCCCAAAAACCCCGCTGCGTGGATCATGCGGGCGGCCCGGAATCTGGCGCTGGACGTGGTGCGGCGCGAGAAGGTTTTTCGAGAGAAAGAACCGGAGATTGCGTTGCTGGCGGAGCGGGAAAGTCCCGAGGGCGCCGCGGCTGTTATTCACGCGGAGGAAATAGCGGATGACCGTTTGCGGATGCTCTTCGTTTGCTGTCATCCGCTGATTCCGGCGGACGCGCAGGCGGCGCTGGCGTTGAAGGCGCTGGGGGGGTTCAGCGTGGGGGAAATTGCGAGCGCGTTCCTGACATCAGAGGCGGCGATTGCCAAACGATTGACGCGGGCCAAGCAAAAAATCCGCGAGGCGCGGATTCCGTTCGAGATTCCCACCGGCGAGCAGCTTGGAGCGCGGTTGGACGGTGTTTTGCAGGCGCTTTATTTGTTGTTCAATGAAGGCTACAAGGCGTCGAGCGGCGAAAAACTTGTGCGCGAGGAAATTTCCCGTGAAGCCATCCGGCTGACGGGTTTGCTCGCGGAGCACGCGGCGGGCAATGTACCGAAAACCCATGCGCTGCTGGCGCTGATGTTGATCAACACGGCGCGTCTGCCGGCCCGGCAGGATGGCGATGGCAATTTGCTTTTGCTCAAAGAACAGGACAGGACGCGATGGGACCAGGCGATGATCGCGCGGGGCATGTTTCATCTTGCGCAATCGGCTGTGGGCGGGGAGATTTCCGAATACCATCTTGAGGCTGGCATTGCGGCCTGCCATTGCGGGGCGAAGGATTACGCTTCGACGGATTGGCCGCAAATCCTGGAGTTGTACGATCAGTTGATTGAATTCGATGATTCGCCGGTGGTGGCGTTGAACAGGGCGGTGGCGCTGGCGGAAGTTCGCGGGCCGCAAGCGGGGATTGAAGCGGTAAGCGCAAGCCGGAACCTGACCTCGCTGGAGTCTTATTATCTGCTGTATGCCGTGCTCGGTGAATTTGAATCGCGCCTGCACCACGCGGAGATCGCGGCGGCGCATTTTCGGAAATCACTGCAGCTTGCGGAAATCAAATCGGAGCAGGTTTTTCTGACGAAACGGCTTAAGGCGTGCGAGGCGGAGCGTTGAGAGGGGTTGCAACAGATACTTTCCAAAACGAGGGGAGGTTCACCACGAAGGTCACGAAGAGTAAACAAGAAAAACAGAGTCTGCGAACTTCGAAATTATTTTTGGGCAATCACTCTACAGGAATAAGCCACGATAGACTTCGTAGGCGTTGACTTTTCCGCCGGGGAAATAATGCGTGCGGGGGAAAATGAATGTTCGCGCGGCGCGGTTGTATTCCAAAAGGAGCGGCTTCTGGCAAACGTTTGGATCGTAACAATGGAATTCCAAACCGGCGGCGGTCTCGCGGACGTCGAAGATCAGCACGACGTGGTTGATTGTCAGACGAGGAAACGTAACGACGTGGGCGATGGGTTGGCGGCCGGAGCGGAGGGCGGTTTGGAGCTGCGCGGACATTTGCGCCTGGCCGTTACGGGTAAAGGGGAGGATCATCCGCCAGTTGCCGCGTTGAACATAACTTTGCCAGGCGCCGCCGCAGGTTTTGCGCAATAAATCGGCATGGGCGGCGCTGAATTGGCGGAGGTTGGAGAATCCGGGAATTGGTATGCGATCCGCCGGTCCGCAAGGGCGATACGGGCTGCGGCGAACAACGGAACGGATGATGGAGCGGTAACCGGTTGTGTCGATGACTGGACTCTCCGGCGCGAACCGGGCGTGAAGGAAGAATTGCCTTGCCGAACGAACGACGACGAAACAATGGTGGGCGTACGCGGGCGGGGGATCGTTTTTTCGCGTGCTGGATTTGCCGGTCTGCGGATCGAACAGGTATTCCCAGATCAATTCGTTTGGATAAGAAAAGGTGTCGGCGTAGAAATCAAACGTGCGTCCGGCACCGGCTGCGACCGCGACTTCGGCATCTGGCTGAACGGCGTTCATCATCAATTATCGTAAGAGCCTGTTTGAATACTACAATGCGTCCCTGTAGTTTTTAAAGCAAAGATCACGATGTTGTACGCTGCATGGAAGGAAATCGCGCGCTCACGAGGCGGGGAATTGGCTTTGGTGGATGTTGCCGCCGGGCGGGAATGGACGTTCGCACAATTGGAGGCGGAGGGCGAGAGGCGGAGCGCGGAGGAGGCGGTGATTTACCCTTGCGGCGCGGGCGGTGAGTTTATATTTGACGTTTTGCGCGCATGGCGCGCGAATCGGGTGGTTTGCCCGCTGGACCAGGGGCAGGCGGCGCCGGCGCTGCCGCCATTGCCGCGCGGGTGGCTGCATCTCAAGACGAGTTCTGGAACCAGCACGGGAACGCCGCAAATGATCGCGTTCACCGAGGCGCAATTGGCGGCCGACGCGCGAAACATCGTCGAGACGATGGGGATGCGGCCGGATTGGCCGAACCTGGGAGTGATCTCGCTGGCGCATTCGTACGGGTTTTCCAATTTAGTATTGCCGCTGCTGTTGCACGGAGTTCCGTTGATCCTGTTGCCGTCGCGATTGCCGGAAGCGGTGCGGCAGGCTTGTCAAAAATATTCCAGCCTAACGCTGCCGGCTGTCCCGGCGCTTTGGCGGGTGTGGCACGAGGCGGAGGGGATTTGCCCGGCGGTGAAACTGGCCATTTCCGCGGGGGCGCCTTTACCCGTTGCGTTGGAGACGGCGATTTTCAAACGAACCGGAGTCAAGGTGCATAATTTTTACGGGGCGAGCGAATGCGGCGGTATTTGTTATGACGCTTCCGATGCGCCGCGCACGAGCAGCGAGGACGTGGGCGTTGCGCTGCGCGGAGTGGCGTTGCAAACGGACGCCGAGGGGTGCCTGGGGGTAATCAGCCAGGCGGCGGGAGAAACTTATTGGCCGAAATCCTCGGTGGCGCTTGGCGGCGGGAAATTCCAGACCGGTGACCGCGCTGAATTGCGGGATGGCCGCGTGTTTTTGCGCGGGCGGCGTGGAGACGTCATCAACCTGGCGGGCCGCAAGGTGGCGCCGGAATTGATCGAGCAGGCGATTTTGCGGCATCCCGGCGTGAGGGATTGCGTGGTGTTCAGCGTGCCGGAACCGGACGGCGCGCGGGGCGAAACCATTGCGGCGTGCGTCGCGGCGCGCGGAGAATTGACGGAGGAAAGTTTGAGGCGATTCGTGGGGGATTCTTTGCCGGATTGGCAGGCGCCGCGGCATTGGTGGTTTGTCGCGGAGATAGAGGAGGCGGAACGGGGGAAAATCTCGCGAGCAAGATGGCGGGAGCGATTTTTGGCCTCCAAACTTTAAACTTTAAAAGTTACGTTTGACTGGCCACTATTCGGGGAATGATCTCATTATTCGATCTCACCGGAGAGGTTGCAGTCGCTATCGGCGCCACGGGAGTGCTGGGGGGGAAAATGGCTGAAGGACTGGCCGGGGCGGGCGCCAAAGTGGCGGTGGTCGGCCGGAATGCCGAACGCGGTGAGGCATGCGCTCAACGCATCCGCGATGCCAAGGGAGAGGCTAAATTTTTTGTTGGAGACGCGAGTTCACGGGAAAGCCTGCACAAAGCCGCGAAGCAAATTCAAGCCGCCTTTGGCGCGCCGACGGTGCTGTTGAACGCCGCCGGGGGGAACGATCCGAAAGTGACGGTCACGGAGCAATTCAAGTTCGAACAGATTTCCGTGGAGGATTGGCGGGGGAATTTTGACATGAATTTGATCGGCGGGATTCTGCTGCCGTGCCAGGTATTTGGGCCGGGAATGGTGGCGCAGGGGAAGGGGAGCATCATTAACATTGCCAGCGTTTCGGCACACGTTCCGCTTTCGCGCGTCGTGGCGTACTCGGCGGCCAAGGCGGCGGTCATCAGCGTGTCGCAATTTCTATCGCGCGAATGGGCGTCGCGAAACGTTCGTGTCAACACAATTACGCCGGGGTTTTTTCCCGCCGAACAAAACCGGCGGCTGCTGTTCAACGAGGACGGCACGCCGACCGCGCGTTCCAAAAGCATCCTGGGGCACACGTCGATGGCGCGGTTCGGGCAGGGGGAGGAATTGATGGGGGCGGTGATTTTCCTGGCCAGCTCGCAAGCGAGCAGCTTTGTGACTGGGACGGATTTGCGGGTTGACGGGGGTTACCTTTCGCAGACGGTTTGAGTTTTCTTTTGGCGGAGGCGCGGGCGATGTGACATATTGTCGCCGCATTGAAAATGAATTATAAAATTTCGCGCCGCGCGGCATCGCTGACCCCTTCGATTACCCTGGCCATTGATGCCAAGGCCAAACAGATGAAGGCCGAGGGAATCGACGTGGTCGGTTTCGGGGCGGGCGAACCGGACTTTGCGACGCCCAGACATATCACGGACGCCGCGATCCAGGCGCTCAACGACGGATTCACCAAATACACGCCGAGCAGCGGCATCCCGGAATTGCGGCAGGCCGCGGCGGCGAAATTCAAGCGGGACAATGGGCTGGATTATAAGCCGTCGCAAATCATCATTTCGTGCGGCGGGAAACATTCGTGCTGCAATGTGATCCTGGCCACGTGCGATCCGGGGGATGAAGTCATTATTCCGGCGCCGTATTGGTTGAGTTATCCGGAGATGGCGCGGTTGGCGGAAGCGAAGCCGGTGATCATCGAGACGACGGATAAAAGCGAATTCAAGATTACGCCGGAGCAGTTGCTTGCGGCGATCACGCCACGGAGCCGGCTGTTCATTCTCAATTCGCCGAGCAACCCGACGGGGTCGCTTTACACGCGGGAGGAAATCAAGGCGCTGGGGGATATTTGCGTGGAAAAAGGCGTGCTCATCATGAGCGACGAGATTTACGAGAAGCTCGTGTACGACGGCGCCGCACACACGAGCGTGGCGGCGTTTTCGCAACGGCATTACGACAACACGGTGATCGTGCATGGGCTGGCGAAGGCGTATTCGATGACGGGCTGGCGCATCGGATTGACGGCGGCGCCGGAGCCGATTGCCAAGGCGATCGACGCGATCCAAAGCCACAGCACGAGCAACCCGACTTCGTTCGCGCAGAAGGGCGGGGTGGCGGCGTTGAACGGGCCGCAGGACCACCTGGCGATTTGGCTGGCGGAATTCGCGCGGCGGCGGGCGTTTGCGTGGAAACGCTTCAACGAGATTCCGGGCATTACGTGCGTCAATGCGAAGGGGGCGTTTTATTTGTTTCCAAACATTTCCGGGACGGGGCTTAAGTCGATGGAGTTTTGCGCGCGGCTGCTGGAAACGGAAAAGGTGGCGGCGGTGCCGGGCATTGCGTTCGGGGCGGATGATTACATGCGCATCAGCTACGCGACGAGTATGGCGAACCTCGAAAAGGGGTTGGAACGGATCGAGAGGTTTGTGAAGACGTGTCAATAAGAACGTCTTTTTTTCTTGGTTTTAGGGCGATTGCTCCGTAACTTGCGGACACATGAAAGCATTATTCCACGTCCTGGCTCTCGGGCTTGCGCTTCCGTTTTTTTCCCCATTTGCACAGGCGGCGCCGAAGAAAGTTTTGTTCTTTTCCAAGTCCGCGGGTTTCGAGCATGACATGATCAAGGAACGCAATGGCCGGATGAGCGCGGCGGCGAAAATTTTGCAGGAAATGGGCGCGAAGAATAACATCGAGTTCACGTTCAGCAAGGACGGTGGTGTTTTTACGCCGGAAAATATCGCCAAGTACGATGCGTTTTGCTTTTACACGACGGGCGATTTGACCGAGGCAGGGACGGATAAAAACCCGCCGATGTCGAAGGAGGGCAAGGCCGCGTTTCTGCAAGCGATCCACGACGGGAAGGGATTTGTCGGCATTCATTCGGCGTCGGACACTTTCCATTCGCCGGGAGGAAAAGACATGACGGCCGCGCGCTGGCAAAATGACGGCGATAACGCGGACCCATATATAAAAATGATCGGCGGTGAATTCATCATTCACGGCAACCAGCAGGCGGTACACCAGATTTGCGTGGACAGGAAATTTCCGGGAATGAGCGATTTGCCGGAGGATTTTGGCCCGTTGGAAGAGTGGTACTCGCTTAAGAATTTCGCGCCGAACCTGCATGTGCTGCTCGTCCAGGACACTTCGCAGATGACCTCCAATAACCGCTCGGCCTATGACCGGCCGAAGTATCCCTCGACCTGGGCGCACATGTACGGCAAAGGCCGTGTGTTTTACACGAGCATGGGGCACCGGTTGGACGTCTGGACGAATCCGGATTTCCAGAAAGTGCTCGCGGGCGGGCTGACGTGGGCGACGGGGCAAGTCGATGCGGACGTCACGCCGAACCTCGACAAGGCGGCGCCAGAAGCCAATACGCTGCCGCCGGCGCCTTCGCGATAAATCGAAAGCAATAATTTTATGAAATTCACGACTCTATTTGTCCGCTCCCTTCTGGCGGCGTCCTTTTTTGCATTGCAAGTGACTGGCGCCTCCGCCGCTCCGAAAAAAATCCTCTTTTTTTCAAAATCTTCCGGCTATGAACATTCGATGATCAAGGAGAAGGACGGCCAGCCAAGCGCGGCCCAAAAAATCCTTGAAAAATTGGGGAAGAAGAACGGCTTCGAATTTACGTTCACAAAAGACGGGAGTGTGTTCACGCCCGAAAATATCGCCAAGTACGACGCCTTCTTTTTCTACACGACAGGGGATTTGACCGAAGCGGGCACCGACAAAAATCCGCCAATGTCCAAGGAAGGCAAGGCGGCGTTTTTGGAAGCCATCCATAATGGCAAAGGGTTCATCGGCACCCATTCCGCCACCGATACATTTCACTCGCCGGGCGGCAAGGAACACGGCGCGGCCCGCTGGGTCGATGACGGCGACAAGGCCGACCCGTACATAAAAATGATTGGCGGCGAATTCATCATTCACGGCAACCAGCAAAAGGGCCACCTGATTGTGGCGGACCCGAATTTTCCCGGTATCAGCGCGGTGACCAACGGCTTCGCGCCGATGGAAGAGTGGTATTCGCTTAAGGACTTTGCGCCCGATCTTCATGTCCTGTTGATTCAGGACACGTCCATGATGAAAACCACCGGCGGCCATAATAACGCGTACATGCGTCCCAACTATCCCGAAACGTGGGCGCACATGTACGGGTCGGGGCGTGTTTTTTACACGAGCATGGGCCACCGCGACGATGTTTGGAACAGCCCGGTATTCCAAAAAGTCCTGGTCGGCGGCATCAATTGGGCCGTCGGCAACGTGGATGCGGACGTCACGCCGAACATCGACAAAATCACGCCCGAAGCGAACGTTCTGCCAAAAGGCGGCGAATAATTCCGCGGTGGGTGGTCACCAAAACCCCTGAACGCCGCTCGGTCCCGGGTGAAATTGACCGCGGTGCGATTTCATAGTAGATTCGTGGTGGTTGCGCCGGAGTTATTTGGCCGCCGATAATTCCCATGAATACTACACCTCGCGTGTTACTGGTGGATGACGAGGAAGCTTCGTTCATTCTTCTGCGCCGTCTGCTCAACAAGGTGCCGCAGAAAGCGTTTTCCGCCGATTGGGCGCCGACCTACGAGGCGGGCCTGCGGGCTTTGAAGGAGAATTCCCACGATGTCTGTCTGCTCGATTATCGGCTTGGTCCCCGCACGGGCCTGGACCTGCTCCGCGAAGCTGCCGGCCTGGGCATCCAAACGCCTATTATCATCCTGACATCCTCGGACGATCCTCGCGTCGATCTGCAAGCCACTGAGTTGGGCGCGGCGGACTTTCTTCTCAAGGACCAGTTGGAGCCGGTGATGTTGGAGCGCGTGATTCGTTATTCAGTACAACATGCGGCCACGCTCAAAGCCCTCCAAAAAAGCCACGACCGTTTCCGCCTGCTCTTCGAGCGCAGCATGGACGCGATTTTGATTTCCAACGACCAGGGCCAATTTGTCGAAGTCAACAGCGCCGCATGCCGTTTGATCGGGTTGACTGGCGAGCAACTTTTGGCCCGCAATTGGAATGACGTGTTCGGGCACAATCTGAATCAAACGACCGACCGCCGGGCTGAAACCCTGGGCGAGCTTTCCTTCACCAAGCCGAATGGCGACCGTTCGTTCATCGAATTCTCCTCCACCCAACTCGCGGCGGACCTCAATCTGAGCATCCTTCGCGACGTGACGGAACGGCGCAACCTGGAGCGGGAAATTCAGGAGATCAGCGAACGCGAACAGCGCCGTCTTGGCCAGGATTTGCACGACGGCCTGGGCCAATCCATGACCGGCATCGCATTTTTGGCCAAAGTCCTGCAACAAAAACTCCAGGCGCGCGGGATTGAGGAGGCGGAGGCGGCGGGAAATATCGCGTCATTGATCAACGAGGCGCTTTCCCAGACGCGCCGATTGTCGCGCGGCCTTTGTCCGGTTGTGCTTGACAGCAATGATATTGAAGCCGCGCTGGAACAATTGGCTGAGAATTTGCGGACGTTGTTTTCCGTCAGTTGCGAATTGCATTGCGACCCGGAGATTAAAATCGCCGACAACACCGTTGCGGTTCATCTTTATCGCATTGCGCAGGAGGCGGCGACCAACGCCATCAAACACGGGAAGGCCAAGAACGTCCTGTTGAGCCTGGCGGGGAACAGTTCGCGCGTGATTTTGAAAATCAAGGATGACGGAATGGGATTTCCGCCGAACCCGAAAAGCAAGGGCATGGGGTTGCGCGTCATGCATCATCGCGCGCGGATGATCGGCGCGACAATCAGCGTGCGCCAGCCGAAAGAGGGGGGCATCACGGTGACCTGCTCTATTTCCCGCGACCATGCCGTGAAAAAAAAGCTCGAAGAACCCAAGCCGCTGCGGTCCTTGCGGCAGACTTCTCCCGAAGAACGTCCGGCCGAAGCGGCGCCTTGATCCGCCAAATCGCCTTCTGTTTTCGCGATGGCGCGCCTAGAATGCGGGACGATGAGTGAACCACGAACCCGGCGCGGAATTTGGGCCGTCTCTGTGCTCATCGCCGTGGTCGTGTTCGCCGCATACTGGCCGGCGTTGCGGTGCGGCTTCCTCAATTACGACGACCCGGCTTACGTCACCGCGAACCCCTCCGTGCAATCCGGGTTGAATTGGCAAAGCCTCAAGTGGGCCTTTACGACGGGGCACGCCGCCAACTGGCATCCGATGACGTGGTTGTCGCATATCATCGACTTCCAAATCTATGGTGTCAATCCGTGGGGCCATCATTTGACCAGCCTCCTCATCCACGCCGCCAACGCGGTGTTGCTGTTTTTGGTCCTTGGCAAAATGACCGGCGCGCCTGGCCGCAGCGCTTTCGTCGCGGCGCTGTTTGCGCTGCATCCGCTCCGCGTGGAATCAGTCGTCTGGATTTCTGAGCGCAAAGATGTATTAAGCGGGTTCTTTTGCGTTCTCACGATTTGGAGCTATTTCAAATATCAAATTTCAAAGTTAAAGGTTTTCGGTTTTCTGTCCCTGTTGTTTTTCGCCCTGGGGCTTGCCGCCAAGCCGATGCTGGTGACGCTGCCGTGCATTCTTCTTTTGTTGGACTACTGGCCGTTGAAACGCCCGTTTTCCTGGCGATGGATTGCGGAAAAAATTCCGTTTCTGATTTTGGCGGCGGCGTGTTCCGTCGTCACGTTCCTGGTCCAAAATCCCTCGCAGGAAAATTTTCCGACGGCCACGCGGTGGGCCAATGTGCCGGTTGCGTATGTGCGCTACCTGTCCAAAATCTTCTGGCCGTTCCATCTTTCTTTCTTTTATTCATATCGCGCATGGCCAATGTCCGATGTGGCGGGCGCCGTTTGTTTGCTGGCCCTGATCAGCGGTGTTGTCGTGTGGCGATTTCGGAAACAGCCGTACCTCGCCGTAGGCTGGGCCTGGTTTGTGGTCATGCTGGTTCCCGTCATCGGCCTGGTGCAAGTCGGCTCGCAATCGATGGCGGACAGATACACGTATCTTCCCAGTATCGGGATCGCCATTATGGTAGTGTGGGCGCTCCACGAATGGGTGCCAGGACGTCCTATCGCCATCGTCGGCGTTCTGCTCGTCGCCGGTTTGTCAATTCTAACGTGGCGGCAAGCGCACGTCTTTGAGAATAGCGGAACACTGTGGCGCGCCGTAATACATGAAGACCCCACCTCGCTTGTCGCGCTCGATAATCTCAGTCGATATTTGATTGACAAGCAGCAGTTCAGCGAGGCCGTCTCGGACGCGCATCGGGCGCTGGCCATCCGTCCAACCGATGCCGAGGCCGAAAACAACCTTGCTGCCGCCGACTTGCTTCGAGGCAGGATTGATGAGGCGCTGGCCGAAGCGGCGGCAGCCGTGCGCCTTCATCCTCGTAACGAGCAGGCTTACGACATCATGGCGCGGGGGTATCTGAAGAAGGGCCGCGTTGAAGAGGCGGTAGAGGCCTATCGCAAGGTTTTGGATCTGGATCCTTCGCTTGCCGAAGCCTGGTGCAACCTTGGATTTGCTCTGCTTCAGCAGCATCGAATCGACGAGGCGACGGCGGCCTATCAAAAAGCGCTGGAGTTGGATTCTAATTACGCGCTCGCCCACAACGACCTCGGAAATATTTTGCTGCAACAGGGACGCGCTGACGAAGCGCTTGCGCATTTTGTTCGCGCGGCGCAGATCAAACCGGATTTCGGTGAAGCCCATTATAATATTGCCGAAATACTTTTGCGGAAGGGCCGCGTTGATGAGGCCCTGGCCGAATATCAAAAAGCGGTCGCGTGCCTGCCCGATCTGGCTCCGGCCCGAGCCAGGATCGCCGAAATTTCCCGCCTGCGAGGGGAGGGGAGTGAACACTAATCCGACCCGCAACCGCTTGTTGGTCCTGGGCGCGCTGCTCTCCGTATGCGTGGCGCTGGCGTATCAACCCGCCTGGAACGCAGGATTCATTTGGGACGACGACGTCTATGTCACAAACAACCACTTGTTGACAGCCCCTGACGGCCTGAGGCGCATTTGGCTTTCCCTCGACACGCCGTCGCAATATTTCCCGTTGGTTTACACTGTTTTTCGCGTCGAGCATCACTTGTGGGGACTGGCGTCCGCAGGGTATCACTGCGTCAATATATTGTTTCACGCGGCCAACGCGATCCTGTTGTGGGGCCTGCTGCGCCGGCTGAAAATCCCCGGTGCATGGCTCGGCGCGGCCTTGTTTGCGTTGCATCCGGTCCAGGTGGAATCCGTCGCATGGGTGACGGAACTCAAGAATGTCCTTTCGCTTTTTTTCTGCCTGCTGGCGGTTCGCGCCTGGCTGGAGTTTGCAGATGACCGGCCCCATCCATGGTTGTGGTACGGCGCTGCGTTTGTTTGCCAATTGTTGGCGCTTTTTGCAAAAACCACCGCATGCACATTGCCGGCGGTGTTATTTTTGACGCTCTGGATTCAACGAAAGCCGATCAACCTCCGGCGGATTTTGCAAATCGCGCCGTTTCTCCTGGCTGGAGTGGGGATGGGAATTGTGACCGTCTGGTTTGAGCGGCACCACCAATATGCCGTCGGGGAAACCTTTGCCATCAGGCCGCTTGCCCGCCTGTTGATTGCGAGCCGGGCTGTTTGGTTTTATCTGGGCAAACTGATTTGGCCCGTGAATTTGTCCTTCAGCTATGCCCGCTGGCATATCGATCCCGCCAATCCGCTCGCATACATTTGGCTTGTCTGCGGTGTGCTGGCCACCGCGGCGATCCTGGCCCTGCGCCGATTTGCCGGACGAGGACCGGAAACGGCGATGCTCTTTTATGTGGCGGTGCTCTCGCCGTTGCTCGGTTTGATCATGGAGTACACTTTTCGCTACTCTTTTGTGGCCGATCATTATCAGTACGCCGCCTGCATCGGGCCGCTCGCCTTGGCCGCCGCCGGGATTGATAAATTCGTTGTTCGCGCTGGTCGCTCGTTGCTTTTGCGTCCCGTGACATACGCGCTTTTGCTCGGGATTTTGGGAACGCTGACGTGGCGTCAATGCCGGATCTACGATAATAGCGAAACACTTTGGCGCGCCACACTCGAACGTTCTCCAGGTTCCACCATCGCCCGAAATAATTTAAGCCAGGTCCTTCTGCA
>DATAXU010000012.1:0-60923 GCA_036272955.1 Verrucomicrobiia bacterium
TTGTTAGAAGCCCGCGCCGTCATCCGGCCCGAACCATCCCGCGGAACACGGGATTACGTTAAGTGTTATTATGGCCGCCCATCCCCCCACAGGGACGGATTTGAAGCCGTTTCCCTACGGACGACAATCGTCCAAAGGAACGGTGAACCTACCAGAAGTTTCCTGGAACGCAATCGCTATTTGCAATTTTTTTCGCGGATAAAATCCAACCGTTGGATTTTTAGACGATTATATGCGAATTTCTCGGTTACAAACCTTTCGCCGGCAACCCATCCAGGCATCGCCGAACCGCCCGCAACATTTCGCGTGGCGGACACGGCTTCTGCAAAAAGTAGCTGTTTGTCCGCTGAAGAAAATCCGTGCTGCCCGATAACACATCTCCGCCATACCCGCTTTGAAGGACGATCTTCAAGCTGCTCTTTTTTTCCAGCAACCCCTCCGCCAAATCCCGCCCCGTCACTCCACCGGGCATGATGACATCCGTCAGCAGCAGGTCCACCTTATCCGCCACCGACTCCCAAATTTTCAGCGCCTCCGGCCCTGAGCTTGCCTCCAGCACTCGATACCCATGTCGCTCCAGAAAGAGACGCGTGATCGAACGCACCGCCTCGTCGTCTTCGACCAGCAAGATAATTTCTTTCCCCACCGGCGGCGGTTCGACAGCAGCCGCAGGCGTGGATTCGTCGGACACCGCCGGCGTCGATTTCAGTCCCGGAAAATAAATCCTAAACGACGACCCCGCACCGACCTGGCTGGAAACTTCCACCCAGCCCTGATGCTGCTTCACAATTCCGTAAACGGTCGAAAGCCCAAGCCCCGTCCCCTTCCCGATTTCTTTCGTCGTGAAGAACGGATTGAAAATCCGCGGCAGGTCCTCCTCGCAAATTCCCGTCCCCGTATCTTTCACAGTGACGCAAACAAAATCCCCCGGGCGGGCCTCCGGATGCAGCGCGTCAGTCCCCTCGTGGAAACTCAATTGCTCCGTCGTGATCAGCAGCTTCCCTCCATTCTGCATCGCATCACGGGCATTGACGACCAGGTTGATGAGCACCTGTTCGATCATGCCAACGTCCGCCTGAACCCTCGGCAACGCCGGCGCATAAATACAACGCAGGTCAATATGCTCGCCGATAATTCTCTTGAGCATCTTGCTCAAGTTCATGATGACCTTGTCCAGGTCAACCGGCTGCGGCTGCATCATTTGTTTTCGGCTGAACGCCAGCAACTGCCGCGTCAGATTGGCGGCCCGGTCGCTGGCGGCGCCGATCTCATTGAGGCACTCGTTCAGCTCGCGCGGCAGCACTTGAATTTGCATCCGCGCCAGGTCGGCGTTTCCACGAATCACAGCCAGCAGATTGTTAAAATCATGGGCGACGCCTCCGGCAAGCTGGCCGATCGCTTCGAGCTTCTGGGATTGGCGCAATTCTTCCTGCGCGGTGCGCAACGCCTTTTCAGTCTTGGAACGCTCGGCAATTTCCAGCGTCAATTTTTCGTTCGATGCGCGGAGTTCTTCCGTCCGCTCATTCACCATCGCATCCAAATCCGCCACGCGCAGCCTGGCCTGCCGCGTCAAAGCCCATTTGCGGGACAGCGTCTGGGCCAGTTGCAATACCTCGATTGTGTCGAACGGTTTTTTGAGAATCAGCAACCCATCGTTCTGGCCAAATTTGGCAGCCACTTCGTCCCAGCTATAATCCGAATAAGCCGTGCAGATGACCACTTGCAGATCCGGACAAATGTCCCAAAGTCTCGCCGTCGTTTCAACGCCATCCCAACCCGGCGGCATGCGAACATCGATGAACGCAACGCAATACGGCCGCCCGCTGTCCAGCGCCTGTTTTGCCATCTCCACGCCGTCCCGCCCCTGAAACGCGGAGTCGATTTCAAAAGCGTTGAAATCATTGTTCTCTTCGCTCTCGCCAAACAGGTCGGCGCGAAGGTCCCCATAAGCGCCCGCGCCCCCGGTCTTTTCCGACAGGATTTTTCGGAAGTCCTCGTGGATGGACCGGTTATCGTCAATGATCAGAATTCGGTGTTTGGCGGTTTCGTCCATTTGGTTGCTCAGGATGTGGCAAGTTCGCTTCGCGGCAACTCTTGCGCGATGATCGTTCCTTTGTCCGGCGGAGGCACACACGGCAATTCCAATGTAAACGCGGCGCCCAGTCCCGGCCCTTCGCTGGAGACAGTCAGAGAGCCGCCCAATTCCCTGGCGGCAAGCGCCCCGCTGTGCAACCCGAAGCCGTGCCCGTTTTGCCGGGTCGTAAAGCCGTGGTTAAAAATTCGCCGAAGGTTTTCCGCGGGAATCCCGACGCCGTTATCAATGACTGAAATCTTGATGCGGTCTCCCCCATTGGCCATGCGCAGGATGACTTGTTTGTCGGTCTTGCCCGATTCATCACACGCATATTTGGCGTTGCGGACAAGGTTGATGAGAATTTGCAGGACCTTGTGTTTGTCGGTGCAGATGGGCGTCAGCGGGGCGTAATCACGCACAAGTTTGACTTCATGGCGTTCCAGGGACCCGGCATTCATGCGCACCGTGTCTTCCAGCAATTCGGTCATGTCGATGTTTTCGAAAAGCCCGGAGACACGCGCATAACTCTGCTGCATGGCGATGATCTCTTTGACATGCTCGACGTTTTTGCGAAGAGACGTTAATTCCCCAAGCACATCCGTTTGTTCAGTGGCAAGCGTCTGCGCCAAATGCCCCAGAAACACGGGGACCTTTTGACCTTTCGGATCACGCGTCAGAAACTCGATCCTGTCCTCCGCATGTTCATCGAGAAGTTTTGACAGCCGCGCCACGTCGCTGATTCGCGATTGCCGGATCATTTCTTCCACCACCGTCGCGGCGACATTGATGCTGTTCAGAACATTGCCGACATTGTGCAAAACGCTGGTGGCCACTTCCGCCATGCCGGCTTGCCGGGAGATGCGCACCAGTTGTTGGTGGGCGGATTGCAATTCAGCCTGCGCTTTCATGCGTTCCGTGATGTCCCTGAGAAAAATGGTAAAAATCCACCCGTCCCCAAGCCGGATCGGCGTAATGGTGAACTCAACCGGCACCTCATGACCGTCGCAATGCATCACGGTGGTTTCCACGAGACGGTTCAATTCAGGCCATTCTCCTGTCGCGTGAAACCGTTCCAAATACACTCGCCGTGTCTGGCGTCGGCGGGGCGAGATGAACGTTTCAAGCATCCCGCGGCCGACAATTTCGGCGCGGGTCCAGCCGAGTATTTTTTCCGCCTGCATGTTCCATCCGATGATGCGATGGTTGCCGTCGGTCGTAATAAGCGCGTCAAATGCGCGGTCAACAATTAACCGCGTGCGTTCCTCCTGTGAACGGAGAGTTTCCTCTGCTTGCTTGCGTTCAAGGTTTTCTCTTTGGAGGGCCGCATTTGCCTCGGCCAGTTCGAGAGTCCGTTCCTTAACGCGCCCCTCCAAAACGTCCTTGGCCTTTTGCAATTCCGAGTCGCGAAGCTGGATTTGCTCGAGCATCCCGTTGAAGCCGCTGATCAAAACGCCGATCTCGTCGGGGTTTTGTTGCTCGACGCGGATGGTGTAGTCCTTGTTCTGCGCCACCGCGCGAGCCGCAACAGCCAGCCGGCGGATGGGTTCGGAAACGAATTTCTGCAGTCTGTTGGACAGACCCAGGGCGACAATCAGCGTCAATCCGAATACCGCCGCCATAATTAATGCATACTGGCCCAGCCGCGAATACAGCCCGCCGATGTCCGAAACCAGGTAAAGGCTCCCCACCGCCTCCCCTTTCGAAATGATAGGAAGCGAGAGCGCAAGATTGCCGTTCCGATACGCGTGGTCCTGCGGCGGGGGCTGCTCCGGCGGCGTGAACTGGCCCAGGGACCCGGGCCGCCGGTACGTCGCAAATGCTTTGCCGCCGGACGAATAAACACAAGCTCCGACAATGTGGGTTTCAGCCTTCAGCGCGGAAAGAGTTTCATCCGCCGACTTGGGGTCGCTGAATTCCAAAGCCACTGCCGTGTTATTGCCGATGATTTCACCCAGTGTGGAGAGGTTGCTTACCATCGCCGAACGAAACGTCACAATTTCGTAAACCGTCAGGCCGGCGCAAGCCAGCAGAAGCGCCGCCGTCGTGGTGATCATGATGATCAGCACTTGCTTTCGTTTGATTGAGGCTCGCAGGAAAAAGTCCATAGGCTTAATTGGGCTTGCCGCGCACCGTATCGGCCAAACTCAATAACTTTGAGCTGATTTTTAGTCCCGACCGTTTGGCCGCGGTCAAATCGATATCAAAACGAATTCTCTGGTTCCGAATGACAAAGCTGATGATCCCTCCGCCTTGTCCGAAGGTGTTGCCTTCACCCACCGTCAGCACTGGGCTTGAGTTAATTGGAGCGAGAATTCTATCCAGACGCTTGTTTTCCGTGTAGCTCACAAAAAGTATCTGGCATTTGCTCGCATCGCCCCCCCGCTCCACGACTTGGATGGCAAGAGGATGCCCGTTGACGTTTTTGCCAATCACCGCGGCCTTGAGCGTTTCCGCAAATTGATCGTTCCCAATGACACCGATGTAAATCGGCGCACCCTCGTTGGGGAAGCCATTAGTCGGCCAATCCACATACTTTGCGAAGTGGTAGAGGCACTGCGCTTTGACTTCATATTCTCTGGCGGCGCCGTCCGCCAATCCCGCCTGGCAAATGCCGCAGAATAAAAGCAGCCACAAACTCCAGCCGATGAAATCCGCGCCTCCGCGCCCTTGTCTCTGGAATTGGGTTCTAAGCCTTGGGGCGGACATGGGTCAAAAGCGGTTAGAACCGCCAGGTTATTTTGGCCAAAAACGAGCGCGGGATCTCCGTGATCAGCGGCGTCTTGTAGCTGGCAAATTCCGAATGACGTCCATCGATGAGATTCTGCCCCCAAATTCCCAGTTCCAGCGCCTGACGTGGATGCCAGACCAGCCCAAGGTCCAACCGCACGTAGGATGGAATCTTTACATTCGCAATCCCGTAGGGCGCGTAGATTTGATCCACATAATAGGCAGCCGCGTTGAATTGGAGATTTTGCGGCAACTTCATCTCGGAACGCACCTGGGCCTGCTGCTCCGGCGAAGCTCCAAAGGGAACGGTTATCGGCGAAATGGGGCTGTGGTATTCAAATAAGCTCCAACTCGCCGCCAGGTTCCACCAGTCTGTCGCGTCCCATCGGCCGGAAAGTTCAACCCCATACGTTTGGGCCGAGCCAAGGTTTTGGTTGGTGCTTGGAATAAGGAGGTACGGCGCCGTCGGAGTGCCTTCAAACTCCGCCGCGCCTTGCGACGCCGCAATCAACCGGTCGTATTGGTTATAGAACAGCGCCAGGTCGAACGTGCAACGTTTGGTCGGCTCAAGGCGGTATCCCAATTCGTAAGCCAGCAGATTTTCAGATTTAAGATTGGGATTGCCGAAGTCCGAAAGTAGGACCGACGGGCTCCCCGACGTCGGAGGAGGAAAGGCTGCCACGTTGACGCGCTCATCCAATTCGCTGATCGACGGCGTCCTCACCGCGCGTGAAATCGAGCTCCAGACCGTTTGTCGTTCTGTCGGCGTCCAAAGCAGGCGGCCGCTCGGCTGGACTTCAAAGCCCGTGAAGCTGTTGTCCTCGAATTTGGAGCCGGCTGTGAACTGAAGCTTGTCCGGAGCGAGCGTAATTTCGTCTTGCACAAAAGAGCTATAAACGTCTTCACGCCGCTTCTCCGGATTGAAACTGAGATAATAACTGGGGCTGAGTTCGTCGCTCGTATAACGATAGCCGGCCCCCCACACAATATCGTTGCGGGAACCGAGCGCGAACCGATGTTGGGCATCCAAATCAGCCGTGTTGGCAACATAAGCGACGCCGATTTCTTCCGGGCTGTAGTGATCAAAATATGCCTGCACGATTACTTGCGAATCCTCTGAAAAATCATGCGTCCAACGGCCCAGTGCATTCGCGGCCGAATCGTGGTCGAGAACGTCGGTGTTTTGCGCGTACGGCGGCTGCAGGCTCGGTATCGACTGATTTTCGCCCATTTGGTAGCTCGAACAATCTCCCTGTAAAGTAAGGCTGTTCTGTATGGATGGATCCCAGTCCATCCGCATCCCTCCCATGACTCCGCTCCACGGATCAGGCGCATCGGCGCCGTTGGTTTTCTCCAGCCCTTCCCGATTGAAGTACTTTAGGTAAACACGATAGTACAGGTTCGTTGCCAGTTCGCCGCCATAGCGGACTACGACATCCGGCTGGTCTTCGGTTCCCGCCGAAGTGGAGATAAGGCCGCCTTGGGTGTCCTTGGCGCTCTTGGTAATAATGTTGATCACTCCATTGAGGGCGTTTGCGCCCCAAAGCGAACCGCCAGGCCCCCGAATCACTTCGATCCGATCCAAGTCTTCCATAACCACATCTTCCATGCCCCAAATCACCCCGCCAAAGCCTGTCGTGTATATGGACCGCCCATCGATGAGCACCAGCATCTTGTCCGCGAATTCATTGTTGAATCCGCGCGCGCTCACCGCCCATTCGTGGGAATTGATTTGCGCCACGTCCATGCCGGGAACCAGTCGGAGGGCATCCGGCAATGTCGTAATGCCGAATTCCTGGATGTCCTCCGGCGTCACGACCGTTACGGCGGCGGGAGAATTCTCTATCGTCGTTTCTTTCTTGGCGACCGAGGTGACTTTGATGTTGATCAATTGCTCAAGGCTCAACTCACTGTCGTTGGTGGCGTTATAGGTAGGATCGCTGGCCCTGGCATCGCGCCCGGCCACAACGAGTATCGCCGTCGCAATCACGAATGTCCGTGCCATGGCCGGCGCGGTCAAACGCCGGAAGATGCTCAATGCGTGCATGTCCTGTTTAACGTTATCGTCAATTAAGTCCATGATCTTTAGGCGAATATGCGTGACATCAGGCGCCATCCCCGGTTAATTCCAGTTCCATGAACGAGCTTTCCCGCCGCGGATTTCTTAAAACCGGCGCAGTCGCAACCGCCGCCGCGTCCATGAGTATGCTGAAAGTTTCAGCGGCGGGCGTCTCCTGGCCAATCGGTTGTTTCAACAGGCCGTGGATGCAAAAATTCGGCAGCGCGGTTGAGCCGATTTCCACCCCGCAACCCGCCAACTGGGGATTTGATGCCGCCCTCAAAGGCATCAAAGCGGCCGGATTCCACACCGTCGGCCTTCTAACGCCCATGCCCGAAGAACCCTTTATCGGTTCCGAAGCTTCAGATGATTACCTCGCAGGTTTGAAAAAGAGAATCGACGCTTCAGGCCTGTCGGCCACGATGGGTTCCTTGCGCATCAATTTTTCCAAGGGCCTCGACGACGCCGTCCGGCAAATCCACCGGCAAATCGATCACGCCCAGTATCTGTCCCTGGAATGGCTGTTGACGTTTGGTGTCGATAAAAAATCCGAATATGACGATTACTATCGCGCGATGACCGACGCGGCCGATTACGCGCAGGCCCGCTCCATCAAACTTGTGCTCAAACCGCACGGCGGCGGCAGCGGGGCTTCCGAGGAAATCACACGTTGCATCAGGAAGGTCAACCGCCCCAATTTCAAAATCTGGTATGACGCCGGCAACATCATCTACTACACGGGCAAAGACCCGGTCGAGGAATTGAAACCGATCGCCCAATATGTCACTGGCTTTTGCGCCAAGGATTGCGCCGCGCCAAAAAGCGACGTGATGATCCAGTTCGGCGACGGAAAAGTCAATTTTGCCGCGGTCTATCGCGAATTGAAAAAGGCCGACTTTAACGGTCCAACCTTCATTGAATGCGCCGGCGGAAAATCATTTGATGAAGTAACCGAGGATGCCCGCCTCAACCGCCTCTACCTGGAAAGAATATTCGCGACGCTCTAACTCACATTTTTGCGGGCTTCAACACCACCTCTGCCCCCTCGCGGGCGGCTTCCACCACGAGGGTCTCTCCCAACGCCGCCACAAATTGCCGCGCCCACTCGACCATCGCCGTAATTTTTGCGTCGTCATGTGACGGATCGTGGTGGAAAATATAAAGCCGCTTCACGTTGGCGTTGAGGGCGAGCGCCACAACGTCGTCGATACATCCGTGCCCCCAGCCCACGCGCATTTGGTATTCCGTCGCATCGTATTGAGCGTCGATCACCAGGACGTCCGCGCCCCGGATGAAATCGACCATTTTTTGATCCATGCGGCGCGCGAATTCCAGGATTCCAGTCGGACTGGTCTGCGCTTTGGCCTCGGCATGGTACTTGTAGCGTTGAAACGGTTCGTTGTCTGGCAGGTAGGCAACAGCTCCCGCGCTCGTGTTGAGACGGTAGCCGACGCATATCCCCGGATGATTGAGGTACATGCTTTCCACGGCGATCGGCCCGATCTTGAAATTGGGTTGCTTGAGTTCCTGAAGCTCAATGTGACTCGGCAATTGCCTCCAGCCTACCGGAAAATACGGACTTTCCATCTGGCTGGATAACGCGCCGAGCAACCCCTCCCGTGCCCCTTCGTAACCGAGAATCCGCAACCGGTTTTTCGGATTATATGCGGCGTCAAAAAACGGAAATCCCTGGATATGGTCCCAATGCGTATGGGTGATGAGCACCGTCATCGCCAGCGGCACCCCCTTGAATTCCCGCGAAAGCCGGGCGCCAAGCGGACGAATTCCCGTTCCCGCGTCCAAAATGATAAGTTGTCCGTCCGCTCGAATTTCGACGCACGAAGTATTGCCCCCATACATCAATGTTGATGCCCCCGGTGTTGGAATGGACCCGCGCACTCCCCAAAAACGCACCAGCGTCTCTCCCTCTGCGATCGCCCCCGGCGGCAAAGGCGGGAATTCCACCTTGGATTGGTCCGGGGCGGGATCGCGCAACTGGATTTGTGTTTCCTCGGCGTGGGCCGGCACAGAATACATCAGCCGCAGCATGTCGGATTCCAAAATAGGTTTGACGATGCAATCGTCCGCCCCCGCTTGTAGGGCCGTTTCGCGGTCCACGCCATATCCCCCGCTGGAAGTAACAACGATGCGGGCGCCCGCCAGCGCGCCCGGTTTTGCGCGAAGCAGCCGGCAAAGTTGGAACCCATTGTAGCGTGGCGCCTGCAAATCGCAGAGGATGAGCTGCGGTTTTTGTTCCATGGCGATCGCCAGGCCGGTCTCCCCGTCATCCGCCTCCAATACGTTCCATCCCGCTTGTCGCAACCACTGCCCAAGCGCGTGACGTATGACCCAATCCTCGTCGATGAGCAACGCGGTCTTCATTAATTAAGAATGCCGGATGATGGCCGGTTCGCGCGGAAAAACAACTCTTGATTCTCCGGTGGCATTTCTTTCGCCGACGGCCATGCTGAATGCCACAAATCGCTCGGTGGCGCTCAAACCTGCCTTCCCGTTACCTACGCTCCGCACACGCCAGGGTTAACCCCGCAGGTGAATGTGACCGCCGATCCCGACTTCTCACAATGTCAATACTAATACACATCCGCTCCACGATCTCTTTATACGCGTACCCTTTGGCCAATTGGAAATTTTTTTTGTTGCATCGAAGCGGTTCGCTGTAGTATTAAAAATCGCTCGTGCACCTGGCCCGTATTGAGATATTCCCCATCAAATCGCTCGACGGCGTCGCGCTGCACCAAGCTCGAATCACCTCCGGCGGCATCCTCGAAAATGACCGCATCTACGCCATCAGAGACACCGAGGGCAGGTACGTAAACGGTAAACGCACCGCGCGCGTCCATGATTTGCGAAGCGCCTTCAACTCGGATTTCCGCGAAGTGCGCCTGTGGCAAAACGGTCACGCGATGCCTGCCCAGTTCTCTTTGGATGACACAAATCCCATCAGCGCGTGGCTTAGTGATTTCTTCGGATTTGCCGTCGCACTGCATCACGAAGCCCTAAGCGGTTTTCCCGATGATCGCGAAGCCTTCGGGCCGACAGTCGTCAGCGACGCCAGTCTCGCCGCAATCCAGAATTGGTACGCGGGCGTCGCCTTTGAAAGCGTCCGCCGCCGTTTTCGCACCAATCTCGAACTGGCCGCTGACCAGCCCTTTGCCGAGGATTGTCTCTACGGCGCGCCAGGCGAACGAAAGCCGTTCCAGATCGGTTCCGTCTCTTTCTTAGGGCACAATCCTTGCCAGCGCTGCGTAGTCCCCACCCGCGATCCCGACACCGGAAAGCCCGTGGCGGAATTTCAAAAGACCTTCATGCGCCTTCGCAAAGAGCAGCTTCCGGAGTGGGCCAATCGCGAACGCTTTAACCATTTCTATCGCTTCGCCGTCAATACTTCGATCCCCACAACCGAAGCCGGCAAACTGCTAAACGTCGGCGATCTCCTCGCACTCTAGCGCGGTGTTGGCCAATCAAACTGGGCCTTCTTTTTCCAAGATGCGCATTTCTCGACAGCCTCGCTGAACCAACGTGTTCACTTTCTTCCACCCGAAACAGGTCTGGGCGGGATGCACCCATGAAATGCGCCGGCCGAAAAAGTGGCATATTCGATGCTATCCGCGTAGGTTGCCTTTATGACAACAAAATTGCCCAATAGACACCAACTGCCGGAGATCTCAATCGAAGCCCAGCTTTGCTCTTTCGGAGCGCGCTTGCGCGAATTGCGATTGCGCCGCGGCCTGACGCTCGACGATCTGGCGGACCGCAGCGGTCTCTCAAAAGGTTTCCTTTCCCGGCTCGAATCCGGCGGGCGGCAAGCCTCCATTTCAGCGGTATTGACGCTTTCAAGGATCTTCGATGTCTCACTCGCCTTTCTTTTTGAGTCGCCCCTCGCGGTGGAGCCTTGTGTAATCGTGCGAAGCGCGGACGCGGAGGAAAAAAGCATCAACGGCCTTAAATACGCGCCGCTTTCGAACGCAGGCCGCTTTTCCCGTTTGCAGCCGCTGAGAATTACGGTTTCTCCCTCGCGCCGCGGAACCGAGCATTACCAGCATCAGGGCGAGGAGTGGATTTATGTCTTGTCCGGCAAGCTCGTCCTTTCGCTGGCAGGCAATACTTACGATTTAGGGCCTGGCGATGCCGCGCACTTCGAGTCGCGCCTGCCGCACCGGTTGATTGCGCCGGGGCCGCAGGACGCGCACGTCCTTCTCGTCGCTTCGCCAGATTCCAATCCAGGCCACCAATCCGTGTTTCAGGAGCATCGCGCCATACCGGATATGGCGGTGATGCCGCTTCCCATGCAACGACGGATCGCGGCGATTGATACGCCGGGGAAAACCGCAAACCTCCCTACGAAAACCAAAAGAAAACGAAAATCCCAGTAAAGCCTTATGAATAAACTCCGAGCCAACTGTTTAAACTTCATCGAATTACTCGCGCAGAACATCGCTCTCATTTCCCCGACGATGACCGCTGCGCTCATTGTGCCGCTCATGTTTTCCAATTCCGGAAATCTCGGCTGGTTCTCCTTCACCGTGGGCACGATCATGCTCCTTCTCGTCGCCTGCAATCTCAATCAATTCGCCAAACGCACCACAAATTCCGGCTCGATGTACAGTTACACTTGGGCCGGCTTGGGCTTTACCGGCGGCGCCCTCTGCGGATGGTGCCTGGTGTGGGCCTATCTTTTCATCGGTTTGGCCGGCACGACTGGGTTTACGATATTCGCGGCAAAACTGCTCGAGATGGTTCATATAAGCCTGCCGCCTGTGGTTCTCTTCGCATTGTGCCTCGGCACCAGTTTTCTCCTGGCTTTCAAGGATATAAAAATCTCGACCTTGGTGATGCTCGGCTTTGAGGCGTTCTCCTGCGCGCTGATTATCCTGCTATGTTTGGTCGTGCTCGGAAAACACGGCTTCGCGCCCGACGCCGCGCAATTCACCACAAAGGGTCTCACCTTGAGCAGCCTGGGCCTGGGGGTCGTCGTGGCCGTCTTCAGCGGCGTCGGCTTTGAAAGTTCGACCGCCTTCGGCGAGGAGGCCGTCAACCCGCTCAAGACAATCCCGCGCTCGATCATCTGGAGCCTGGTGATCACCGGCCTTTTCTTCATTGTGGTTTGCTACACAGAAACACTCGGCACACGCGGCTACAAGGACACACTCGATAAACTCGACGCCCCGCTCAATGTCCTCGCCGATATGTATCACGTACCCTTCCTGACACCGCTGCTTTCAGCGGGCGCAATGTTCAGTTTCTACGCGCTGGCCTCTTCCTGCATGAACGCCGGTGCGCGCGTGATGTTTGCGATGGGCCGCCATGACTTCTTTTACAGGGTCACCAGTTCCGCCCACGAGAAACACGGCACACCGCACGTCGCCCTTGGGGTGATGACCGTGATCATGTTTGTCGTGGTGACTTTCTGCAAATATGCGTTCAAATGGGAAGTGCTGGACGTCTTCAACAACGCCGGAACAATGGGCGCCTTCGGGTTCCTCGGTGCCTATTTCCTGATAAGCCTTGCCGCGCCCATGTATCTCAAGAAACGCAATGAGCTTCGTCCAAAGGACGTCGTGCTTTGCGTGGCCGCCTTGGTCCTGATGATTATTCCCGCCGTGGGCAGCGTCTATCCCGTCCCTCCAGCGCCCGTGAGCTACTTCCCCTACGTTTTCCTGGTGTATTTGTTCTTTGGTTTCATGCGGGCTGGGATTATGAGGGGCCGCAAGGATTCAGCGATCCGCCTCAGGGAAGTCCATCAGGAAATCGAAAAACACCACGTCAATGTGGATGTCAATCCCCAGACGGTTTGATTCGGGCCGCACGTTGGGGGCAGGTCGGCGTCATTGAATCGAGTCGGAGTGGTGATCGATTCCTTGCCGCCGGTTTGCCCCGGCGGTTTTTCAGCCTCGCCTGCTCAAGATTAGGGCGCAGTAAGTTGATAGATGTGCCCGTCATCCATGAGTGAATACAGTTCCCCATCCAAATCCTCCGCAAAACTGCAGATATTTTTCGGCTGCATCAGCATCGCGCTCTGAGTGGTGATCTTTTGCGCGTCGCGATCATAACGAAAACCCCAAATCGTACCTAAATTGTAGTCGCCATAAATGTAAACGCCCTGGAGCGACGGGTATTTCTGGCCCCGATACACATATCCGCCCACAATGCACAACCCAATCGTGTGGTCCGGGTAAAGCGATTTTTCCAGCAGGTCCGGGCGATGTGGATATTCCATCAACGGCGCAATATATCGCGCGCCCTCCGGCCCCGGCTTGAAATGATGCGTCCCCTCCAGCACATTCCAGCCGTAATCGCCACCCTTGGTGACCAGATCCACTTCTTCCCACAAGTCCTGTCCAACGTCTCCAACCCACAAGTCCCCGTTCGCCCGGTCAAAACTCCACCGCCACGGATTCCGAAAGCCATACGCATAAATCTCGTGCTTCGCCCCAACACCGTTCATGTCCGGCTCTTTCACGAACGGATTGTCCGCGGGAATCCCATATTGCAACTCCCGCGCCCATCTGCCCCGGCCCATTTCGGCCCTCGTATTGACATCGATCCGCAGCATCTTTCCCAAAAACGACGCTGTGTTCTGCCCGTTGCCAAAGGGATCGTCCCCGCGTCCGCCGTCCCCAAGCCCAAAATATAAATATCCATCCGGCCCGAAACAAAGTTCCCCTCCTTTATGGTTCCAGTACGGCTGCAACGTTTCAAAAATCACCCGTTCCGATCCCATGTCCGCCTTGTCCGGGTCGCTCATTGAAACCTTGATTTCGCTGATCACGCTGCGAAACGGGAAATTGACCGGCAACCCGTTATCAAGCCGTTTGATATCCTCAGGTTTGTTCTCCAGCGTATAATAAATGTAAACCAATCCGTTGGTCTTGAACCCCGGATGAAAAGCCATCCCCAGCAACCCGTCTTCATTCTGGAACGTCGGACTCCGGTCCTCGATGTTCAAAAACGTTTTCGCATCAGCCCCGTCGGACCCCTTCTTGACCACCAGGATCCGCCCCGTTTGCACCACAATGAAGAACCGTCCCGAACCATCCGGCGCTTCGCTCATCCAAACCGGCCGTACCGACGGTATCCCTTCGATCAACCAATCCGGCCGCGGCGGCATTTTTAAATTCGGGAAAACCGGCTCCAATTTAATTTGTGGCAACGTCTGCGCCTCCATCGAAACTGCAACCAGCAGCGACAGGCAAAAAACGCAAATCCCAGGCGGCATAAGCTTCTTCATAGGTCTGGATTGAAGTAGGGCGAACGCAAAAAGTAAAGCCCTCACTCGCCGCGCGAATTTGAATCTCCACCTTCAGGGTTTTTTCATCTGTGAGAGGAAGTCGTTGCGGCGGATTCTTTTTTCAATAATTGACTATACATTTGTTTCCGCTTCGGCCAAAACCTGGGCGTGACAAAGCAAGCAGTGACGCCCGAATCCGAGGTTCTCCGCCAGGTGACGGTCCGGCTGATCGTTCCCGATGAACGAGACCGATTTGATCAACTGCTGGAGCAAAAGCGGAACCCGCGGTGTCGCATCTAAACATTTAACAAATCTCTCAGGGTCGTCAGTGTCAACTTCACGGTATGGTCGTTAGTGATGGTCCTTGGTGTCAACTTCATGCGGTAACCTCTTGCATGCAATTCTGCGGCTCAACGGACTTCTGCGAGCGCCGAACGACAAACACCGCTCCGTCCCGCCGTTCGCGTATTTGTGTCCTTGCGCAGAAAGATCAAACAAGCGTTTCCTTCCCATCTGCCTCGTTACGGGTTATGCTCGCACAGATGAAACTGCGGAACGCGACATCGTGCGCCACAACCGCCGCCAATGCGCCGGTTTCGATGCGCCCCGCTAAGCAAACCCATATGTGCAAATTCACCAAAGCCCTTTTCACCGCCGGGACTCTCCTCGCAGTCGTCCTTCTCCCGGCGAAGGCGTCGGCGGCGCAAATGGAAAACCGCTTTCTGTTCGTAATCGACACATCCTCCGCAATGCGGTCCCGCACCAACGGCATTCAAGACGCTGTCGTTGGCCTTCTCAAATCCGACATGCACGGTCAATTGCGCAAGGGAGACACCATCGGCCTGTGGACTTACAACGACGCCCTTCATGACGGCTTTCCCAGGCAGGTATGGTCGGAGAAAGATAAGGACGCCATTATCTCCGACGTAAAACGCTACCTGAACCACGAACACTATGAAAAGCGCGCGCACCTCGAAAAGGCCCTCCGCGCGATCGGCCAGGTGATTCAAGCATCCGAGCGGCTCACCATTATTTTTGTCTATGATGGCTCCCAGCCAATCCGCGGAACGCCTTTCGACGATGACATTAACGGATTGCAAAAGCAAAGCAGCCGAATGTTTCGCACCGCCCATTTGCCGATGGTTACTGTTCTCGTCGCGCACAATGGCCAGGTGTACGATTACACCATCAACAATCCGGACGCTGTGAAAATTCCGATCACATCCCTCCCGCTGCCGCCGCCAGAAACCAATGCGCCCACCACCAACGCCATCGCCGCCGCGCCCGTCTCAACTGTTCCGGTCCCCACACAACCGCACAGGCACATTGAAATTGTCATGCACGGCTCCAACACCGTCGCCGCCACGCCAACCAATATCGTAGCGGAGACGACACCCGCGCCGCTGACAGCCCCCGTCGTCGTGACGCCCATCGCAAGCAATCCTCCGCCGTCACCTTCAATAGCTGTTGCAAGCGCGCCGCCGCCAGTCGCAGAAAACCCTTCAACAAATCAGCCAGAAACACCTGTGCAGGCCGCCGCCGGTCCGGCTCCAACTCCTGAGATGGCTCCGGCTCCGGTGTCGACTCCAACGCCGCCTCCTCCCCCTTCGACCGCCAACCAAATCGCCTTGTTTGTCATCGCGATTTCGTTGCTGACGATAGCCATCGTTCTCGTGATCTTCCTCGTCCGTCGTTCGCGCAGCCACTCCCAGCCCAGCTTGATCTCGCAATCGACGGATCGCAAACAGTGATCCCACTAGGAATGATTTCCCGCAAACGCAAATCCCTTGTTCGGCCGCTTGTGCGCGCCCTGGACCCCTATGTCCCCGGCGAACAGCCAAAAATTCCCGGCCTCGTCAAACTCAACACCAACGAGAATCCATACCCGCCATCGCCAAAAGTCCTGGCTGCCATCAAAGCCGCCGTCGATGCCCGGTTGCGCCTCTATCCCAATCCCAACGCCGACGCCCTGCGCGTAAAATTGGCCGCGCTGCACCACTGCGCGCCCGCCAACATCATCGTCGGCAACGGCTCCGATGAATTGCTCGCGCTGGCCGCGCGGGCCTTTGTCGAACCCGGCGAAACGGTCCAATTTTTCACGCCAAGCTACTCCCTGTACAGCGTGCTTGCGGCGATTCATGGCGCTCGCTCCAATGCCGTTCCGTTGGACAGCAATTTTGGGATCCCCTCCGTGCCCGATCTTCGCAAAGGCGGCGTGTGGGATTGGGCCGCCCCCCTGACATTCATCACAAGTCCCAACGCCCCCAGCGGCCGCGGCTACAGCACCGCCGAACTGGAGAAGCTCTGCCGCGCCCAAAAAGGCGTCGTGATATTGGACGAGGCGTACGTCGATTTCGCGAGAGAGAACGCGATGGCGCTCGCCTTGAAATATCCGCACGTCATCGTCAGCCGCACATTTTCAAAGGCATATTCCCTTTGTTTCCAACGGGTTGGGCATTTCGTCGGCGGTACAGTTTTAATTTCCGCCCTCCACAAAATCCGGGACAGCTACAACGTCAACGGACTCGGCCAAACCGCCGCCCTGGCAACGCTGGCGGACCTTCCCTATTACCGGAAAAACTTTAAACGAATCATCGCCACACGCGAGCACCTGTCCGAGAGTTTGGAAGCGCTCGGTTTCGAGGTATTGCCCAGCCAGAGCAATTTCATTTTCGCCCGCCCCCCAATATTCTCCGCCAAAGCCTGGCTCGAAAAACTTCGGGCGCGGCGAATATTAGTCCGTTGGTTCAGCGCCCCCGAAACCCGGGATTTCCTGCGAATCACCATCGGCACCGACGCCGAAGCCGCCGCCCTGGTAAATGCCGTCCGAAAAATCACAATCCCGCCTCGAAGGAGAAAATGAGGGTTCACTTTAACGTTAAGTTCAACGGTTGGAGTTTTGGGGTGTCGCCGGTTGGTCAGTTCACTTGTTAGGTTGGCATTTTGGGAGTTTTATTTCTTGTAAAACGCAAAAGTAATGTTTGAAGACCCACTGATGAATCAACCAAACGGTGCAATAACCCGGTCTGACCCTTTGGGATAATCTGTGCATGTTGCAAGCGATGAGAGGTGATGGCCTGAAAGGGCTAAAAGTGGATCTTTAAGTCCTGTGCGTCTGCCATTTCGCCACTCCGGCTGGAGCGCCAAAAGACAGGGCCTATTCTTACAGATGATCCTCGTCGAGGTAAGACAACGGGTAAATTTCCATCTATCGAATTTTTGGCGCGGTGATTCCTCAGTTAGGCTTTTTCGACACGTTTGACGAGCGGGGTTTTTATGGGAATTTTCCCACATGACGACTATAGCGAAAGCGGACAAAAGCCGACTGACCATTCGCGGATTGGTTGACGGCCAGCATTACATTGTGCGCGAACAGCCCGGCGGCTGGTTCATCGCACCGGAAAAAACGCATCGCGTCAAAAGATCCGGCATGAGCGCGGATGCTTTTGCCAGGCTTTACCGGTCCCGCGCGCCTTTGGATGCTGACACCACCAAAGTAATTTCTGCCAACCTCACCGCCACAGACAAGGCAAAATGAGAATCCTGATCGACACTTCGTTGCTGATTGAAGGCGAGCCGAGAAATCTTGGTTCGTACTACCCTAGCGACAATAGGTGGTTCAATATGGCGACAGTCTCTTTCGCCTCAACTTGGGCGACTTTGATCAGTCGAAAAGTGAAATGCGTTCGATAGACTCGGACTCTTACCTCAGTCCATCGGTTCTAATTTTCACGCTTCGGCCCAAGTTGACGCCCCCGCCACATGAGAAAACCGGTGATGGCCAGCAGACCAGGCGTCAGACCTCCCGCGCACCAGACGATTTTTATGAAAAGTCCGCCGAACGTTCCGTAATGGAGTGGACGAAAAGTGTCGATGATTTGGTCCCTAAGACTAGCTTCCCGAATATCTCTTATTGGCTTGCGGACTCCAGATTGGGCGTCGAAGACCGCGGCGCAGTCGTAATCGCTGCGAAAAGCGCTGCCCATATGTCCGATGATTTGCAGGTCCGCCCCCGAAACGGCAGGGAAGCCAATGAAGGTAGGTTGAAAGCCCGGAAATTCCTGGCGCGCCTGATCCAGCAACGCGTCCAGTGAAATGTGCCGAGACCAGTGCCGCGCGGTAAATCCGGATGGGTGCGCGTTCGGGAAATGGAACTGTCGAAGGGCGGCGGGAATATTCCACCAGGCGCCGGTAAAACCGAGGATGAGTTGGAAGACCAGCGTGGAGATGCCGACGGTTTTGTGAAGGTCGGAAAGAAATATTTGGCGACTGGCCCGCCAGCGGAGCCGGATGAAACTCGACCAGAAGTCCCGATAGATCCAGAACCCACTCAGTCCAAGCAGGCAAAAGAGAACGGCGAAAAGCCCCGCCAGAAGAGTTCCGATGCTGCCTGCGAAAAACGTATAATGCAATTCCAGGATGCGCCCCGTTACTGTGCGACGGGCATCCAACGGGCTGGCGAGAACCGCGCCCGTATAGGGATTGATCGTTACCAGAAGACGTTCGTAGTGATGGTGCTTTACCACAAAGACCCGATCGACCGCGCGAGGTTCGGAAGCGGGCAACCAACTGGAGATTTCGTAGTCAGGCAAAACTTTTTCAACGTTGGCCAAAAGAATGTCGAGCGGCTGCCGTGTGGACAAAGTAGGTTGGGCCAGGAACAGGCCCGGCGCGGTCATCGCATCGAGTTCATCATGAAAAACCAATAGACTGCCGGTAAAACCGATAACGAGGAGGCCAATCCCGGCGAAGAGGCCCATCCAGGAATGAATTTGCAGGAGACGTTCTTTCACATGAGCAGTTGCTCGATACTCTCAAAGCCCCGCCCTATTCGCAAGCGACCTGTATGCGCCCTGCGGGAGAGCAACCGGCAGCTTTATGTCCGACGTCGATTATGACGATAAGCCGCATTGGCTGAGGATCGTTTTACGCGCGTCTTACGGCGTAAATGGGGTGAACTATTTTGACTTCGGCAGCAGCGCCAACGAAACCGTCGATGGTATGGCCCTCGACCCCATTAATCGAATGGTCATTGTCGGCACCGCGGGCAACGTCTTTGCCGTTGCGCGCGTCAACAGCGACCCGCTTCTGCGCTTCACCTCTATTACCTCTCCCCGGTCAGGAAGTGTTCCTTACTGGCCTCGGCGTTCCGGGCGAATCCCAAACGCTTCTCAAAACGGCCAATCTCGGCGCCGGATTTTCACCTTTCGCCTCCGTGACCGCGGATGCTTCAGGGATGTGGCAATATGCGGATACCAACGCCCTTGCCTTCCTCAAGGGCTTTTACGGCCTCTCCTACCCGTAAAACGATAGTCAGCGCGGAAATCTCAAAACGCCGGCACACAATGGCGCGGGCGTTTTGGGCTTGAACAGTTCTTGAGAATCGTCGTGAGTCACTGAATAATCGTTTGTAAATGGACGGTTCCACTAACAAATTCCCGGTTCTTCGATATGCCCTTTTAATTCTCGTGGCCGCGCAAGTTGCCGCGCTGACTTCGTGTTTCTCTCCGCCTCCCAAGCGACCGGGCGACCTTCGACAACGAACTTTGCTCGATGCCGATTGGCGTTTCCACCGCGGCGAAATCTCCAACAGCAACGAAGTAACTTCCGCAACATTCGACGACCGGGATTGGCAGCCCGTAAACCTGCCGCACGACTACGTGTTGGATGGGTCTTATTCTTACTCGACTAATCGCTGGGTGCGTGGCCACGGCTATTTACCATACGATGTCGGCTGGTATCGCAAGCGGCTTTTCATCCCGCAATCGGCGGCGGGGAAAATTCTGCGCCTCGACTTCGACGGGTCTTACCGTGAAAGCGAGGTTTGGTTGAACGGCCAGTTCCTGGGACTTCATAAAAGCGGCTATACGCCGTTCAGCTTCGACGTGTCGCAACTCGCGAAGTCCGGCGCGGAAAACATCCTCACGGTGCGGGTTGACCCGAGCGAATGGGAAGGCTGGTGGTATGAGGGCGGCGGCATTTACCGTCACGTTTACTTGACGGAACTGTCTCCAATCCACGTGGCGCAGTGGGGAACTTACGTCATATCCAAAGTGCCCAATGGCGATCAGGGTGCGGACGCGGAGGCGGACCTGACCATCCAGACAACAATCGAGAATAGCCGTCCCGGCGCAACGGCCTGCGAGGTGGACTCGGAAATCATCGCGCCCGACGGAACTTCAATTCAAAAAGTCAAATCGCCGCAGACTCCGGTGGCCGGCGGACAGCACAATATCGTCCAGCGGACGGTCATTCAGAAACCAGCGCTTTGGTCACTCCAGTCGCCGAACCTGTTCCGGCTTCGCACGACGGTTGTGCAGGACGGCAAACCCGTGGATTCCACGACAACCACCTTTGGCATACGGACGATTCGCTTCGATGCCGACAAAGGATTTTTTCTGAACGGCCGCCACGTCGAAATTCAAGGCGTGGCCAACCATCAGGATTTTCCCGGCGTGGGAATTGCCGTGCCCGATAGCCTGCAACCCTGGCGCGTGGAGCAATTGAAGAAGATGGGATGCAACGGCTGGCGAACCGCGCACAATCCTCCCAACGAGTCGCTACTGGACGCCTGTGACCAACTCGGCATGCTGGTCATGGATGAGAACCGGCATTTAGGTGACAGTTACGACCACCACAGCCCACCGGGAGCCACCACCGCCACCAACCTCTCCGACCTTGCAACGATGATCCAACGCGACCGCAATCATCCCAGCATCATCATGTGGTCAATGTGCAACGAAGAAAAAATGCAGGGAACCGCCGAGGGCGCCGGCATATTTTCGAAAATGATGGACGTAGTCCACCGCTATGATGACACCCGGCCGATTACCAGCGCAATGAACGGAGGCTGGCTTAAATACGGAGATGGCGATGTCGAAGACATCATCGGCCTCAATTACGGCCTCAACCACTACGATGCCATGCATAACCGCCTCCCCGCCAAGGCGATGTTTGGCAGCGAGGACACCAACCAAAAGACCACCCGCGGACAATATGCCAATGATCCGTCCAACGGCATGTCCAGTTGCTACAGCCTGAGCGAGCAAGCTTGGCTCGGTGTTGTCAATCGCCAGTATCTTTGCGGTTCCTACACCTGGACCGGATTCGATTACAAAGGCGAGCCAAATCCATACGGCTGGCCCGACGTCGCCAACAACACCGGCCTGATGGACTCGTGCGGTTTTCCAAAGGACAAATATTACTACTTCGAATCCTGCTGGTCGGACAAGCCGATGGTTCATTTGCTGCCGGACAGTTGGAATTGGCCTGGCCGCGAGGGCAAAATCATCCGCGTCATCGCCTTCAGCAACGCCAGGCAGGTCGAATTGCTTCTCAACGGCCGCAGCCTTGGCGTTCGGAAACTTGCGCGCGACAGCCACGTGGAATGGAAGGTGCCATATCAACCCGGACGATTGACAGCCAAAGCCTACAACGGTGAAAAACTCACCGCAACCGAAGTCCTGGAAACGACCGGCGCGCCCGCCCACATCGAGCTTTCGCCCGACCGACGAACACTCCACTCGGACGGCGAGGATGCCGTCGTCGTCCCAGTTTCAATCTTAGACGCCAAAGGCCGTGTCGTGCCCGATGCCGCAAGCCGGGTCTCCTTCGAACTTTCTGGCGGCGGCCGAATCCTGGGAGTCGGAAACGGCAACCCAGCCGATCACGATTCCGACCGCGCCAGCGAAAGAAACGCATTTCATGGCCGATGCATCGTCATCCTGCAGGCTGGCGCGCAACCCGCGTCCCTTCGCCTGACCGCCACCTCGCCCGGCCTTGCGTCCGCAACCACAACCTTCACTGTTCAGTAAAACTCTGGGAAGCGCGATTCACGAGTAGCCGCGTCCCGAAGAGATGAGCTTCGCCGCGATCCCGCTTTCCCTCGCGGATTTTTTCTATCCTGCGGGTCGGGTTTGCAACGCCGCCTGCGCCTTTTCAAAAACCGCCGCGGGCGTGACGGCATGTAGGCACGCCAGTTTGTCCCAATACGCACACTCGCTTTTCAGGCACGGGACGCAGGGAACGCTGGCGGTTTGCATAACATTTTGAATCTGCCGGTAAGGCCCGGTGTTCAGGGGATTGGTGGGACCAAAAACGGCGATCACCGGACGCCCGATCGCGGCGGCAACGTGCATCGGCCCCGTATCGTTGGTGATGACCAGGCGGCTGAGCCGAATCCACTCGATCATTTCATCCAGCGTCGTGGCGCCGGCCAAGTTGAGACAAAATTCGGGAACTGCGCCAGCAATCGTCTCACCCAACCCCCGTTCGTCTTTGCTGCCCAACACCACCAATCGCAAGCTGGGAATTTCCCGCAGACGCCTGGCCACATCCACAAAATATTCGACAGGCCAGCGTTTGTTATTCCAGCGTCCGCCGGGAAGCATCACAATCCAGCGCGCGCCTTCGCGTTCGGGCGCCCATTTTTGACGAAGACTTTTAAGGCCGTCGGCCCGGGGTGGCAGCCACTCAAAATTCCAATGCAGGGGAACGTCGAGCAATTGCAGGACAGAAAGATAACGGTCCACGGCGTGGGTTTTAGGATTGGCGCGCGCCGGTGTGAGATCATAAAGCGCGCGCGCGCCTTCCCGCGAGCCTTCGCGAAGATTGTCCAGCCCGATGATCAATTGCGGGTCCGCAAGCCACGCGAACATCCCGCTGCGGGCCAACCCCTGGAGATCGATGGCGATGTCAAAGCGATGTTTGCGCATGCCCGCAATGCTCGAAACAATCTCCGGCCACCGATGCGGCGCGGCCCAGCGTTTCCGTTGAAACGTAAAGATCCCCGCCAAATCCGGGTCCTTGTCCAAAAGCGGGATGAGATTGACGTCCAGCCACCAAAAAATCTGGCTTTCCGGCCAATGGCTTCGCAGCAGGCGCAGGACGGGGAGAGCGTGGATTACGTCGCCCAGCGAACTCGGCTTAAGGATGAGGATTTTCAACTGCGTCGGGATTATTTCCCGAGCGCCAGGCGGTCGGCCAGGCGCGGTGGCAAACCAGCGTCAATAATCTTTTTTTGCGCCGCGGCAATGTCATAATCCAGCCGGCGCAATTCGATGGAGCCTTCGTTCATGTCATAGACGACATACGCGGCCTTCGGATTTCCATCGCGCGGCTGGCCCACAGCTCCAACGTTGACGAAGTATTTGCGCCCCGGCTCGACGCGGAATTTGGAGTAGGTCCCCCCGCGGACCTGGCTGTCACGTATAAAAGCCACCGGCACGTGCGTATGCCCAAAAAAACAGACCGGCGTGTTCTGATAAGTAAAACTGGACGCGGCCATGAGTTTTTCAAAAACATAACCCCACCGCTGCGGCACGTCCAAGGTGGCATGGACGATGGTGAAATTTGAAATAAGCCGGACGTATTTAAGTTCGCCGAGCCATTTTTTGTCGTCCGCATTCAACTGTTTGCGCGTCCAATTGACCGCTTCAGCGGCGTGCGGGTTGAAGCCCTCCAGCGCCTCGTCACTCGAACAGTATTCGTCATGGTTGCCCTTGACGCATGGAATGTTCATCGCGCGGATGGTATCCAGGCATTCCTTGGGGTTGGCATTGTAGCCGACAACGTCACCGAGACAGCAGACATGCGTGCACTTCTGCTTTTCAATGTCGTCCAAAACCACCTGGAAAGCCTCCAGGTTTGCATGGATATCCGCGATAATTGCGTACTTCATCTTCCTCACCCTAATCTAATGCGAAATTGTAAAACCGCGAAACTCATTTTTTGCGTCCTCCCAACACGCCTGTTCCTGCTCGATAAAGCGCCCCACTTCGGAGTCGCGAACCGCCTGGAGGAAACCGTCCAATTCCTCTTTTGCGCCCTCGGCGATCAGCTCGACACGGCCATCGGCCAAATTACGCACGATGCCGGTCACTTCAAACCCGTTGACAATGGTTTTGACCGTGTAACGAAACCCGACGCCCTGAACGCGGCCCGAGTATAACTGCGTTACTCTCTGGCGTTTCATCCTGTTCGCAAAAAGTAGATAAAGCCAAACTCATCGCCTCCGCGCAACTGAATTGTGAAACGAATCACGCCTCCACCCCGGTCCTGCCAATCGGCAGGTTCGAAAGCACTATCCCCGCATTCGTGCGCGGAAAATATTCGGCGGCCCACTCGTTGGGAAAAAGGATGACCGGATTGCGCCCCATGTCGTAAGCCACTCGGGCGCCGCTGGGCAGGGAAAGCCCGTCAATATCCGCCTCCTGAAATTCCAACGGAAGCCAGCGAACCACCGCCCACGGTGCCGGTTCCAACCGCGAAACAGCGCCGTATTCGCTCTCAAGGCGGTACTGCACCACCTCGAATTGCAACGGCCCAACGGCCGCGAGCAGCGGAACTTTTGTGGCCGCGTCCCGCAATTGCAGCACTTGGATCACGCCCTCCTGCAACAACTGGTCCAGCCCCGTGCGGAATTGCTTAAACTTCGCGGTATTGGGATTGTGCAGATACGCAAAAGACTCCGGCGTGAAACGCGGAATCTCCTTGTACCATATATTTCGGTCCGTCGTCAGGGTGTCCCCGATGCCAAATTCAGAGTGGCCCACCAGCCCAATGATGTCGCCCGGGTAAGCCTCGTTGACGACTTCCCGCTCATTGCCAAAAAGTTTATGGGAACTGGAAAGGCGCACTTTTTTTTCCGTGCGCGGATGGATCACCGTCATGTCGCGCTCGAATTTCCCCGAACAAACGCGCACGAAAGCGATGCGATCGCGATGCCGCGGGTCCATGTTCGCCTGAATCTTAAAAATGAATCCGGAAAATTCCGGGTGCGTCGGGGAAATCTGGGTCCCCGCCATAATCCGCGGTTTTGGCGGAGGCGAATGCCGCAAAAAGCCGTCGAGGAGCAATTGGACGCCGAAATTATTCACCCCGCTTCCAAAAAAAACAGGAGTCGTTTTGCCGGCGAGCACAGAGGCTTCGTCAAACGTTTCGCCCGCCCCTTCGAGCATTTCCAATTCCTCAGAGACGCGCGCAAAAGCCTCGTCCGACAAACGCCCGCGAATCAAAGGATCATCGAACCCCCCAATGGAAACCGGCGAGCGATATTGCCCGCCGACCGTCCGTTCAAACAAATAGACTTGACGCGTAAGCCGGTCAAAAACCCCCTGAAACTCAAAGCCGTTCCCGACCGGCCAGTTGACTGGAAAAGCGCCAATCCCCAGCACGCGCTCCAACTCATCCAGAAGAGCGAGGGGCGGCCGCGTAGGCCGGTCGCATTTATTCATAAACGTAAAAATGGGCACGCCCCGCTGCCGGCACACTTCAAAGAGCTTAAGCGTCTGGCTTTCAATCCCCTTGCCCGCATCAATGACCATCACGACAGAATCCACTGCCGTGAGCACGCGATAGGTATCTTCCGAAAAATCCTTGTGACCCGGTGTGTCCAGCAAATTAATACGAAACCCATCGTAATCAAACTGCAGGACGGTAGAACTGACAGATATGCCGCGCTTCCGCTCCAGCTCCATCCAATCCGAAGTAGTGGCGCGCTGATTTTTGCGGGCCGTCACCGATCCCGCCAATTGAACCGCCCCGCCGTAAAGCAGGAGCTTTTCCGTCAGCGTCGTCTTGCCCGCGTCAGGATGCGAAATGATCGCAAACGTCCGCCGCTTTTCTATTTCCTTGGCGATATCCACAGGAGGGCCGAAGATACCATGAATTCAAGGAAGGGCAAGGCAGCGCAGTGTCTTAATTTAGGAGTTTCTTAATTTTTTCTTCGCGCTCTTTGTGAGCTTCGCGGTGACATTCCCGATCCCAAAGATCACTCTTCGCGTTTCTTCGGCGCAAACGTATGTGTCGAAACCCCGTAGAAAACCTCCGCGCATTCCATCATCGTTTCCGACAGCGTGGGATGCGGATGCACAGACTCCGCGATATCGCGAACCGTCGCCCCCATTTCGATTGCCAGCACGCCCTCCGCGATCAATTCCCCTGCCCCATGCCCAACAATCCCCACCCCAATGACCCGTTCCGTTTCCGAATCCACAATAATCTTGGTCAGCCCGTCCGGACGGTCATAAGTGAGCGCGCGGCCAGACGCCCCCCAAGGAAACTTGGCCACTTCAATCTGCATTCCTTTCGCGCGCGCCTCGCTTTCGGTAACGCCGCACCAGGCCAATTCGGGATCCGTAAAAACAACAGCCGGAATAATAACCCCCGCCGAAGTGCTTTCTTCGCCAACGATAGTCTCGACAGCCACGCGCGCTTCCTTGCTGGCTTTGTGGGCGAGCAGAACGCCCCCGGCAATGTCCCCAATGGCAAGAATCGCCGGATCGCTGGTTTCCTGTTGATCGTTGACCTTGATGAAACCGCGTTCGTCCTGTTCCACCTTCGTGTTTTCCAGGCCGAGATTCTGCGAGCGCGGAACGCGCCCCACCGAAATCAGCACGCGATCAAAAAGCTCCTCCTTCTCCACCTTGTCCGGCCCTTCGGTGACGACGCGAATTTTTTTACCCTTGGTGGACATTTGCGTCACCTTCGTGCTGAAACGCAGTTCCTTGAAATTCTTTTGCGCATATTGCAGGATCGGCCGCACCAAATCGGGATCAGCCCCCGTAAGAATCCCGGCCAGCGCCTCCACAACGACGATTTTGCTTCCAAGATTCGCATAGACCGATCCCAGTTCCATCCCGATGTAACCGCCGCCCACGATGAGCAAATCCTCCGGGATCTCTTCCACCTCCAGCGCCTCGGTCGAGGTCATAACGCGCGGGTTCCCCAAATCAAACGCCTTCGGCAGCGCTGCCTTTGAGCCGACCGCGACGATCGCTTTGTCAAATGTAACAAATTGCTGGCCTTCGGGCGTTTCCACGCGCAAGGACTGCGACCCCTCAAAATATCCCCGCCCGGTGAGGACCTGCACGCCGCGCTTTTTTGCCAGGAACGCGACCCCGCCAGAGAGCTTCTCCACGACGGAATTCTTCCAGGCCCGCAACTTGTCCACCTCGATCTTTGGCGGCTCGAACGTCAGACCGCGATGCGCGGCTTCACGCGCCTCGACGATCATCCGGGTGGCGTACAACAACGCCTTGGACGGGATGCAACCCCGGTTGAGACAGACGCCCCCCAGCTTTTTGTCCTGCTCGACGAGAAGGACTTTTTTGCCAAGATCGGCGGCGTAAAAAGCGGCGGCGTAGCCCCCGGGGCCTGCCCCCAAAACAACAATTTCAGTATGAATGGAATCCACGGTAAAATGCTTCCCGGCGGTCAGCCGACGAGTTTCTCGTCGAATTTTTCAAAGCCCGCCAAAACGTCAAGTATAAACCGAACCGCCGCCCCGCCGTCGATCACGCGATGGTCGTAGGACAATGCCAGCGGCAGCATCAGGCGCGCCTCAATTTTCCCCTCGCGCACCACCGGTTTCAAGCTCCCGCGGCCGATGCCGAGAATGGCCGTCTCCGGGCGGTTGATGATGGGCGTAAAATGCCCGCCGCCGATGCCTCCCTGGTTGGAAATCGTAAAGGTCGCCCCCTGCAACTGGTCCATCGAGACTTTTCGGTCCCGGGTTTTTGCGGCGAGGTCGTTCAATTCTTTTGAGAGCGTAAGGATGTCCTTTTTGTCCACGTCCCGCAGGACCGGGACGATCAATCCCTGCTCGGTATCCACGGCAAGTCCGATGTGATAATATTCCTTATAGACCACGTCCCCGGCAACTTCGTCGAGGCTGGTGTTGAAGACAGGATGTTTCTTTAACGCATCGGCGACAATCTTCAGCGCAAACGCCGTCAAAGTGAGGCGCGCGCCCTTCTTCTCGTAATCGGCCGCGTGCTTTTTCCGCAAGGCATCCAGCGCCGTGATGTCCGCCTCCTCAAATTGAGTGACCCGCGGAATGGCGTTCCAGCTTTCGCCCAGGCGCATGGCGATGACCTTGCGCAATGGCGTCATCGGACGCTTGGTGACGCTGCCCCACTTGGTAAAATCGATTTGTTCCGCGGGCGCCTTCGCGGGCCCACCGCCGGCGGGCCGGGATTGCCGCGCAAGCTGCTGCAACCGCCTTATGTAAGCGCGCACGTCATCCATGACGATCCTGCCGCCATTTTCACTCCCGTGAATGCGGCGAAGGTCGATCCCCAGTTCCCGCGCAATGCGGCGAATCGTCGGCGAAGCAGCCGGCGCCGGGGCGTTGGAATCCGGTTCCTCCTCCGGCATCGGTTCCTCAGTCTGTTCTTCCGCAGCCGGTTGCGAGGCGGCGGGACGAGAAGCCGGACGCGCTGCCGGCTTTGCCGCGGCCTTTGGGGCCGTTGCGGGAGCGGCGGCGCCTTCCAACGAAAGAATGGGCTGCCCGACGGATATTTTATCGCCGACCGAGACGATGAGCTTCGTCACTTTGCCGGCCGCTGAAGAAGGCACCGGTGCGACCGCTTTGCCGGTCTCCAGTTCGATCACTCCCTGCCCCTTCGCAATTTGATCGCCTTCCTTGACTAAAATGGCGACCACGCTGCCCGAGTCAACGCCTTCGCCCAGCGGAGGTAGTTTCAGATCCATAGAATTAATTAAAACGCGACCAATTGAGGAAAACCTTTTTCGGGATCGACATTCAAGTCTTTAATCGCCTGCGCGACAAGTTTCCTGTCAATTTCTCCGCGTTGCGCCAGCGAATGCAGCGTCGCCACAACAACACACTCCGCGTCAATTTCAAAAAACCGCCGCAATCGCGAGCGAATGTCGCTGCGGCCAAAACCGTCCGTGCCCAACGTGGTCAGACCGCCGGGAACCCACTTTGCAATCTGGTCGGGAACAATCTTCATGTAATCGGAAACCGCGATGAACGGCCCGCGTTCCTTCTCCAAAAGCGTTTGGACGTAAGGCTTTTTCGGCTCCGCCGTCGGATGCAGAAGGTTCCAGCGTTCCGCCAGAAGCGCTTCGTTGCGCAAGTTTTTGTAACTTGTCGCGCTCCAGACATCGGCGGAAACATCGTAGCGTTCCGCCAAAATCTGTTGGGCGCGCAATGCCGAACGAATGATGCTCCCGCTGCCGAGTATCTGCGCCTTGTGGCGGGGACCTTCCGGCCCGTTTTTGAACTTGTAAAGCCCTTTGATAATCCCCTCCTCCGCTCCGGAAGGCATCGGCGGCATCGGGTAATTTTCGTTGTAAAGGCAGAGGTAATAGAGAATTTCCTCCCCATTGCCGAACATCCGCCGCATCCCGTCGCACACAATCACCGCAATCTCGTACCCAAAGGCCGGGTCATAAACATAAAGGGTCGGAACGGCGCTGGCCATCAGCGGGCTGTGGCCGTCCTGGTGTTGCAAGCCTTCGCCGTTGAGCGTCGTTCGCCCGGAGGTCGCCCCGAGCAAAAATCCCTTCGCCCGGCTGTCCGCCGCCAGCCAAAGTTCGTCCCCGACGCGTTGCGGGCCGAACATGGAGTAATAAATGTAAAACGGAATCATGTTCACGCCGTAATTGGCGTAAGCCGTCCCCGCCGCGACAAACGACGCCATGGATCCCGCTTCGGTGATTCCTTCCTCGAGGATTTGCCCGTCCTTGGCCTCGTGATAAAAACTGATCCCCTTTTTATCGACCGGCTCGTAAAGCTGTCCCTTGGAAGAATAAATCCCCACTTGGGAAAACAGCGGGTCAATGCCGAAAGTGCGCGCTTCATCCGGGATGATCGGGACCACGTTCCTGCCAATCGTCTTGTCGCGCAGCAATCCGGAAAGCAGCCGCACAAAACTCATCGTCGTGGAAAATTCGGCCGCGCCGGACCCCTTGAGCAGTTCGACAAACCCTTCGGGTCCAGGGGTTTTCAACGCCTGCGCCGCAACGGCGCGCTTGGGCACGAAGCCGCCCAATTTTTTGCGCCGTTCCAGGAGATACTTTATTTCCGGCGAATCCTTCGGGGGCCGGTAAAACGGCGTCTCCACCACATCTTCATCGCGGACGGGAATATCGAATCGGGCGCGGAATTCCCGCAACTCCTTTTCGTTCATCTTTTTCTGCTGGTGGGAAATGTTGCGGCCTTCGCCCGCTTCGCCCAACCCGTAGCCCTTGACGGTTTTTGCCAGGATGACCGTAGGCCCGCCTTTGTGTTCAACAGCGGCCTTGTAAGCGGCATGGACCTTGCGCGGATCGTGCCCGCCCCGGACCAGCCGCGTCAATTGCTCGTCCGACATTCCATCGACCAGATGGAGCAATTCCGGGTACTTGCCAAAGAAATGTTTGCGAATATAACTTCCCGCTTCGACGGTGTATTTTTGGAAATCGCCATCCACCGCTTCGCCCATCCGCTTGATGAGCAGCCCGGATTTGTCCGCCGCCAAAAGATCGTCCCAAACCGAACCCCAAACCACCTTGATCACATTCCACCCCGCCCCGCGGAAAATGCCCTCCAATTCCTGGATGATTTTGCCATTGCCGCGAACAGGCCCGTCGAGCCGCTGCAAATTGCAGTTCACCACCCAGACCAGGTTGTCGAGGTTTTCGCGCGAAGCCAGCGTGATCGCGCCCAGCGTTTCCGGTTCGTCGCTTTCGCCATCGCCGACATACGCCCAAACGCGCGGCTCCCCCGCCCCCTTGAGAAATCCCCGCGCGCTCAAATACCGCATGAACCGCGCCTGGTAAATCGACATGATCGGCCCAAGCCCCATCGAAACGGTCGGGAACTGCCAAAAATCCGGCATCAAATACGGGTGCGGATACGAGGACAACCCCCCGCCCTCGGCCAATTCCGTGCGAAAATTGTGCAGATGCCCCTCATCCATCCGAAATTCCAGAAAAGCGCGGGCATAATTGCCGGGCGTCGTGTGCCCCTGGAAATAAATCAAGTCTGCCAGCCGGTCGCCATCGCCCCCGCGAAAGAAATGGTTGTAACCCACCTCATAAAGCGTGGCCATCGAAGCGTAACTGGAGATATGCCCGCCAACGCCGGCGTCGCCATGATTGGCATTGACCACCATCGCCATCGCATTCCAGCGGGCCAGGCTCTTGATGCGCCGTTCTATCTCGCGATTGCCCGGATATGGAGGTTCTTTATTGGCCGGGATCGTATTAATATACGGCGTGCTGACCGGAACGGGAACATCGACGCCATCAGCGCGAAGGCGCTCCGCAATGCTCGCCAGAATCAGGCTCGCCTTTTCGCGCCCCTGGTTCTTGAGCAGAAATTCGACCACGTCCTCCAGGGATTGCTGCAACGAGCGCTCCGGGGAGGCCGGCGACACCGCGTCCTGCGCTGCGGAGGATTTCGCCGAAGAGGGCACAGTTTTTTTGGGGGTTCGTGTTGTTACCGCATCCATGTTCGTCGATTCATTATTCAATGTTCAAGGTCAAAAAGTTCAAAACAAAGCCAGAACCGCTAAAAGTGTAAAGTGTAAAACGGCTTGTGACAAATTAAATGAATGGCTATGCACTATCTTGAGATCACCCTGCCCTCCCCGGCCGCCAATCTGGCCTGCGACGAAGCCCTTCTGGACGCCTGCGAGGAGGGTTCCGCCCCCGAAGTCCTCCGTTTTTGGGAGCCGCGCGAATGTTTTGTCGTCGCCGGCTTCTCCAACGCCGTCGCGCGCGAAGTCAACCTGGAGGCCTGCCGCCAGGCCGGCGTGGGCGTCTTTCGCAGGTGCAGCGGCGGCGGGACCGTCCTCCAAGGCCCCGGCTGCCTCAACTACTCCCTGGCGCTGAAATTGGACGGTCGCCCCGAATTGGACACGATTCCCGGCGCCAATTGCCATATCATGGCCCGGCACCGCGCCGCGCTCTCGGCGCTCCTCAACCGTCCGGCGGAGGTCAGGGGTTTCACGGACTTGGCCATTGGCGAGCTTAAATTCTCCGGCAACGCCCAACGCCGCAAACGGTGCGCCCTTATTTTTCACGGCACATTCCTGCTGGCCTTCGACTTCAGTTTGATGGAAAATTTTTTGACAATGCCCTCCCGCGAGCCAGAGTATCGGCGGGGCCGCCCGCACGCTCATTTCCTAATGAACCTGAATGTCCCCGCCCAGGCCGTCAAAACCGCCCTGCGCGACGCCTGGTCGGCCGCGGAAGAATTGGGGAACGTCCCCGATTGCCGGCGCCTGGTCGCGGAGAAGTATTCCCGTGACGACTGGAACCTGAAGTTTTGAGATTTTACGCGAATTTACGCGAATTTATGAGATCGTTTCAAAGTCTCGACCAACGTGAAATCCTGGCCCTCGCCGTCGGCCTTGAGGAAGACCATGCCCGCACCTACAACGATTTTGCCGAGGCCTTGCGCGAACATTTTCCCGAACAAGCCGAAAAATTCCGCGAACTCCGCCGCGAAGAGGACGGCCATCGCCACCGCCTTCTCGATCTCTACCGCAGCCGCTTCGGCGAACACGTCCCCCTGATCCGCCGCGAGGACATCAAAGGATTCGTCAAAACAAAACCCGTCTGGCAAATGCGCCCCCTCGGCGTCAAAGCCGCCCAAAAACGCGCCGAGCTAATGGAACTGGAAACGAAACGATTCTACGAAGCCGCCGCCCGCCAGGCAACCGACGCCGGCATCCGCCAATTGCTCGGCGACCTCGCCGAAGAGGAGCGCAATCACGCCGATGCCGCTGGCCAAATCGCCGAAGCCGGCCTCAGCAGCGACGAGGCCGATCGCGAGAAAAGGCTGTTTGCGCTGCAAGTCATCCAGCCCGGCCTTGCCGGATTGATGGACGGCTCCGTCTCCACGCTGGCCCCCCTCTTCGCCGCGGTCTTCGCGACGCACCGAAGCGAGCCGGCATTCCTCGTCGGCCTGGCCGCCAGCCTCGGCGCCGGCATCAGCATGGGATTTGCGGAAGCGCTATCCGACGACGGCACGCTGACCGGTCGCGGCCATCCGTGGATTCGCGGCGTGGTTTGCGGGCTGATGACCGCCCTCGGCGGTTTGGGCCACACGCTCCCCTTTCTCATTGGTAATGTGCAAACTGCAACGATCATCGCCGTGGTGGTCGTCTGCGTTGAACTGGGCGTCATCTCCTGGGTGCGCCACCGGTTCATGGACACCCCCCTCTCCTCCGCACTCGTGCAAGTGGGATTGGGCGGCGCCCTGGTTTTCCTCGTCGGAATGCTGATCGGAAAGTCGTAACCGCTCAGCCTGCCGCAACGCTTTCCACCAGAATCGGAGTTTTGATTCCCACAACACTGTCGAAGTTCCGGATTTTCATGAGCGTCATCTCGCTGATTTGATGCCCGGCGGGCAAAATCAACGTGCCGTCCTTTGTTTCCATGTTGGATCGCAGGACCATTCCTTTGACAAGATTATTAACGGTGACTTCGACGCTCAAATTCGCCGCTTGGATGCTCCCCCCTGCACGTCCGTCACTTGCATTTCGCAAGACAGCCAGCAATGCCGGATCATACAAACCCGCCCGAAGGCGCATCCGCTCAAAAGCCTCCGCCTGCGGCGTCCCACTGCGTTGAAGTTCCATCGAGTCCAGCAGAATTTTCAACAGACGCGCCCCCAACGGAATCTTCTCCCCCGCCACGTCGTCAAGAGGAAATCCTGAGCCGTCAAAACCTTTGTCCTGGTACCGCACGATCCGCGCCACCCCTTCCAGTCGGGGAATGTTCGCCAGCAGTCGCGCCGCCGTTTCAGGAACATGCGCCAGCATCTGTTCTTCGACTTCCGAAAGCGGATGCCCCGCTCGCGACCGAACCAACACCTCCGGCGGCACGGTGACATTGCCGATCGGCGCCAGCATCACCGCCAGGTGGATTTCCCATGCGTTGTCCAGCCCAAGGCGGTCCGCGGCGATTCCGATGGCGTCGCGCAACAATTGGGCGCGCCCAAAGGTCTGCGTTTCCACCATGGAAAGGATGTCCGTCAACAATTTAATGCTGCCGCTCAATGTTTTGTTGAGGAGTTCCTTTTCGGAAATGGTCAGTTGGTAAAGCGCCTCGGCATCCTGCAACGCCTTGGCCAAGAGTTCCGGCGGGCAAGGTTTGGTCAGGAACCTGAAAATATTGCTCTCATTGACAAGCCGAATGATCCCTTCCAGATCGGCGTTGCCGGTCAGCATGATGCGGACGGTGTCCGGCGCCCGCTCGTTGACCATCCCAAGAAACTGCACGCCATCCATCCCCGGCATCTGCCGGTCCGCCACCACCACGCCGAAAGGCCCGCGCTCCGCGATTTTGGCCAGGCCCGCTTCGCCGCTTTGGGCGGTTTCGATTTGAAATTTGCGCCGCAGATTTCGCTCGCAAGCCGCAAGCAGGTTGGCGTCGTCATCGACAAGGAGGATTTTTGCGCTCATAAATTATCCGAGCATCGCTCTTTCCAAAGTTTCAGCCGTTCGCCCAATCCTAGCGCCTCCATGCATTCCTGGTCAATCTGCCCCGCGATGCCGCTGGGGGTTTGCGCGCTTTGGTGCGCCAGCGCATCGGCGACATGAACGGCCACAACCGCGGAAAACCCGCGAAACGCCGAATCGCACGGCCGATGGTGCAACGCCACCGCCTCAACCACCGGATTCGGCAGTCCCCAAAGGCCCAGCAGGTAGGCGCCGACTTCCGCGTGGGTCGCCCCAAATTCTTCGCGCTCAACTTGCCACAAGGGCCGCTTGCTTTCCGTCGCCCGCGCAAAAACGGCGTCATACTGTTCACCCAACCCCGCCGCCATCACCAGACGCCCTACGTCATGCAGCAACCCGGCGAGGAAACATTGGTCATCCAGCTTCGAATCGCCGTGTTCCATCACAGAGATTTTCTTCGCCGCCAGCGCCGTCCGCCACCCGTGCTGCGCCAATTGCTCGACGGAAAAGCATTTGATGGTCGCGGAATCGAATTGCGAAAATACATGCACCGAAACCACCAGCGCCCGAATCGTGCTCAACCCCAGGTAAAACACCGCGTCCAACGGGTTGGCCGCCGATTCCGCCAATCCGAAAAACGCCGAGTTGACCAATTGCAGTATCTTGCTGGTCATTCCTACGTCCTTGGAAATGATTTCCGCCACCCGTTCCACCGACGGCTCCTCCTTCGCCAGTTCGTTGGTCAATTGCTGATGGAGCGCCGGAAGCGTCGGCAACGAACTGACGCGCGACGCCAATTGTTTAAGCTGCTCATTGCCGAGCAACTCCTTCAACGCCAGCGCGCGCACGATCGCGAATCGAAGTTCCTCCGCGTTGCAAGGCTTGGAAAGATATTGGTGCGCCGGCCCGATTAACCGCAGCACGGCCTCGCGGTCGGCATGACCGGAAAGCACCAGCCGCACCGAATTCGGATAGCGTTTCATCACCTCGCTGAGCAATTGCGCGCCGTCCATCCCCGGCATCATCATGTCCGTGACAATCACATCGACCGGCTGGCGCGCCATCGATTCAAGCGCCTTCGCCCCGCTGTCAACAAATTGCATGTCCCATTCGCGGCGCATGGCGTGAAGCTGGCGTTGAAGTCCCTGCAAAACCCGCGGTTCGTCATCGACGAATATAACTTTTTTCATTGGTGCGGCGCCAGGGGGAGCCTGATGATGAATGTGGTGCCCTGCCCAGGTTGCGTTTCAAAAGTGACGCTGCCGCCATGCTTTTTGACGATGTTGGTATAGACAATGGACAACCCCTGCCCTGTCCCTTTGCCAACGGGTTTGGTGGTGAAAAACGGCTCGAATATCCGCGCGCGAACATTTTCCGGAATCCCCGTCCCGCTGTCGCCCACCCGCACTTCCACCGCATCTCCATCCCGCCTCGTGCTGATGGTGATTTTCCCCTTGGTGTTCGGTTGTTCTTTGACAACATCGGCGATCGCGTGCGAAGCGTTGATGACAAGATTCAATATGACCTGGTTAAACTCCCCAAGAAAGCAAGGCACGCTCGGCAAATGCGGATCAAAATTCAGCGTCATGTCCGCCAAATACTTCCATTCGTTGCGGGCCACCGTCACAGTGCTTTCAATCGCTTTGTTCAGGTCGGCCGGCGATTTCTCCTTGCCTCCCGGATGCGAAAATTCTTTCATCGCCCGCACGATCTTGGTGACGCGCTCGACCCCCTCCAGCGTTTCATTGATGGCCGCCGGCACTTGCTCAAAGAGATATTCCAAATCCGATTCGGCAAGAATGGTTTGCGCGCGCTCCAGGACCTCAGGAGTAACTGCGTTCTTTTTGGCCGCCTCAATCAATTCTTCGTGGCTCTTGAGGACTTTGCGGATGTTTTCAAACGAATCCTTGAAAAAGCGTGTGTTGTCGCCGACGTATTGCGTCGGCGTATTGATTTCGTGCGCGATCCCCGCCGCCAATTGCCCGATGGCCTCCAGCTTCTGCGCCTGTCGTAATTGCACTTCCATCTTCTGCTGCTCCAATTCAACGCTTTTCCGGACGCTAATATCGCTCCACGACCCAATAATTTCCACAGGCGTGCCGGTTTGGTCAAGTATTACACGGGCATCATCCCGCACCCAGCGATACGAGCCATCCTTGTGGCGCAACCGATAATCCGTCGCGTGATGGCCGGATTGAAAAATCTGCGCGCGTTCAGCGCGAATTCTTGCGGCGTCTTCCGGGTGCAAATGTTGGAGCCAGAAACCCTCTCCATGAATCAGCTCGGCGGCCGTATGCCCGGAAAGCGCGCTGAAATTATCACTGACAAAGGTGAACCGCGGAGGATTGCTCACTCTCTGCGAATAAATCACCGACGGGCTTGACCTCAGCAAATGCTCCAGCCGCCGGCGCGTCGATTCCAATTCCGCCGTCCTCTCGGCAACGCACGTCTCCATTTCATCGGCCACGAATAAATGCCGCTGCTCGCTTTCACGCAAGCTGTGGTTGGCCTCCCGGAAACGTCGCAGCACAGTCCATTTTTCCACAAACGCGCTGGCCATCTGCTGCACTTCCACGGCGGCAAACGGTTTTTGCAAAATAACAAACCGGTCCGAGCGGCCCAGCTTGCGAACGATTTCCTCAAAGTTAAACCGGCTGTCCCCGGTGCAAAGGACCACTTGCACGTCCGGGTCCACCTCCCAAATGCGGGAGGTTGTCTCCAGCCCGTCCCAGCCGGGCAGCATCGTTCCATCAATGAATGCGACGGTGTAGGGTCGGTCGCTGTCCACCGCTTTTTGCACCAACTGCCACCCCTCCTCTCCGTGCGAGGCAAAATCAATCTCGAAGGCCGATTCCCCGGCAAGCCCGGCTCGCGCAAATATTTCGTGGAACATCATGCGGATGACCGGGTCATCATCCACAATAAGCATTCGCCTGCTGCTCGTAAGGCTGGGTGGAACGTTTTCGCCGCCCGTTGTCTGCGTTGTCATCATGCAAATTCACGCCCGCTCGCACGAGACACGGGTCATCCCCTTCCCAATCGGCAAATTCGTCCAAAAACTGAAGTTGTGAAACCCGATGAAGCTATTGCCTGCGCGCCTTCGTAGCAGGGTTAAAGCTGACGTTTGCATCTGCCAAATCCGCCGCCGTCATGACGATCCCCGTCCGCCCGTCACCAAGCGTGCCATAAACCCACACTGGATCTTCACCCGGTTTGGGTACCGGAATCCGGTTCCGAAAGACGATATTCCGACCCTCCTCATCGACTGCGCCGGATTTCATAAGTTCAAAATCATCCAACCCAAGATTCCCGGCAAAATTGGTTGTACCGATATCGCCGGATGCGACAAGGTCATCAAAATCTCTCGGGATTTGCCCGCTATGATTCCCCGCGTAATTCTTGATGGCATTTAGAATCACATTCGCCGCATCTTGAACGTGCGTCTGTTTCACGGTGAATTGGTCTTCCGGGGAAAGTTCATCAACGCGTTCGCTTTCCGCGGCAATTTGCGAATGCAATTCGCCGTTCTCCCGCCGCAGTCCGGCCAATTCGTTCGTCGCGTCACGAAGCATCCCAACTTCGCCCCGAAGCCGAAGCAATTCGGCGAATTGTCCGTCGGGCAATGGCGCCGGGCTTTTTGCGAGTATTCCATCGGCGGATAAAATTTTGTTCGCCGCTTCCAATCGGGCGGCTTCACGCATCAAAGATTCGTGCGCCGCGCCCAGCCTTTCCAAATCGCGATGTTCAACCATCAGCGAGGTCGAAGCGGCCAGCACGATGGCGGCAGCAAGACCGATTTTAATCTGGGCCGCGTTCATAATTCCAAAATGCGCCTGCGTGCGTTCATTACGGATCAGGTAACCCATAATTGAGCACCGCGGTAAAAGGGAGGCCATCATCGTCGAATCCACCCCATATCATCACCGACGCGCGCCCGGGCCTGGGAATCGCGTTCCGAAGGCCGGCCACGACCTTGTGCCCCATATCCGTCATGCCCGGTTTCAAAATTTCAAAATCATTCAGCGTGAGGTGGCCGGACCAGGCTGAAGTCCCAAGAATCCCGAAGTTTCCAAGCTGCTCAATTTGTGCGGGATATTTCCCGCCGTGACTGGCCGCGTAATCTTTTACTGCATCGAGAACATGGTTCATCCCATCCAGCGCATGCGCTTGTCGCAACGTAAACTGGTCGTCCTCTGACAAATAAATCGCGGATTTCGCCGCGGCCTGCGAATGGAGCTTTCGATTCTCCTCCCGAAGTCTCGCGCCCTCGTTTGTTTGTTCCCGAAGCATGCCCGCCTCCCCGCGAAGACGCAGCAACTCATCCAACTGCTCCGTCGCCGGGGCCGGGCGTTTCAACGGCCGGTTGCTGAGACCTTCATTGTCGGTTTTTAACTGGGCGATTCGCTGTTCCAGGGTTTCGTTTGCCGCAATCAAATTTGCCCGGGCCTGATTTTGAACAATCAGCGCCACGGCCGCGCCAGTCACCGCAAGAACGCCGAACCCGAGTTTTACTTTCGTTGCATTCAGAACGTTCCAGAATGCCGCCGACCCCGCGCCCGCGCCGGCGAGCGAATTGCTGGCAAGCGTCGCTGCCAGGCCGGCGGGCGCCGTCTCAACCGCGTGAACGGAAAGCACCGAGGCCAGTTCAATGGCCGTGGTCACGCCCCGTTTTGCAAGCATTCCGCGCAGTTTTTCGACCGCCCGCTCCACGCGCATCCGCGCCGCGTTTTCATTAACCCCGCATCGCGCCCCGATTTCGGCAAACGCCTGATTTTCAAAATAACGCAGCAGGATAACCTCCCGGTCGGTTTCCTTGAGTTCGTGCATGACCTCGTCCAGCACCGGACGGAGCTTTTCCCAATCGGGTTCGGGCGCCGCTTGGTTTGGTTCGCGCATAAATTGTTCCTCGCGGCTGCGCCGGCGCTGTTCCGTCCGCGCGATTTTGGCGGCGGCAAACCGCGCGCTCGTATAAAGCCAGCCGGTTAAATTGGGCCGCCGCGCCAGCGACGACGCCTTGCGCGCCAAATCACTGAACACGGTTTGCGCGACATCCTGCGCCAGATGCGCCTCGCCCCCAACCTGCCGCAGCGCCGCGGAATAAACCAGGTTGACGTGCCGCCGGACAAGCTCGGCGAAAGCCTCATCGCAACCGGCGTCTGCATACCGCGCGAGCAATTGTGAATCCGAAGTCATCGTCTTTCATATTAGCACCCGTCAAACGCCAATTCGCACAGGATAATCGGCGACCGTAATTTCGAAAGAGGAGTTTGGGCGTTATACAAACGCCGCCCGGGCGGTGTCTATTTATTGATTATATGAAACCCGCAACTCCATTGACCAGGGCGGCAATTCTCGCCGCGACGCTGATTTTCGCTATGCTCATCGGCCTTTGGCTCCCGAGCGAAAAAACGGGGCGGGAAACGAATCCAAAGACGCCCCGCGAAATCGCCGCCAACGCCGACGTCGGTCCACCGCGAGGAAACGATCCAATGGCGCGTCTCCGCCCCCGCAAGAAATTGTCCGCCGAACAAATCGTCGCCAAAAGATTCGCCTTATTCGCAAAAAAGCGCCAGCTTCTGGTCGAGCGGATCGCCAAATTCCACAAGACCTCCGTTCCGCCCGAAATTGAAAAATTCTTTGAATTGCTGAAGGGCGACGACTGGGAAGCCACCAAGGCACAATTCCACGCCCTCGCGACCCGCGCCGGTCAGTATGATTACTCCACGACGAACTCACCCGATCTGGCTCCGTTTTGGCGGCCTGTGGTGGAAGCCTATGGCGCCGCCGAGCAAGTCCGCATGTGGCCGGCCCAGCAATTGTTGGATTACGGCAATTCGATCATCGACTCGCTTCAACCGGGCATGGTGTATGTCGGCGGCACCGACCCCGGCTGTTTTATTCCCACCATGCTCAACGAAACCGGCGATGGCGACCAACATGTCATGCTGACCCAGAACGCGCTTGCCGATCAAAATTACCTTAATTACATCCAATTCCTTTACGGCGGCCAAATCGACACCCTGACGGGAGACCAACTCCAGCAAGCCTATGACCAGTACACAAGCGATGCTCAAGCGCGAATGCAGCACGACCAGAATTTCCCGGATGAACCGCCACAACTCATGCCCGGAGAAAACGTCTCGCAGAATAACGGCAAGTTCAGCGTGACAGGAGTCAATTCCGTAATGGCAATCAACGGCATTCTTCTGCAGGACCTCGTCCAACAGAACCCGGATCTTTCATTCGCCATGGAGGAATCCTTCCCAATCCCGTCCACCTATGCCGGCGGCACCCCCCTCGGTCCGATCATGGAACTCGGCGCCAACACCGGCGACAGCACGATAACTCCCGACACCGCTGAACAAACCGTAAACTACTGGGAAACCACCGCCCAAACCCTGGTCAACTCCTCGGACGACCCCCCTTCCGACCCCGAATTGAAAACCTACGCCCATGACGCACAAGCCCAGGCCAATCTGCTGGCCAACAATAATTTTCCCGATGCCGCCGACCAACTCTATCAAACCGCGCTCGACCTCTGGCCCGACGACCTTGGCACGGTCCGCGACTATGCCGGGTTCCTCAACAAGCAGGGCCAGACCGACGAAGCCAACGACCTTCTGGACAACTTCTCGCAAAACAACCCCGCCCAGTCCGCCGCCGTCAGCGCGCTGAGAAACTCAATGCGCCACTGACATATCCATATCCCCTTATAATATGGGACACCACACATTCGTATGAATACCAACGCCCTCATTCCTGTCCAAAGGTAATTGCCGTCAGGGCTTGTTCTTTGAAAGTGTGGTTCGCGCTAAAGCCAAGTGGTCTGTTTCCCTTCCCCTTCGACCAAATCTAATCAAGGTTAATCAAGGCTAATTAAACCCTGGCCAAACCGCTACTCAAAGGAATCAAGGTTCAGCCGGTTTGATTGCTCGACGTCTTCCGGTCTGTCAGGCCGGTCAAAGTGAGTCAAACCCCCTTAAATCTCCGCTCGCAAATTGCTCCCTTGCAGCATCTTCCGCAAGCGAAAAGCGTGGAGGCTTGACCCGCCGAGGCCTTGGCCAATCAAGGCTAATCAAGGTTAATCAAGCTTCCGCCCTCGAAACGGCCAAGTACATTATGGATTTTCCTTGCCCTCCTCCAAAACTTTTATAAAGTTCGCCCCGCCTTCGATAACACCATAATCGCTAGTTTATGATAGATACCGTAAAAAATTCGATCTCTGCAGTTTTTGCGGTCTTGGCCGCGTCCGTCTTGTCTGCCCATGCCCAAACCGCCGCATCCCCGGCGACCAATTGGCAAACCTCCGCGACCGTCGGCCTGACCCTCACTCGCGGCAATACCGATACCACCCTCTTCGCCTTCTCCGTCGCCTCCGAAAGGAAAATGACCAATGACGACCTGAAGCTGGGCGCGGACATCATTTACGGCACCTCCAAGATTCAAGGCGAAGGCAATTCCCAGGAAACCGCCGACTCCGATCGCGGCTCCGTCCAGGACAATCATAGCTTCACCGACCATTTTTACGGCTATCTCCGCGTCGAGGGTTTGCACGACGGCATTGCCGATATTCAATATCGCCTCAGCATTGGTCCCGGCGTCGGCTATTATCTCATCAAAAACAAAACGCTCGACTTGAGCGTCGAAGGCGGTCCGGGCTACATCACCGAAAAGCTCGGTGACCAATACGAGAACTATGCGATTCTCCGCGCCGCCCAGGCGCTCCACTACCAGATCAGCGCGCATGCCAAATTGTGGGAAACCCTCGAAGTTTTGCCCCAGGCGAACGATCTCGACAATTACATCCTCAACGCGGAAATCGGCGTCGAGGCCGCCCTCAATAAAAGCAACAAGCTCGCGTTGCGCACTGTCCTGGATGACGCCTACGACAACGAGCCTGCGGCTGGCCGCCTCAGAAACGATCTCAAATTGATCGCCGGCATCACCTACAAATTCTGAGCCACATGCCTGACGCCCCCACAACTCCGCACCAATGGCGCTTCTTCCGCGCCGGCGGTTTTGACCAGGTCAAACTGGAAACCGGCGCCGATCTTTTAAACCTCGACCAACTCGATCAGAAGCTCTGGGTCGCCCTGGCCTGCCCTGTCCACGGCCTTCACTTCGACCCCAAAACAGCCGGACTCATCGACACCGATCACGATGGCCGCATTCGCGCCCCGGAATTGATCGCCGCCGTAAAATGGGCCGGCGCAATGTTAAAAGACCCGGACGATCTCGTTCGCGCCGCCGATTCCGTCTCGCTCGACGCAATCGACGACACGACGCCCGAAGGCCGGCAAATCCTCGAAACCGCCCGCCTGATCCTCGCCCATCTGGGCCGCCCGGATGCCACCGCCATTTCGCTGCCCGACATTGCCGACGCCGACAAAATGTTTGCCGCCGCTCCTCTCAACGGCGATGGCGTCATCATTCTCGAATCCGCCTCCGAGGACGCCACGCGCGGAATCATCCGGGAAATCGCGGATTGCATGGGCACCGTCGTGGATCGTTCCGGCAATCCCGGCATTGATCAGGAAAAAGCCGACGCGTTTTTCGCCGCCTGCGAAGCCTTCGACGCCTGGATACGAACCGCCCAACAGGACGCCGAAAACATCCTCCCCCTCGGCGATCGCACGGCCGCCGCCGTCGCCGCGGTGAAGGCGATTCACGGAAAAGTCGATGACTATTTTGGCCGTTGCAGGCTCGTCGCCTTCGACCCGCGTGCCGCCGCGCTCGTCAATCGCAAGGAAGAGGATTACGCTCCGATCACCGCCAAGGAACTCGGCATCAACGTTCCGGAAGCGGCGGATTTCCCGCTCGCGCAAGCCGCCCCCGCCAAACCGCTGCCGCTCGATTCCGGCGTCAATCCCGCCTTCAGCGACGCCGTCGCCGCCCTTCGGGAAAATGCGGTCAAACCTATTTTAGGCGTAAAATTACAATTGACGGAATCCGATTGGGCCGCGCTCCAGGCAAAGCTGGCGCCCTTCGAAAAATGGGACGCCGCAAAAGCGGGCGCCCCCGTTGAAAAACTCGGCGTTCCCCGCGTGCGCGGAATTCTGGCGGGCAGCGGCAGGGAAAAAATCAACGCCCTCATCGTCGAGGACAAGGCCCAGGACGCCGCGGTCTCAGCCGTCGCCGGCGTTGAAAAGCTCATCCGGTTCGTCGCGGAGCTTTACGTCTTGTGCGTCAACTTCGTCAACTTCAAAGACCTCTATGCCGGCGAGGTCCCCGCGGTTTTCCAGGCTGGCGTCCTTTTCCTGGACCAACGGACGTGCCATCTCTGCCTTACCGTTGAAGACCCGGCGCGCCATGCCGCGATGGCCGGGTTGGCCGGCGCTTATCTGGCCTACCTCGATTGCACCCGCCACGGCGGCGCCGAAAAATTGAGCATCGTCGCCGTCTTTTCCCAGGGCGACGACGACAACCTGATGGTCGGGCGCAATGGCATTTTTTACGACCGCCATTGGCGCGACTACGACGCGACGATCACCAAAATCGTCAGCAACCCCGTCAGCCTTCGCCAGGCGTTTTGGACGCCGTACAAAAAGCTCGTCCGCGTGGTTGAGGAGCACGTCGTCAAGCGCGCCTCCACCGCCGATGCCAATGCCGGCGCGCAACTCTCGACAGCCGCCACCGCGCCCGCCGCCGCTCCAGCCGCTGCGCCCGCCAAAAACGCTTTCGACCCCAGCGTGGTTGCCTTGGGGAGCGTCGCCCTGGGTGCATTGGCAACCGCTTTTGCGACTTTCCTCGGTTTTTTGGGAAAATTTGCGGCCTGGCAACTCCCGCTCGTGGTCATCGGCATCCTCCTCATCATTTCGGGGCCGTCGATGATCCTCGCTTACATGAAGCTCCGCCAGCGCAACCTCGGCCCGATCCTCGACGCCAACGGATGGGCGATCAACGCCCGCGCAAAAATCAACGTCCCCTTCGGCGAGCGCCTCACGGAGATCCCCCATTTGCCGCCCGGTTCGACGGTCGATGTCTCCGACCGTTACGCCGAGAAAACCGCCGTATGGCCCAAGCTCCTCGTGTTCCTGTTTCTGGTCTGGTGGGTATTGGCCCTGCTCTATGACACCGGCGTTCTGAACCACATTCCCCTGGGAAAATCCTCGGTTGGCCTGAATCAAAATTCAACCGATTCCTCAAAACCGGCTGTCACCAATAATCCCGCGCCCGCCGCAAAGTAACCCGGCGTTTAATTCAACTTGACATAACCTGACAACCCTTGGATTCCCCCTTCGCGCCCAAACCCGCTCTCCTTGTAACCGCCGAACGGGCTTGCGGGATCGAATTTATTGTAGCTGTTGGCCCAAACCACTCCCGCGCGCAACTTGTTGACCATCTTGAAAATCTTGCTCCCTTTGTCCGTCCAAACCCCCGCGCTCAATCCATACGGCGTGTTGTTCGCCCGTTCCAGCGCTTCTTCCGGCGTTCGAAACGTCATCACGCTCAGCACCGGCCCGAAAATCTCCTCGCGCGCCACGCGGTGCGACATCGTGACGTTGGTCAGAAACGTCGGCGGAAACCAATAGCCCTTGGCGGGCAACGAACACTCGCACTGTTCGATCTCCGCCCCCTCCTCCTGCCCGCTACGCACCAACTCCCGTATCTTCTCCAGTTGCGAAAACGAGTTGATCGCGCCCACGTCCGTATTCTTGTCCAGCGGACTCCCCACGCGCAAGGTCTGGATGCGGTCCCGCAATTTTCGGACGACCGTCGCATAGACGCCCTCCTGCACAAACAATCTCGACCCCGCGCAGCACACATGCCCCTGGTTGAAATAAATTCCGGACACAATCCCTTCAATCGCCTGGTCCAGCGGCGCGTCCTCCATGATGATGTTGGCCGCCTTCCCGCCCAGTTCCAATGTCAGTTTCTTCCCCGTGCCGGCGCAGGCTTTCGCGATGATTTTCCCAACTTCGGTGGAACCCGTGAAAGCAATCTTATTGACATCCCTGTGGTGATAAATCGCCGCCCCCGTTTCCGCCGTGCCAGTGACAATGTTGACGACTCCATCCGGCAGGCCCGCCTCCTGAAAAATCCGCGCCAGGTGCAGCGCCGTGATGCTCGTCGTCTTGGAAGGTTTGAGCACCACGGTGTTCCCGCAGGCCAGCGCCGGCGCAATCTTCCACGCCGCCATCAAAAGCGGAAAGTTCCACGGGATGATTTGCCCCGCCACTCCCAGCGGCCGCGGCGTTTTGCCGGGAAAGGCGTACTGCAATTTGTCCGCCCACCCGCCGTGATAAAAAAAATGCGCCGCAACCATTGGAACGTCGAAGTCCCGGCTTTCCTTGATCGGCTTCCCCCCGTCCATGCTTTCAAGCACCGCCAGTTCCCGCGCCTTCTCCTGCACGATTCGAGCGATGCGAAAAAGATATTTCCCCCGGTCCCGCCCGGACATTTTGCCCCAAACCGTTTCATACGCGCGCCGCGCGGCCTGCACGGCCGCATCGACATCCGTGGCGTCCCCGTGGGCGATTTCGCACAACTTCTCTTCCGTCGCCGGGTTGATCGAATCAAAATATTTCCCCGAATGCGGCGCGACGAATTTCCCGTCAATAAACAATTCGTACCGCGGGTCGATTTTCACCGGGACCGTTTCCGGCGCGGGCGCATAATCCCATCGCGACCCAAACCGCAGACGCCGCTCCTTCGCCGGCACAACAGGTTTGGCTTCCCGCAGGACGGCGGGCGGTTCCATGACGGCCACCGGGCGTTTGGCGGTTGCTTTGCGCGGGAGGATTTTGGACTTTTTCATGAAAGTGAAAAGTAATCGGCGTTTTGATAATGGCCGTCGGCGATCTTGACGATCTGCATTAGCACATCGTTGAGCAACGTGCTCGCGCCGATGCGAAAAAGGTCCGGCGTCAGCCAATCGTCTCCCAACGTTTCTTTCACCATCACCAGGTAGGCCAGCGATTGCTTGGCCGTGCGAATCCCCCCCGCCGGCTTCATTCCGATGCGCACGCCCTTGGCAAAAAAATAATCGCGGATGGCCTCCAGCATCACCAGCGTCACCGGTATCGTCGCCGCCGGCTGGACTTTGCCCGTGGACGTTTTGATGAAGTCGCCCCCCGCCTCCATCGCAATTTGACTTGCCAGGCGCACGTTGTCGTAAGTCACCAATTCCCCGGTTTCCAGGATCACCTTCAAATGCGCCGCCCCGCACGCTTCGCGGATGGCGGCAATTTCGTCAAAAACCTTGCGGTAATCCCCCGCCAAAAACGCCCCGCGATCAATCACCATGTCGATCTCGTCCGCCCCGTCCCCCACAGCCCGCCGCGTCTCCTCCAATTTCGTGCGCAACGGATACTGCCCGCTGGGAAATCCCGTCGCGACGGACGCGACATGCACGCCCGAGTCCTCCCCCAAAAACCGCCGCGCGTACCGCACCATATTCGGATAAACGCAAACTGCCGCGCAACTCGGCGTCTCGTATTGGCGTTCAATCGGCTGCAATGCCTTGCGACACAGGTAAGCGATGCGTCCCGGCGTGTCTTTGCCTTCCAGCGTGGTCAGGTCCATCATCGAAACGACCGTTTTCAACCCCGCCAGTTTGGCGCTCGTCTTGATGCTCCGTTTGGTGAACGACGCCGCGCGCTCTTCAATCGTGACCTGATCGACCGTCGGGACTGCCGAAAACGCGTGGTTCATAATCCGATGGGATGCCACGCGGTTTTAAACTCAATCGTGTCGAGAATGCAATAAGGGTCGGACCCCGCGCCGCCCAGCCACTCTTCCGCCGAAAATCGCCGCTCCGCGTACCGTTTGAGATTGATCGCCGTGCCGCCCTGCAACTCCGGGCTCCCGGCGCCGTTGACGATGGCGTTGATGTCCATGTGCCCCGCGATGTGCGACAGCAACTCAGCCCGCTTGCCCGCGAGAATACTAATGACACCCCCCGGCAAGTCGCTCGTGGCAAGAATTTCGCCAAACGTGAGCGCCGGCAATGGAAATTTCTCCGAGGCGATAACCACCACGCTGTTCCCGCTGACCACCGCCGCCGCCGCCATCGCCACCAGCGGAACCAGCGAAGGCTCGTCCGGCGCCAGCATCGCCACGACCCCAGTTGGTTCCGGCGTGGTAAAATTAAAATGCGACGTGGCAACCGGGTTCACCGCGCCGAAGACCTGCGTGTATTTGTCCGTCCACCCCGCGTAATAGACGAGCGTATCAATCGCCAGGTCAACCTCCTCCCGCGCAACCGCGGCATCAGTGTCGGTGCATCGCGCGATTTCCTCCGTCATGCTCCAGGAGCGGTCATTGAGCATTTCCGCGGCGCGATACAGTATCTGCCCCCGGAGATACGCCGATTTTTTGGCCCACCCTTCCGCAGCCGGTCGCGCGGCGGCCACGGCATCCCGCAAATCCTTGCGTGAGGCATGGCCGAAATTATCGAGAAACTTGCCGTCCGCGGATTTGGCCGCAAGGGACCGCCCGCTTTCGCTGCGAACGAAATTCCCGCCGATATACAGCTTGTACGTTTTGCGAACGTCCAGACGCGAGGCATTCATGCGTGCGCGATTATGCACGAATGCCCCCGCATCGCAATTCGCTTTTCAATTCAGCGCGTACGCGCCAACTGCCGTTGCGACCGCGTTTCTTCCTTCGCTCCTTTGGCTTGGGTCCGTCTCCGCTGTTCGCCCGGATGCAGCACCACCTTCGTCCAACCCTTCTCCCGGCTATCGAAGTTCTTGTAGGCTTCCGGCGCTTCATCCAGCCCGATTTCGTGCGAGATGATCCAGGAAGGTTTGGCCCGGTCCGCATGAATCAGGTCGCGAAGATACCGGTTATATGCCTTCACGTTGGCCTGGCCGGTTCCCATATGCTGTCCCTTCCCAAAAAATGCCCCAATATCAAACGCGATCTTCCCCTCCTTCGCCAATTTGTCCGCGCCCTTTGGATCTTCCTCGACAAATACGCCAACGACGCCGATCCCCCCACTGGGCCGCACAGACTTTACCAAGTCGTTCATCGTCATGTTGGGAACTTCGTGGCCCGCGGGGTCGTGGCATTGGTAGCCCACGCATTCGCAGCCCCGGTCCGCGCCTTCGCCGTCCGTCAATTCCAGGACCTTCTCCACGTGCGATCCCTTCGTATCATCAATCGCAATCGCCCCAATCTGTTCCGCCAACCGCAAACGGTCAGGGTGCCGGTCAATAATAATCACTTTGCTTGCCCCTTTGATCATCGCCGAATGCGCCGCCATCAACCCCACCGGTCCGCACCCATAAATCACGACGGATTCGCCCGGCTTCAATCCGGCCAGTTCCGTCGCATGCCAGCCCGTTGGAAAAATATCGGACAACATCACGTAATCGTTTTCCTTCTCCTCGGCGTCGTCCGGCAGTTTGAGACAATTGAAATCGGCGTATGGCACGCGCAGATATTCCGCCTGGCCGCCGCTGTAAGGTCCCATTCCCGCGTACCCATAAGCGGCGCCTGCGGTGCCGGGATTCGTCGTGAGACAAAACCCGGTCAGTCCGCGCTCGCAGTTTTTGCAATGGCCGCAACTGATGTTGAATGGAAGGCAAACCATGTCGCCGACTTGTACCCGCTCCACGACATCCCCGACTTCCACAACTTCTCCCAAATTTTCGTGCCCGAGAACTTTTCCTTTCTCCACGTCCGTGCGTCCCTCGTACATGTGCAAGTCAGAACCGCAAATGTTCGTGCTCGTGATTTTCACCAGTGCATCCGTATGCCGCTCGATCCGCGGCTCCGGAACGTCTTCCACGCGCACTTCGCGCGGACCTCTATAAACAAGCGCTTTCATCGTTCATTCCTTTGTTCAATGTTGAAGTGTAATTTTCCCGTTAAAGATTCGCACTCCGCCTCTCTCGCGCAATGCGCCATGAGGCGGATTGCGCCGCCCGGTTTTCCCTGAACCTTGTGGATTGTCTGCGCGCTCCAACTCCGCTAGCGTACCGATCCATTATGTCTGACTCTTACTTGCAGGATTTGTTCGCCGAGCGCATTGGCGGGAAAAACTACGGCAAATCGACCGCGATCTATAAATTTGAAAAAATCAAACGCGCCAAGCGCGCCGCCCTCGCTGCCCGCCCCGGCGTGGAAATTCTCGATCTCGGCGTCGGCGAACCGGACGAAATGGCCTTTCCCGAAGTGATCGCCAAACTGACCGAGGAAGTTCGCAAACCGGAGAACCGCGGCTACGCCGACAACGGCGACGACACCCTCAAGCAAGCCGCCGCCCGTTACATGGAGCGCGTTTGCGGTGTTCCAGGAATCGACCCGGAAACAGAAGTGATGCACTCGATCGGAAGCAAGGCCGCCCTTTCGACTCTTCCCGCCGCCCTCATCAACCCCGGCGATTACACGCTGATGACGACCCCCGGCTACCCCGTTTTCGGCACGCACGCAAAATATTACGGCGGCCAGGTGCATCCATTGCCATTGCTGGAAGCCAACGGTTTTCTCCCCGATTTGGATTCGATTCCCGCCGAGGTCCTGCGAAAAACCAAGGCGCTCGTGCTCAATTATCCGAACAACCCCACCGGCGCCAGCGCCACCCCGGAATTCTTCGCAAAAGTCGTCGCCTTCGCCGTCAAGCGCCGGATCGTCGTAATCCACGACGCCGCCTACGCCGCGCTGGTATTTGAAGGCAAACCGTTGAGTTTCCTGGCCACTCCCGGCGCAAAAGAAATCGGAATTGAACTCCACTCCGCCAGCAAAAGTTTTAACATGACCGGATGGCGGTGTGGGTTTGTCGTCGGCAACGCCCGCCTGGTGCGAGCGTACGCCGACATCAAGGACAACTCCGATTCCGGCCAGTTCCTCGCAATCCAGCACGCCGCCGCGCACGGATTCGACCACCCGGAAATCACCGAAAAAATCTCCGCAAAGTATTCTCGCCGCATGGGCGGTCTCGTGGAAGTCCTGAAAAAGTCCGGGTTCGCCGCCATCAAACCCAAAGGCTCATTTTTCCTCTACGTCAAAGCCCCCAAAAGCGCGTCAGGCAAAAGCGGCGAGTGGAAATTTGAAACCGCCGAGTCCTGTTCCCAATGGCTCATCACCGAGAAACTCATATCAACCGTCCCTTGGGACGACGCTGGCGCGTACCTCCGCTGGAGCGTCACCTTTTCCGCCAAAGATCCCGCGGATGAGCAAAGGGTCCTCGGAGAAATTCGCGCGCGTCTAAGCGACGTGACATTCCAATTCTAACCGAAGCGCCGGCTCATCGGGTTTTCCATGAGGCAAAAAGAGGGGGCCGCCTGATTGCAAGGATTTCAGCGCGCCTTATAGTCGCATTGTTGTTTGGGGGGATAAAGGCCGTTCCCGAGTGATTGGTTGCACTTGGGAACGGCCACTCTCTTTTAAATATCCACGCTGGTGGACCATTCTATCCAGTGCAGCCGGACGCGTTCCAGCAGGCGGGCGTCCGCCGCGGGAAATTCGTATCGGTCGATCTGGTCAAATGTGATCCACGCCAGGTCCGCGCAATGGATCGGCCGCGGCTCGTGGCGAACCCATCGGCAGAGAAAAAACTGCAATTGAACCGAGCGTTCCGGGTAATGGTGCGTGAGTGATTCGACCAAAATCCCCACCTCGGCTTCGATGCCCAATTCCTCCTCCAGTTCCCGCTGGAGGCATTGTTCGAAGGTTTCGCCAGGCTCGCGTTTTCCTCCCGGAAATTCCCACAGGTTCGCCAGGTGAACATCCGCCTTGCGCTGGGTGATGAGCAATTTTCCGTCGCGAAAGACCAGCCCCGCCGCAACCTCAATGATCAAGCTTTCCCCCGGCCAATGCTCTTGTAGAGAAATCCCATCCGCTCCATCTCGTTGATGTCGAAGAGATTTCTGCCGTCGAAGATGATCGGATGCGTCAGGTTCTTGCGCGCCCGCTCCAAATCGAGCTTCTTGAACTGCGGCCATTCTGTCGCAACCACCAGCGCGTCGCACCCTTCGGCCACCTCGTTCATGTCCGCCACGTACGTCACGTCCGTCAGCACCGCCTTGGCCTTTTCCATCGCCTGCGGGTCATGCACGCGCAACGCCGCCCCTTCCTTCTGAAGCCGATGACACAATTCAATCGCCGGCGACGTCCGCACGTCATCCGTGTTTTGCTTGAACGCCAGCCCCAGCACGCCAATGGTCTTGCCTTTGAGGATCCAGAGCGTATCGGTGATTTTTTTGACGAACCGGCTCATTTGTTCGCTGTTGATCCGCTGCACTTCCTTGAGCAAGCCAAAGGAGTACCCCATCGCCTCGGAAATCTGAATGAACGCGCTCAGGTCCTTCGGAAAACAACTGCCGCCAAACCCCAGTGACGCGTCCAAAAACTTGCGCCCGATTCGCGCGTCCATTCCCATGCCGGCGGCCACTTCCTGGACGTTCGCCCCAGACGCCTCGCAAAGGATCGAAATGGCGTTGATGTAGGAAATTTTCAGCGCAAGGAAGGAGTTGGCCGCGTGCTTGATCAGTTCCGCGGAATTGATGTCCGTGACGATGATCGGCGCATTGTAAGGGGCGTAAACTTCCTTCATCGATTGCACAGGCCGTTGCGAAGCCACGCCAACGACGACCCGGTCCGGTTTCATGAAGTCCTCGACGGCAAAACCCTCGCGTAAAAACTCCGGGTTGCTGACCACGTCGAAATCGACCTTCGATTTGCAGTAACGCTTGATGGTCTCCGCCACCTTTTCGCCCGTTTTGACAGGCACGGTGCTTTTATCAACTATAATCTTGTAGGCGCTCATCGCCCCGGCGATCTCCCGCGATACCCCCTCGATAAAGCTCAAATCCACCGACCCGTCGTGCATCGGCGGCGTCGGCACGGCGATGAATATGACGTCCGATTCCTCCACCCCTTCCTGCGTGCTGGCGGTGAACCGGAGCCGCCCGGCCGCCGTGTTCTTTTTCACCAGTTCTTCGAGGCCCGGCTCGTAAATGGGCATCCCGCCCTCCTTCAGCAACTTGACCTTCGAGGCATCCTTATCAACACAAATGACCTCGTGTCCCGCCTCCGCAAAGCACGTTCCCGTGACCAGCCCCACATAACCCGTTCCGATGAGCGTCAGATTCATACAGCTATATCGAAAGTTCCTGGCCGGCGCATTAGTGCCCGCCCGTCGAATTCGAGGAAGTGTTCGGGACGCTCAATAAATTAATTGGGGAATTCTGCGTCTTGACCTGCGGCGCGGGCGCCGGTTGAGCCGGTTTCGCCGGCGGCGCAAATGAAAACGAGGGGTTCGCCGCTCCCGCCTGTGGCTGTTGTGTTTGCTTCATCAACTCAGGATGTTTGGCGAGCAATATTTGCGCCCGCTCGCGCGCTTCCGTGCTCCAGAGATCGTTCGGATTCTGCGACCGCGCCAGGTCCACGTACAGGGACATCGCTTGCTCAGGTTGATTTTGATCTTCGTAAAGGCGCGCCAGCGTCAGCTTCGCCGGCGACGCCACATTCAGTTCATTCGGATACTGCGAAATGACCTCCCTGTATTTTTGGATGGCCTCGGGAATCTTGCCTTCCGCTTCCAGGCACGCGGCGACTCCGATGTTGGCCTGCGCAAGCATGGGGCTGTCCGGATGGTTGTCGATGAATTTGGAAAACTCACTTTGCGCCTCCGGATACTTGCCGTCCACAAAAAGCGATTCCCCGCCAAGCAGAACGGCATATTCGCCGGCGCTGGTATTGGGATATTCCTCCGCGAGGTTCAAATAAACGCTCGGAGAAGGCTCCCCCATGGACGTCCCGGGACTGGCGCCAATGGGAAGCTCAAAAAGCATCTTATTCGCGTCCTCATCCGCGCGCTGCTTGTTCCACGCCATGATGCCGGCAACCAAGCCGATGGCCGCCACGACGAGGACTACAATGATGAGACGTTTCTGATTGGCGTGGAACCACGCCAGCGCCTTATAAAACGTCTCTGTTGACTGCGATTCTGATGTTTCAGCTTCCATACATAAAAAGGGCGGAAATTCTCTCTCCAACCGTTAAAAACGCAAGCCTAAAGGAGGACTGTGGGCATTTTTCCATTTTTCCGACGCGCGATGGAAAAATGCTGCGCCGGTTCAATTTATTAAATAGTGTTGGCAAATTCCTGAATTCCAAACATCGCAGCAAAAACGAAAGGCATGATGAAACCAAAAACGATCGCCTATTGGACCACCACCGCAATTGTCGTGTTCGGCTTGTTACCCGGTGGCGTGATGGAAGTGGCGCACCAACGGGACGCCGTCGCAGGCATAGTGCAACTTGGCTATCCACCGTATTTCGTGACGATTCTCGGGATTTGGAAACTGTTGGGAGCCGTCGCATTGCTTGTGCCGGGTTTTCCGCGACTTAAGGAATGGGCATATGCCGGTGCGTTCTTTGATTTTACGGGCGCGGCCGCATCGCTGGCGGCGTGCGGCGATTACGGCAAATTCGGTTTTCTGTTTATCGCTCCGCTCATCTTCGCGATTTTCGCCATCGCGTCCTGGGCCTTGCGTCCCCCCACCCGCCGTCTCGACATCAACCGCGCGCTATGAAAATGATCTGGATAAAAGCACCCTCGGCCATTTCGGCTGGGGTTTATTTGTGACCAAAGGGCTGCGCAAAGTTTACGTTGGCACCAATTCGATTTTAACTTTGCGCCCCAACGCGCGGGCGGCTTTCCCCAGAGTGTTCAGGGTGACCGAGGAGTTGGATGCATCCAGCAAACGGTCAACCACCGCACGGCTCGTTTTCATCCGAGCGGCCATTTCCGTCTTGGTGAGTGATTTTTCTTTCAGAAGCCGGCTGATTTGCAGGCTCATCGCTTGCTTGAGCGCACGCGCCTCGACTTCGCCCAGGATCCCTTCTTCATTCAAGAAATCTCGGAAGTCACTCCCGCGATGTTTGTTTTTGTTCATAAATTTTGCAAATATTGTTTTTTACGTTTCTTTGCCAGATCCACTTCATCTTGCGGCTACTTTTGCTGCTTCTTGATGAAACCGTGCAACAGAACAATTTCCTCATCCACTACCGCAAACAACGTCCGCGCAATGCGATTCCTGAGCCGCGAACGAATTTCCCAAACGCCGTCACCCAAATTGTCAACAAGCGGTTTTCCAATTGGCCACGCATATTGCGCCGTCAAAATGTCCGCGCCGACAACTTTGCGGTCTTCTTTCGGCATCGCCTTCAGCCATTCGCGCGCGCCGGCTCCGTGCCCGCCTCCGTCTTGTAAAAGACCACCTTAAGCGGACGTTCAGCTCTCATCTATAAAGCACTGTATCAAAAATGATACAGTTGTCAATAAGGGTTCCAGGAATCAATCGAGTCATGCATAAGAACCTAATTTGGGGAGGAGCCGGTCCGTGACATGTTCTGCAACTGGCTTTGATAAGCCGCACAACAACCGGAGCGACAATCCTCAGGCCGGTTTTGCTGGAACTGTCAAAAGCAGCGGAATAAGCCCCTCGGCCATGGTGGGGTGAGCGATGACCGCGTCGCGTAGCGCTGTGTAGGGCAAGCCGGCCAGCATCGTCATCTGCACCGTCGCCATGACCTCTCCAGCCCCGTCGCCGAACATGGTGAAGCCGAGGATGCGGTCACTCTTCGTATCGATCAGGGCCTTCATGAAGCCGCGCGTTTCGGAAATCGTCATCGCGCGGAAAACGGCCGCCATTGGCAACTTCGCGAGCCGGTAGGGAATGCCGCCCGCCTTGGCCTCTGTCTCGCTTAAGCCGATGCGGGCGAATTCCGGATCGATGAACAAGCAGAACGGCACCTGGCGTCCGGTCGTCACGCGGTTGCCACCGGCGATGTTGTCGCTCACGATCAGAAAATCATCGGCGGAAATGTGTGTGAAGTAAGGGCTGCCGGCGCAATCCCCGACTGCCCAAACACCCTTGGCTGTCGTCTGCAAGCGCTCGTTCACCTTCACGTGGCCCCGCTCGGTCGTCTCCACCCCCGCCTTATCGAGACCGATGCCGCTGGTATTTGGCGCGCGCCCTCCCGCAATCAGCAGGTGCGTGCCTTCCACGTTCAGTCCGGCATCACCGCGCGTCACAAGCAGGCGCACCCAATCGCCCGACTTGCCTTTGACCTGGGTGACTTTGGCGTTTGTCACCAGGCGTATGCCTTCGTCCCGGCACATTTCCTCCAGGCCCTGCGAAATGTCTTCGTCCTCGCGATGAACGAGGCGGCTATTGCGATCAACCAGTGTCACCTCGGCGCCGAAACGACGAAAGGCCTGCGCGAACTCGAGTCCCACATAGCCCGCGCCAAGGATCAGGAGATGCTTCGGGACCTGATCGAGTTCCAACGCCTCGATGTGCGTGAGCGGCTCCACCCCGGCCAATCCGGGGATCGGTTCAATCGCGGCCCGCGACCCGGTGTTAATGACGACATTCTTGCCGCGAAACCTGCGCGTCCCCCCGCCAGCCAATTCGACTTCAATGGTCTTGGGCCCAACGAAATGCCCCGTCCCCATGACCAGTTCCGCGCCGCTTTTCTTGTATTTTTCAAGGTGAATATCGACGAGGTTTCGGACCATCTTGCGCTTGCGTTCACGCACCGCCGCCATGTTGATATGGACGTTCTCTTTGCTGATGCCGAACTCCTCACTGCGATAAAACAAGGACGCAACCTTCGCGCTGTGAATAATGTTCTTGCTCGGCAGACACGCAATATTCGGGCACGAGCCGCCCACATATTTGCGCTCGATCACAACGACCCGCTGTCCCTTTTCGGCGGACGTCCACGCAATGAGTTTGCCCCCGATGCCGCTGCCGAGGACGACCAGGTCATATTCTTCGGGATTGGAGACGGATGTCTTCATAGTCTCCTAGTTTAAACGCCTTTGATCTCGCCACCGTCCATCCGCACCGCGCTTCCTGTCATCCATTTTGCTTGTGGCGACACGAGAAACGCCATGAGGTCCGCGATCTCTTCAGGCTGCCCGTACCGGCTGATTCCGGTCTGGGCGGGAAACGCGTCCATGGCTTCGTCGAAAGTCATGTTGTGGGCTGGCGCATACTTTTCCATATAGGTCTTGCGGCGGTTCGTCAAGACAGGGCCGGGGAGCACGCTGTTGACTTGAACTCCGTCTTTGATGCCTCGTTCGGCAAACGCGCGAGCCATCGCGATGACGGCCGCATTGATCGTCGCTACTGCCCCGTAGGCTGATTTGGGAGCCTCAGCGGAATTGCCCGAGGTAAAAACAACCGAGCCGCTGGATTCCTTCAGGGCATTCCAGGCATGAATCGTGATCCGCCGCGCACCGTGCAGTTTTAACGCCATCCCATCATCCCACTGGGCATCGGTCATCTCCAGCAGTTCGATTTGTGGAACAGCGCCGGCGATATTGATCAGAGCATCGATCCTTCCGAATCGTTTCAATGTCTCGTCCACGAGAGCCTTGTCCGCCGCCGGTTCGCGAAGATCCAGCGCCATCGCCAATGCTTCCGCACCCGCCTGACCCACAGCCTGCGCCACTTCCTTCAGCGCATTTCCGTTCCGAGCGGCCAGTACGATGGAAGAAAAATCCTTGGCCAGCCTCAAAGCCGTCGCGCGGCCAATGCCCTGGCTTGCCCCGGTGATTATGGCAACAGTGCCTTTCATATTCCCTTTCTCCCTTAATGTGCCTGGATGGCTTTGCCGGAAGTTTGGACAGCTTCGAAAAGAACGTCAACGACCGTGCCAGGCGCCGTCAGCATCGGCGAATGATCGACAGCATGAGCGCGCACCGTGGCTCCCATGCGCGCGGCTTGGAAATGCTGCGTCTTCGCCGGAATCATTCGGTCATTTTCGGCGGCCAGAAACCACGACGGCGTGTCCTTCCAAAGTGGCCGGGGAGCCTTCTCCTGAATGCAATTCACATGGATTGGCCGTTGTGTGGCGAAGAGTATCGACTTCACATCCGGCGCTGCATTCTGGGCGAACGCATTTTCGAAGCCTTCACGCGGCATCCAAATAAATCCGCCGTCATCGGGAGCCAATTTCGGGGCCTGGGCGTGAGGAGGTTCCCGATAAAACACATCCGCCACAGTTTCCCCCTCATCCGGCGCGAGGGCTGCCACATAAACGAGCAATTTGACGCGCTCATTCCTCGTGGCGCCAATGACAGCACCCGCGTACGCATGTCCAACAACGACAATGTCACCCGCAACCCTCGCCAACACTCGATCCAGTGCGCCAACGTCATCACTAAGACTCGTTAGCGGAATAGGCGCGCAGATCACCCCGAATCCCCGCTTTCGCAAAGGGAGAATTATTTCAGTCCAACTCGCGCATTCAGCCCAGGCGCCGTGAACCAGAACGACGGTGATTTTGGGATCAGCCATATCGAGACTCCTCGTTGAGTTTGATTAATTGCCAACGGCTCCCGCCAAAAATGGAACAATGGCGTCCGCTATTTCACGACAATGCGTTTCCAGCGCGAAATGTCCCGTGTCAAAAAATTGCACCGTGGCCTTCGGAATATCGCGCTTAAACGCCTCCGCCCCCGCGGGGAGAAAAAACGGATCATTCTTCCCCCAAACCGCCAGGAGCGGCGGCTGATATTTCCTGAAGTACTCCTGAAATTTTGGATAAAGCGCGACGTTGGTGGCGTAATCCTTGAAAAGGTCCAACTGAATTTCGTCCGCGCCGCTTCGCGCGAGATAAAAGTCATCCAACGAGCGCCCGTCCGGCGAAACCAGGCTCGTGTCCGCAACGCCATGTGTGTACTGGAACGTCGTCGTTTCAGGTTTAAGAAAAGCCCTCAGGGCATCGCGGTTGGCTTGCGAGGCGTCCTTCCAATAAGCTCGAATCGGATCCCATCCATTGCTCAAACCCTCCTCGTAAGCATTGCCATTTTGGGAGATGATGGCGGAAATTCGGTCCGGGATTTTGAGGGCCATGCGAAGTCCCACCGGCGAACCGTAATCGAAAATATAAATGGCAAATTTCTTCAGTCCAATCGAGTTGGTAAATCCCGCGATGGTGTCTGCGATATTCGCAAACGTGTACTCGTACTTGCCGTGGTTCGGCATGTCCGATCGCCCGAATCCGGGGAAATCGGGCGCAACGAGATGGAATCGTTCCGCCAGCATCGGAATGAGATCACGAAACATGTGGCTGGAGCTGGGAAACCCATGAAGCAGCAACAAAGTGGGCGCATTCGGACGCCCTGCCTCCCGATAAAAAATCTTAATGCCATTGACGTCAGTCGTACGATAGTTGATTTTCATTATGCGCCCTTCTATTTTAGGATTGTACCCGCAATGAAAAAACGTAGCATCAGCGACATAACCGGTCAAACACTTTCCAACAGGTTATATGTGACAGGTCAAGTTTGGCCGTTTGCAATCTGCGAGGAAGCGAAATGAAGACGAAAAGTTCACTGCCTCCCGCCTTGTTCATCGCGGGTCCATTGGGCCTCGATGTCTTGAACTCCCTGGCCCGACCGGCCGATGAACTTATCGACTGGTGGAGCAACGGAGACGACTTTTTGTCCTGGATGAAGCAGGCGGCCCTCCTCACCGACAACGACATCGCCGTCGCAAAATCAAACATGTCCGCGAAGCAACTCGACCGCGTGGCCGCAAACGCGCGAGAGTTGCGCGAGTGGTTCCGGGGCTTCGTCAAAGCGCACAAGGGCAAGCCCCTCAAAACTCAGGCGCTGACCCAGCTCGCCCCCCTCAAGCGGCTTTTGGAAGCGGACGAAGTGTTTTGGTCCCTGGAACCGGCGCCGGCTCCTTCCGCTGCGAGATTTTGTCTCCGTGCGCGACGCCGATGGCTCAAACCCCAATCCTTACTCGCGCCCATCGCCGAAGAAATCGCCACATTCATTACCTCGGCGGATTTTCGGCATGTCAAAGCATGCTCCGGACAAAACTGCATCCTCATGTTCCTCGATCAAACACGCCAGCACGGAAGACGCTGGTGCAGCATGGCCTTCTGCGGAAATCGCGCCAAACAAGACGCCCACCTCGCCCGGCTCAAGAAGCGGAAGACATCCACCAAGGGCCGGAATCGCGCAACGCCATCAACCGGTTAACCAGCCGAAGGCGCGCTCCACGTAGGACTTTGCATCCTTCTCGACGCATATCCCATGAGCGAGAATCACCTTGTCGAAGTCCCATGAAAGAAGCTTTGCGAGTGATCGCCTTGCCAGGCTTCGATGGGTGAAAGAAAGCCGGATATCAATCGGAACGCCGCCACACGGAGATAAGACGCCCGCGAGTTTGAACAGCGCGTTGCGCAACGGCCTGCCCTTCACCGGTGGATAATTTTGGATGAAATCGCCAAAGATGACCGTGTGTGACTTCTTGTGAAAAAAATACACCTCCTCAACGAATAAGTTCCCTCTAAATAGAAGCTGGTCAAAGTAATCCGCCCAGCCGATGGGCGGTACGTCCCCCAGAATGCCGGCGAACGGCAGCCATTTGAATGCGTTCGGAATTTGCGGAGGGGCCCAAAGTTCCGCGGCTGGAAACAACTTGTGCCACGCCTCCAGTCGCCAGACATGCATCTTCGTTGGAGCGGCCAGGTATCTTACTGGCCCCGACGACGTCATTCGATCAATCACATCGGTCGCCACCGTCACGGGCGAATTCACCCACCATGATCCGTCCCCGAGACGCACGACAATCATGCGGGTCGGAAACGGAATGCCCAAGGCGCGGACAGTAGGCCCGTCCATGATCCAAACATTTTCCGCGAAAGGCTGGAGGCAAGTCATAGACGCCTTTCAAAAGTTACCACATCGCGCCGGAATAACGCCCAATTATTGCCACACAACCCGCCTTGCACGAACCTATGCCCGCGTAATCAAGGGGTTTCACCGCATTTAACCGGGGATTTGCGGTCGGGTGCGGTTGCGAATATCCTTGGCAAATGAGACCGCTGTCTTTACCAGGAATTTGGAAAAATATTCGCAATTGCATTTGCCGCGGAAAAACACTGGCTGGGATCGCCGCGAGTTTGATGCCGCTTCTTGCCGCTTCTTGCGCGAGTCAAAACCCGACGGTTGCGGATACCGCCCCGGCAAATCCGCGCGTTTATCTCAGCAACGTCTGCGACGAATTATCCAAACCGTGGCCCAAAAATCGCACCGTCAATATCGTCTGCCATGGGCACAGCGTGCCAGCCGGCTATTTTAAAACGCCAGAGGTGCGGACGTTTGATGCCTACCCGACGCTGATGCATCAACAGCTATGCGCGCGTTTTCCCCACGCCGTCATAAACGTGATTGTCACCGCCATCGGCGGCGAAAATTCCGAGTCCGGCGCACTGAGGTTTGAAGCCGATGTCTTGAGCTTGAAGCCTGACGTGGTGACGATTGATTACGCATTGAACGACCGTGCCATCGGTTTGAAGCGTTCAGGAAAAGCCTGGCGGACCATGATCGAAATGGCCCTGGCGCGCCACGTCAAAATCCTTTTATTGACGCCCACGCCCGATCTGCGCGCGCATCTTGATAATCCCCGCGATCCTCTCAATGAACAAGCCGAACAGATTCGACGACTGTCGCGCGAATATGGCGTTGGACTCGTGGACAGCCTGGCGCGCTTTCAAGAGGTGGCCCACTCAGGAGGCCACCTGGCGGATTACATGGCACAGGGCAATCATCCCAACCGCAGGGGCCATGAACTGGTGGCCGAGGAACTATTAAAATGGTTTCCCGCACCGCCCTGAGCGGAAGCC
>DATAXU010000013.1:0-4920 GCA_036272955.1 Verrucomicrobiia bacterium
CCTCCGCCGCTTGTCGCAACGCCGTTGCTGGCCAAAGTCAATGTCATGGGAGTCCCACTGTTAATGATGTCCACTTCTCCCTTTTCCTCGCGGATTTTGACAATTTCCACATCGTTCCCTTTTTCGCCCGCCTGAAGTGCCAGATAAGCGGTGTCCTTGGGGTCTTTGGCGGGTATCGCCAGATACACTTTAATATTTTCCCCAATCTTTTGGAACCCGGACAACTGAACCTTTTGCAAATCAGGCGGTTTCAGGGGTGCGGCCTCCTCCGGAGGGGGCGGCGGATTCAAATGAAAGACATTCCGGTCACTGATAACAGCATAGGGATTGGAATCGCCCGGGCTGATTTCCGCGTTGGCGCCAGCGATGAGCGGCATCAACAGGGCCAATCCTCCCAGCAAACAACTGCGCTTTACGATTGAATTCACGCGCATCAAATGTAGCGTCACAGTGGCAAAACACCAGCGGAATGTGAAAGTTGTGAACCGGTGGTGGCGGAAAAATCGTACCGTTGGATTTTTAGACGATCTTTTGCGTATTTCTCATTTAAGACTCTCTGGAAACCGTCCCTTCAATCCGCCCATACGGTTCGTCCGTGGGTATGAACAATTGATTCCTGTTTTCCAACCCGAAGTGCGCGAGGTTTACCGGCAGGTAATGTTTATTGGGAAGTCTCAGCGTAATTTGCTGAATCTCCGCCACCGCCGAAAGCGCCGCCTTTCCCATTTGATACAAAGTCGATTGAACCGACGGACTGTAGGTCCCGGCGAAAATGTTTTGAATCGCCCGCAAAATCCTGGCGTTGCTTTTGCCGTAACTCGCCGGTTTGCCGCGATAGGTCCATCGCGCTTCCAATTGAGTCGCAAAGATGCGGTCGCTAGTTTCCGCCAGCGTCGTCAAGGGGTCCTTGGCAAACCCTTCAAAGCCCGACTCCGTAGTTTTGAGCAGCAGCAAATCGTCGATTCCGGAAACGACAGCAGTCTTCCCCTTTGTGCTCGTCACCTCGGCAATCGGAATCCCCGATCCCGCCTCGAGAAAGCTGTGCGGGTGCGGCGCGCCTTGAATCATCATTCGTTGCCACTGACGTTCCCGAAGTGCAACGCGGGCGGCGGCGACTTGGGAATACGTCCTGACAAAATGCTCCACCACGACGACGCCGAACTTCTCGGTCTCTTGTCCGAGATATTTCAAGGCGAGCACCTGGATCGTATTTTTTATCGTATCCGTTGGAACGACCGCGCTATTATCGTCGTGAGTGTAGGAGGCGCCAAACCTGCCATCCAGCATCACCGAAACTTCCAACTCCTTCACGGAATGACGCGCGCCGCCGCGGACCACTTTGAGGACGCGGACGGCCGCTTTTCCGTAGCTGTGATGGGAAAGTTTCATGTCGCTTTAGTCATCGAGGCGGCTATCGTAATCCGGTCGCTTGAATTGACACGAGAAAAATGCACCACGGCATTATCGAATTGAACTCAATGACACAGCAGGAATTTGTCCGGGTAATCGGGCCGGTCTTCGAGCATTCTCCGTGGATCGCCAGCGAAGCGGCCGCGAAACGTCCCTTTGCCAATGTGGACGAATTGCACCGCCAATTGTGCGAGGTGGTTCGCGTATCGCCGGTTGAAAAACAACTGGGATTAATCAAAGCGCATCCCGATTTGGCTGCTCGCGGCGTGTTGACCGCTGAGTCCACCCGCGAACAAACCAGCGCCGGCCTCGACAAACTTCACTCGGATGAAAACTCCGCGATCCAAAATCAAAATCGGGCCTATCGGGAGAAATTTGGATTTCCATTCGTCATATGCGCGCGCCTCAACAATAAGGATTCCATAGCGCGGGCCTTCACGCGGCGATTGGCCCATTCGCGCGAAGAGGAAATCCAAACCGCCCTTGAGGAAATCTTCAAAATCGCCGCGCTTCGCCTTCGTGACATATGCCATCCAGATTGACCACTCATGTTCTTGATACCGCGGACGGTTGCCCCGCCGAGGGAATGCAAATCGAATTATGGTCCGTGGACGAACCGCAACGGCGCCTCCTCAAAACGGTTCAAACCAATGCCGAGGGTCGCACCGACCTTCCCCTGCTCGGGGGCGAAGAACTTCGCACGGGGCAATATGAGTTGGTTTTTTTTGTCGGCGATTATTTCGCGCGCCATCCTGCCGAGCGGTTTTTGGATCGCGTGCCGGTTCGGGTCAGGCTTGTTGCGGGCGAATCGTATCACGTCCCGCTGCTCTGTTCACCGTGGTCGTATGCAACTTATCGAGGAAGTTGAAAGAGTCGTCCATCGGCTTGAATCGCTTGGCAAGATCACCGAGGAGTCAGGTCGCCTGACACGCACGTTTGGCTCGCCTGCCATGTGCCAGGCAAATGAACTTGCCGGCTTGTGGATGAAGCAAGCGGGCATGACGGTCAGGCAGGACGCCATCGGCAATTTAATCGGGCATTATTCTTGCGCGCGTCCGGGCGCTCGGAAACTTCTCCTGGGTTCGCATTTGGATACCGTGCGAAACGCCGGCAAATTTGACGGCGCGCTGGGCGTTCTGCTTGCTATTGCATGCGTCGAGCAACTGCGCCGTCCCGTTCCTTTTAACATCGAGGTCATCGCGTTCGCGGACGAGGAAGGGGTCCGCTTTCAAAGTTCGTATCTGGGAAGCCGCGCTGTAACCGGCAATTTCGACAGCAAAGATTTGGACCGTACTGACGCCGATGGTATTACGATGGCGGAAGGCATTCGCTCTTTCGGTGGCGATCCGTTGGCCGTGTCGTCCTGCCGCATCGATGCGAAAGAATTAATCGGTTACGTTGAGGCCCACATCGAACAGGGGCCGGTCTTGGAGCACCATCATCATGCCATTGGAATCGTCTCCGCCATCGCCGGACAGACTCGCGTGCAGGTCGAATTGCAGGGCACCGCGGGTCACGCCGGAACAGTTCCGATGGCTTTGCGAAAGGATGCCTTGTGCGCCGCCGCCGAATTTACGCTTGCAGTCGAAAAGCAGGCGCGGGAAATCCCCGAGTTGGTTGCGACGGTCGGCGAACTTGCCGTCGAGCGAGGCGCAAGCAATGTCATCCCGGGTTTTGTTCGCCTCAGCCTGGACGTTCGGCATCAGGACGACGCTACGCGTGAGGCTGCGTGCGAATCGTTGAGACAATCGCTGGGGGACGTCGCTCGGCGGCGGCAGATCGAAAGCTCATGGCAAATTATTCAAAAGACTTCGTCTGCGCCGTGCTCGGCCGAATTGTCGGCGCTGTTGCGTGAAGCCGCGACAAAGCATCAACCTCAATTGATGACACTTCCAAGTGGCGCGGGGCACGATGCTGCGGTGATGGCTAAAATTACGCCGGTCGCGATGCTGTTTCTCCGTTGCAAAAACGGACTGAGCCATCACCCGGACGAATGGGCCGCGCCCGAGGACATCGCCGTCGCACTCGCCACATTGTCAGATTTCATTTCGCTGCTTGCGGCGCGCCATGAATAACATTGTCATTCGCGGCGGCCAAGTCGTCACCAGCGAAGGCGTTGCTGCCGCTGATATCGCCATCGCCGGGGAAAAAATCGAACTCGTCGCCACGGATATTTCCGGCCCTGCTCGCATGGAAATAGATGCCACCGGACTCCATATTTTTCCCGGTGTGATTGACGCCCACGTTCATTTCAACGAGCCGGGACGCACGGAGTGGGAGGGAATCGAAACTGGTTCCAAATCAGTCGCCGCCGGAGGGGGGACACTCTTCTTCGATATGCCGCTAAACGCGCATCCGCCGACGCTGGACGCTGAAAGCTTCCAACTCAAACGCCGCGCCGCGGAGGCCGCATCATTTGTCGATTTCGCGCTGTGGGGCGGGTTAACTCCGTCGAACCTGGATCGCCTTGAAGAATTGGCGCAGTGCGGCGTCATCGGATTCAAGGCGTTCATGTGCGACAGCGGAATTGACGACTTTCCCAGCATCGATGAACGGTCCTTACGCGAAGGCATGAAGCGGGCAGCATCGCTCAATCTCCCCGTGGCAGTTCATGCGGAAAGCGAAAGCATTACCGCGCGATTGAAAGGCGAAGCGATCGCGCGAGACGCACGAGCTTATCTTGACTCTCGGCCGATCGCCGCGGAATTGGCGGCCATTGGGGGTGCGATTGAATTGGCTGGAGAGACTGGATGCCAACTGCACGTCGTGCATGTCAGTTGCGCGGCGGGCGTCCGGTTAATTTCGGAAGGCCGGCGGGCGAATGTGAACGTCACGTGCGAAACGTGCCCACACTACCTCACTCTGACCTGTGAAGATGTCGAACGTTTGGGCGGCATCGCGAAATGTGCGCCGCCACTGCGTTCCGCGACCGAACGGGAATTACTGTGGGATGAATTGCTGGCCCAAAGGATTCAAACCATTGGCTCTGACCATTCGCCCTCGCCTTCGGAAATGAAACAATCGTCCGATTTCTTCAAGGTTTGGGGCGGCATTTCTGGCGCGCAACAATTGCTGCCATTAATTCTCTCGCGGGGGAATTTTCCGCTTATATCGCGAGTCGTGTCAACGAACGTCGCGCAAATCTTCCGATTGCCGGGAAAAGGGCGGATCGCCGCAGGATTCGATGCGGACTTGACGTTGGTAAAAGTGAACGGTGAGTTTGAAATCAAGAAAGAGGATTTGTTCTATCGGCATCCTCAAAGTCCTTACATTGGCCGTCATGTGACTGCCCGCGTCGAAAGAACTTTTTTGCGCGGTCAAACCATCTTTAGAGATGGGACGATAATCGGCAAAGCGGCCGGGCGGCTAATTCTTAGAGCTTGTTTTAAAACTCAGGAAACCCCGGCTTTAACGTTAACTTGTACTTTACAGCGCGTACCTCTATAAGCTGGGGATGCGATACACTTCTGATCTGACGGACGCCGAATGGCAACTCATCGACTACTGTTT
>DATAXU010000014.1:0-32904 GCA_036272955.1 Verrucomicrobiia bacterium
ACGGAAGACTGGGGATCGAGCAACGGTAATTCCGCCAGCCTCGGAAACATTGGTTGGACGCTTGTTGCCCCTTCCAGCGGGCCACCCTATGAAGGCATTTTCCAGGCGCCGTCTCCGACAGACTCCGGCACCGGCAGCCCATTGCCGCAAAATGTCGTTTATTTCAGCAACATGGGTGCCGGCCAAACCGCCATGCTCTACACAATTTCCGGATCCGGCGCCGGCACAGATGGCGACTCCGCCTTCAACGCCATCGACCCAACCGAACACACCGGCCTGACCCTTTCCGTCGAAGCCGGCGATAACGGCAGCACCGCCGTCAATTACTTCGCCGTCCAAGTCGGCGGCCAATGGTATATCTCCGCCACCCCCTTGACCGGCTCCAATCCTGGCTATCCCCAATATACGCTCACGAGCACACCCTACACGACCGCGGCATCCGCCTGGGACCAATTGGCGGTCAACGCCAACAGCGTCACCATCGGATCTGTGGCCTCGGCGAATCTATCCGGCTTGATCACCGGCATCGGCCTCGTTCAGGTCGGCCCCGGCGGTTGGAATTACAACGAGCTTATCGTCTCCGCCTCCGTTCCATCTACCGTCACCGCGCCATCCTCGACCATCTATTCGGAAGACTGGGGAACGCCCTTCTTCGATTCCACCGGCACTCAAAACGGCGCCACGGATGTGACTAACGTCGGCTGGAGTTCCTCCGGCATTGCCTACGTCGGCTCCTACGCTGCTCCGGGCAGCCTCGATCCCGGCACGGGCGTCACGTTTCCTCCTCCGCCGCTTGGAAACATCAACGGCACCAATAACGTCCTTTATGCGTCGCTGGATCAGGCCAGCGACATCGGAATTTTTTATACCACCGATACCAACGGTCCCGGCGCGGACGGCGATGCCACGTTTACCGATATTAACCTGGCCAATTACCCCGGCGGCGTGGTCCTGAATCTCGACTCACAGACAAATTCCACAACAGTGGTGACCGATTATTTTGCTGTCCAAGTCGGCGCCGTCGCCGGAGTCGGCGGCCAGTGGTATGTCTCCACCAATGCCCTTACCAACAACGGCCCGAATGGCACTTCTATCTTCACCCGCAACAGTTTGGTTTTTAATTCCGCCTCCAACAATTGGAACCTCCTGACTTTCCAGGAAGGTCCCCTCAATGCCACGGGCAGCGTGACGATCGGCGCTCCGGCAACCGTTAATTTGTCCGGTTCAATCACAGGCGTCGGTGTCGTGGTGGTCGGGGACTCTGCTTACACGGGAGGCACTTCCGGTTACGGAATTAATTATGCCAATTTCAGTATCACGACCCCGCTGGTCAATTCAGGCGACGTGAAGCCAAAGATTGACGCCGCCGGTTTCAGTCAAACGGCCTATGCCGGAGGGACTGCCTCCTTTGCCGTCGATGCATTTGTCGGCACCGCTCCGTTGACATACACCTGGACGTTACAGGCAGCGGCCGGCGGCACTTCCACGGTCAATAACGGCCCTACAGGAACCGGCTCCTTTATCACCGGAGCGACTTCGAGTCTCCTCACCATCTCCAACGCTGGCTCCGCGGACGCGGGAACGTATTCGATGGAAGTAGGCAATCTATATGGCTCGGACGACAGCACCAATTACGCAACCAACACGCTGACCGTCAATCCTCTGCCGAACGATATTTTATACGCCGAAACCTTCCCCTTTGTTGGCCCCTTCCCCGCGGGCGCGTCACCGGCGCAAGACGGATGGTTTGCCACCGTCCCCACCTCGGACAATCCCAATCGTCTTGACGAAAGCGGGAGTTTGTATTCCTACGAAAACACCGCCATGACAACCGGCTTTTTCACCTCAAGCGCCACCGACGTCCCCGGCTTGTCGGGATTGCCATTTACCAACATCAACCCGGCCAACTTTTCGTTCGTGTCATTCCGTGCCGGAATCGCCAACCCGAACTCCAACAACGCGAGCATTTATTTTGCTGTCGAGATGACTGGCGGCCAATGGTACGTCAGTTCCTCCGCCCTCCAGTTGGCCGCAAACCGCGGCGTTTATAACACCTACGGCCTGCAATTCAGCACGGCCATGCAGGAATGGAACACACTGACGGTTAGCACCAGTTCCGCCGCGATTGGTTCGCCCGCCTCGGCCAATCTCTCAGGCGACATCATAGGCGCCGGCCTGGTTTTCGTCTTCACCGGCGCAATCGCGGAATACGATGTGAACTATTTTGCCGTGGTGACAGATTCCACTCCGCCTGTCCTCCCCAGCTTCCCTTCCGAGCCGGATGTGCCTTATCCGCAGAGCGTCTATACCGGCGGCGGCGCCTCCTTCTTTTTTACGGAAGCCGGAACTCTTCCGCTCACCAACAACTGGCAGTTCAACGACAACGGCGTTAATCTGAGCAACGGCGTCACTGCCACCGGCTCCATCGTCAGCGGAGCGCAAACCACGGAAATCACAATTCAAAACGCCGGCCCCGCCGACCAGGGAAGCTATGACCCGACCGTTTCCAACCCCGCTGGAACTGCAAATGTGGATAGCAGCGAATACGGTCCTCCCACCCTGACCGTCGTCGCTCCGCCGATCGGCCTGATTTACAACGAATCGTTCCCACTCTATCAGCCAATTACCGCGAACCAGCCCATGGGCATCATCGGCTGGACAAACCAATCGGATACCCCCGCTCGCATTTATCAGATCGGCACTGCGCTGGAAGGCCTGGGAGCCGCTTATGCGTATGAAGGCGTTCAGACCAATTCCCTCTTTTACGCTTCCACGACGACCGACACCGGTTTCTCAGGGCTGCCGTTCGTTGCATTTGACCCCGCGACTTACCCCGCCGGCACCATTGGGTTTTCAGTGGCCATGGAAGCCGGCAACGCCGAGTACACAAATGCATCCGCCTCATTCGCCGTGGAGCAGGGCGGCCAGTGGTATGTTATGGCCACCCCGGTTCAGCCGACCAACGATCCCGATTTAAATACAACGGGTTTCACCACTTTAGGTCCGGAAATCTACAGCCCCGCCGCCTCGCAATGGAGGACGGTAACTTTAACGGGCACGGCGGGCGTGAGTGTTGGCGGCGTGCCATCTCAAAATTTGACCGGGCCAATCACCGCCTCGGGCTTGTTGTTCCAGCACTACGGCACTGCCGGCGCATCCCTTGATTTCGATTCCTTCACGATTCAAGCCACAGGAGTGGGCAGTCTCATTGGCGGCATCGAGATTGGCCCGCTCGTGAACGGCACGGCCACTCTGACATGGGTCGGCAATCCCGCCGTCTTTGTGCAAAGCTCAACGGACTTGGTCCATTGGGCCGCCATGCCCAACACCCAGGGCAACCACATGCTGACGGTGTCTGGCGCGGCATCGCACTTGTATTACCGCCTCGCCGGACCGCTGCCATAGGGCGGCAGTTTTCCTGTGACCAGGTTTGATGCGCGGATATTCGGTTTGTTGGCGTGCCACGTTGGCTTCGCGTGTTCGATTGCCGCCGCCGACTGCTGCTCCATCACCGTCACAACGCCCAATCCGCCGCTGACGCAAGGCTTCAATATGGGCGATTCGCGCTGCCGGGATGGCGCGACGCTCACGCTCGACAGCAGCAGTCTTCTACTCAACGGAAAACGATGGACGCCCGTCATGGGCGAATTTCACTTCACTCGTTATCCCGAAAATGAGTGGCGGGAGGAACTGCTCAAGATGAAGGCCGGCGGCATTGACATCGTCTCCACCTACGTTTTCTGGATTCACCACGAAGAAATCGAGGGACAATTCGATTGGACCGGCTCCCGCAATTTGCGGCATTTCATCCAGCTTTGCCAGGAAGTCGGCCTGGACGCCGTTGTACGTTGTGGCCCGTGGGACCACGGCGAAGTGCGTAATGGCGGCTTTCCGGACTGGTTGTTGCAAAAAGGCTGGAGGACCCGCTCCGACGATACGAACTACCTCGCGAAAGTCGCAATCTTCTACGGCGAAATTGCAAAACAGCTTCACGGCCTGTTCTGGAAAGACGGCGGCCCAATCATTGGCATCCAGTTCGAGAACGAATACAACGGACCAGCCACACATTTGTTAACTCTCAAACATCTCGGCATCGCGGCTGGCCTGGATGCGCCGATCTACACGCGAACTGGATGGAACAAACCCACCGGTCACATGCCCTTCGGCGAACTCGTGCCCCTCTACGGCGTTTATGCGGAAGGATTTTGGGACCGCGTCCTCACCCCGATGCCAGCCGGATACTGGAAGGGATTTCATTTCTCCAACTTCCGAGTGGACGACGCCACCGTCCAGGCAATCCCCGGCAAAGGCGGCACGAAAGACCCATTGGACGCCACAAAATATCCGTATCTGACTTGCGAGATTGGCGGCGGCATGATGAACAGCTACCACCGCCGTATTCTCATTGATCCCAAAGACATTGAGTCCACTGTGCTCGTCAAACTCGGTTCAGGCAGCACGTTGCCCGGGTATTACATGTATCACGGGGGCGTAAACCCCGAGGGCAAATTGACAACGCTGATGGAATCGCAGGCGACGGGATACTGGAACGACATGCCAGTCAAAAATTATGATTTTCAAGCCCCGATCGGCCAATACGGTCAAATCCGCGAGCAATATCACCTGTTACGTCGTCTCCATCTTTTTTTGCACGAATGGGGACCGCTTTTGGCCGCGATGCCCGCCACCATCCCCGACGGCCCTCTCGCACGGAACGATTTCGACACATTACGATGGAGTGTTCGATCCGATGGTCGGAGCGGATTTGTTTTCGTGAACAATTACGAGCGCCTCCAGGAGATGCCTCCGAAAAAGGACGTTCAGTTCGTGATCCACCTCCCTTCCGGCCCTGTTGCCTTTCCCGCCGCGCCCGTCACCATCCCTTCCGGCGCGTGCATAATCTGGTCATTCAATCTCGAACTTGCCCCAGGCGTTCGATTGCTATGGGCAACCGCCCAGCCTGTGACCGCCATTGACGATGGCGACATCCGCACCGTCTTCTTCGCCAAAACCGACGGCATCGCCCCCCAATTCGCTTTCGACACAAACGCCCCGCCATCCGACGGCAGCAACCTCAGTTTCCAATTACCCGGCGGTCGAACCCTGAAAATCGTCGTCCTCAGCGCCGACGACTCCCTTCAACTTTACAAGGGAAACTGGCAGGGCCGCGACCGGCTCTTTCTAACTCGCGCCGGCCTCGTTATTGACGGAGACAATCTGCGCCTGACTTCGTCAGACCCCGCCGACTTGAGCGTCGGCGTCGAAGACAAGGGCCACTTCCACCGCATCACTCCGCCAGCGCCGAAACCCGAAAATCTCGCCGTCACTTTCACACAAGTGCGAAGCGCCGGCCCGCCCCGCGAAATTCCCATCGGAAAAATTGAGCGCCCCGTCGCCATGGCCCCGGTCGATTCGGATTTTGAGCAGGCGGCCGTTTGGCGGGTCAGCCTTCCCGCCGGCATCGACTTACGCAACGATCCCATCCTTCGTTTCCATTACAAGGGCGACGTCGCCCGCGTGACGCTGAATGGAAAATTGATCACCGACGATTTTTGCAACGGCAATGCCTTGGACGTCGGTGTGAAGCGTCACGCGCCGGACATTCTCACGGGCGACCTTCGCATCGCGATTTTGCCTTTGCAAAAAGACGCCCCCATCTACATGGCCGACAGCGCCCGCCCCGATTTCGGCACCGCCCCAACCGTCGCCACACTCCAAAGCATCGAACTGATTCCCCAATACCAGGCGCAAATTTCCAGCCGTTGATTGGTAAAATGCTAACCGAACGGACGGGCACCGCCCGAAGGAACTGGATTTTATTTTAGGGGTCAGCTAACGAATCCTCACTATTTGTACTTTTTCCATTGACGGCAACTTTCCTGGTCCGCCTTTTGCATCGCCAAAGGACATATCTTGAGGGATAAACAGCAGGGACAATTATGATTTCCCTGCAACAACTCACCAAGAGGTTTGGCAGCCAGACCGCCGTCGATGCTCTCTCACTGGAAATTCCAGTGGGCCAAATCGTCGGGTTTCTCGGCCCCAACGGCGCTGGAAAATCAACCACCTTGAAAATGCTGACTGGAATCCTGGCTCCTACAAGCGGGACGGCGACAATTTGCGGATTCGATTTGTTGAAAGACACGATCGAAGTGAAGCGGCGGGTCGGTTTCGTGCCGGAATCGGGCGCGGTCTTTGAATCACTGACGGGCCTGGAATATCTGGAAATGGTGGCCGCCCTCTACGCCATCCCCTCCGAGGCGGCCCGCGCGCGCATTCGGCAATTCATCGCCTTTTTCGATTTGAGCTTCGAAACCCTGACGGACAAGCTCTTGGGCGCCTACTCCAAAGGGATGCGGCGCAAGGTGGTGATCACCGCCGCGCTGCTGCACAATCCGCCCGTGGTGTTTTTCGACGAGCCTCTGGACGGCCTGGACGCGAACGCGGCAGTCGGATTCAAGGCGCTCATCCAAACGCTCGCTCACGAAGGCAAAACAATTGTCTATAGCTCGCACATCCTGGACGTCGTCGAGCGCGTATGCGACCGGGTGATAATAATTGACAAAGGCCGATTACTCCTGGATGGCCGTCCGGACGAACTGGTGTCGGCGCATGGCAGCGGCACGTTGGAACGTTTGTTCACCCAGCTTACAGGCGGGACGGAGATGGAACAGCGCGCACAGGATTTCGCCAAAACATTTCGGCCATGAGCGAAGCTCCGCCCATCCCTCCATCGCCGCTCCAAGCGCCCGTACCGTCTTCAGAAAAAACATTGCACAACCTTTTTCTGACGTTGTTTCTGCGAGGCCGTTCAGCCCGTGGGTTTCAAAAGAAGGGCGCTCCACAATCGGTCGGGTCCAAACTATCGCTGGTGCTCCTTATGTATGCGGGCGTGGGATTAGTCGCGCTTGCCTTTATCGGCCAACCGGTATTTGCGCTGTCACTTTATTTGCACGCGATGACTCTGGTTTTCCTGGGAATGTTTATGGCCGCCTCCTCTGGCGAAGTGCTCTTCAACAAGGAAGAGGCCGACATCCTGTTGCACCGCCCGGTGACACCACGAGTGCTGTTGTGGGCCAAGATTGGCGTGCTGGTGAGAATTTCCCTGTGGCTGGCGGGGGCATTCAATCTGGCCGGTTTCTTTGCGGGCGTTGGCGCCAGCGATGGCGGTTGGCTTTTTCCCCTGGCCCATGTCATTTCCACCGTCATGGAGGCGCTCTTCTGCGCGGGGAGCGTGGTAATGGTCTATCAACTTTGCCTCCGCTGGTTCGGGCGCGAACGGTTGGATGGCTTGATGACCATGGCCCAGGTCCTTGTGGCGGTGGTCGCGGTCCTCGCCGGACAGATACCGCAATTAATTGGACGCTTTCACGGAACATTCAATTTCAACTTCCATTCCTGGTGGGTTTACCTCCTGCCCCCCGCATGGTTCGCCGGCGTGGATGACTCGATTGCCGGAAGCAGATCCGCCACCTCGGCTATTCTTGCGGTCGCGGGAATCGTCGCCACCGCCGCCGTTCTTTGGCTGGCTTTTGAGAAACTGGCGCGCGATTACGAGACGGGACTGCAAACCATGGGCGAAGCCTCTTTGACAAAACGTCCGCAGGGAGCGCGCCGCCGCTGGCTCGACACACTCGCTGGCCGGCCCCCATTACGCTGGTGGTTACGCGACTCCGTCTCTCGCGCGTCATTTCTGCTCGTAGCCGCCTACTTGTTCCGCGACCGGGATGTGAAGCTGCGGGTCTATCCGGGCCTGGCCCCAATGCTGGTATGGCCGCTCATCATGTTGGTCCAGGACCATGGCCCCGGCAACTCGGGAGCTTTTTCGGCATTCTCGGGTTTTGCCGTTGCCTTCACGGGCATTTATATTGGCATCATACCGTTGCTGGCGCTCGATCTGCTGCGTTACTCGCAACAATGGCAGGCGGCGGATTTATTCCGCGTCGCCCCGATGAAGGGGCCGGGGCCATTGTGTGATGGTTCCAGGCGGGCGGTGTTATTCGTTCTGACCATTCCTGTGATCGGGGCGCTCGCATTGCTGGCGCGTCTCTTGGGAGCCGGGAATTCCCACCTGCCGCTGCTTATTCCAGGAATCATCGCCCTGCCGGTTTACGCGATGCTGGCCTGTCTCGGAGGCAACGCAGTACCGCTATCGCTGCCCAGCGAAGAGGCGAAATCCGCCGGAAGGGGCCTAAAAATGATCGCGGTAATGATCGTCTCGGGACTGCTGGTGTTGGTGGCGACGCTATCCTGGAACTATGGCTGGTTCAGATGGCTATTGTTGATCGAGGTCATCACTGCCATTGGACTATACTTCCCCATACGAGCTTCGGTAGCCTCGGCCCGTTGGACTTCATTGGAGTGACCCCGAACATCAGCCCGCGCTGCATCTCTCCGGTTCATACTCCTTGCGCCGTTCGCGGCTTTGCACCCTTGCGTTAAAGTCCCCGGCGGCTCTGTATCGTTTATGGTTGCACGATTCGCCAAAGCGTGGAAGGTTTCAAAACTTTATGAAAATCCTCTTCTCAATTTGCCTGGTTTTGATTCCGATTATAGCCGCTGAAGCCGAACCTGATTTAGCCCAACCGCCGCCCGCTGATCCTGCGAGCGCATCTCCTCGGCCTGCGCGTTACCCGTTAATTTGTCTCATTGAACCTGTCAGACAAACATGGCAATGTAGTGGCTTATGCAGGCTGAGAAATGAAAGAAGTTTTGACACCGGCTTCCGCCGTGGTGCGCAACGCCATGCAGTCGATCCAGGAACGTTTTCACGCCAACGTCGTGCCGTCTTACGCCCGGTTCGACCTCGTTCTTGAGCGCGGCGAGGGAGTTTATGTCTGGGACGTTAACGGTAAACGCTATTTGGATCTCGGTGGCGGCATTGCGGTTTGCGGCCTCGGCCATGCTTCCCCCGATATGACGGAGGCGCTCGTGGAGCAGTCCAAAAAGCTTGTCCATGTTTCCAATCTTTACTACCACCAGCCCCAGGGGCTTCTGGCCGAAAAGCTCGTCGGGCTGATCGGGCCGGGGAAGATTTTTTTCTGCAACAGCGGAGGCGAGGCGAATGAAGGCTTGTTTAAACTCGCCCGAAAATTCGGACACGACGAGGGCCGTTTTGAAATCCTGACCGCCGAGAATTCCTTTCATGGACGGACTCTGGCCGGCATCGCCGCGACCGGGCAGCCAAAGGTTAAGAAGGGTTTTGAACCGATGGTCGAGGGCTTCCGCCACATCCCTTTCAACGACCTTGCGGCCGCCCGCGCCGCGCTTTCACCGGCAACGGCGGCGATCCTGATCGAGGGCGTCCAGGGCGAAGGCGGCGTGACGCCCGCGACCGCTGAATATCTTTTGGGCTTGCGCCGGTTATGCGACGAAAAAAAACTGCTGCTGCTCATGGACGAGGTGCAATGCGGTCATTTCCGCACCGGCCGCTTCCAAAGTTTCCAGCGCATCCTCGAAAATACGCCGGATGCCGGCCGGTTTTTACCCGACGGCGTGGCGATGGCAAAATCGCTCGGAGGCGGATTTCCCATTGGCGCGTTTTGGATTCGCAAGCCTTACGCGGACCTTCTCAGCGCGGGGACGCACGGCAGCACTTACGGCGGGTCGCCGCTGGCATGCGCCGTGGCGTTGAAAATTTTGGAAGTCGTGGAGCGCGACGGCCTGGCCGATAACGCGCGCGCGATGGGCGAATTTCTAGTGGGGGATTTGACCCGCCTTGCGCGAAAATACCCGTCCGTCCTGCGCGAGGTGCGCGGATTGGGCTTGATGATCGGCATCGAGTTGGCGGAGAAAATCCCGGCGTTCGCCGCGAGTGAAAAGGCGGCGTCGATTCAATTTGTCAACGCCCTGCAACGCGCCGGCATCTTGGCGATCCCCGCCGGCGCGCGCGTCATCCGCCTCCTGCCCGCGTTGAACCTTCGGCGTTCGGAGGTCGCGGAGGCGGCGCAAATCATCGAATCCGTTGTCGCGCAGCTATCGGTATGAAGCATCTATTGAGCCTGGAAAAAATGTCGCGGGAAGAGATGGAACACATTCTCAGCGCGACGGTAACGATGAAACAAGAACGCGGACAGCATTCCGCGCAGCCGCTTGCGGGCAAGATTTGGGCGCTGCTTTTTTCCAAATCTTCCACGCGGACGCGGGTTTCGTTTGAGGTGGGGATTCGCGAATTGGGCGGGCAGGCATTGTTTCTCAGCGCCAGCGACGCGCAATTGGGCCGCGGCGAACCAATCCGCGATACAGCCCGCGTCCTCGCCCGCATGATTCATGGCGCCGTGATTCGCACCTTCGCCCAGCACGACGTGGAGGAATTCGCCGAATACGGGCGCATCCCCACGATCAACGCCCTCACCGACGACGAGCATCCATGCCAGGTGCTCACGGATATTTTCACCTACCAGGAAAAGCGCGGGCCTATTGCCGGCAAACGCGTGGTGTTCATCGGCGACGGAGCGTGCAACGTGCCGATCTCCTGGATTTTCGCCTCGGCGAAGCTGGGGTTTGAATTGCGCATCGCCGCCCCAAAAAAATTCCACCCGTCCGCCGATTTATTGCGGCGCGCCGGTGGAAAAGTCATCGTCACGGAGGATTTGCGGGGAGCGGCCCGTGCGGCAGACCTCCTTTACACGGACGTCTGGGTGTCGATGGGCAAAGAAGCGGAATCAGCCGAGCGCCTGCAGGAACTGGCCGGCTACCAGATCAACGAATCTTTGGTAAAGATGGCCAAGCCGGACGCCTTGGTGATGCACTGTTTGCCGGCCTATCGCGGCAAGGAAATCGATGAGGCGACTTTTGAAGCCAACGCCCAAACGATTTTCGACCAGGCCGAAAACCGGCTGCACTGCCAGAAAGCCATCATGACATGGCTGGTGAGTTAGGCTGTAAGTGATAAAATCGCAAAAATTCGTCTAAAAATCCAACGGTACGATTTCCACGCCGGCACCCCTTACAGCGACCAGCCTTCCCGATAAGTGCGTTTAACGAAAAGCTCCGCTTCCGGCGCATTTTTGGCGCGCATTGCGGGGCCGTCCCATTCCAATTTCCTGCCCGCGCGCAATGCCACGCAGCCCAGGAGAATGATTTCCGTCAGGTAGGCCGCGATGTCGAAATTCGAGTATGCCACGTCATGCTTGCCATCCTTGCACGCTTGTATCCATTCCATGTGCTGGCGTTGGTCCGGCACACCTTCGAACGCATTGCGCGGGATCGTCCGCGGAATCCCTTTGACCGCATCGTGCTTCTCCGAGCCGACCATATCGGAATCGCCCTTCATTTTAATATAGGTGCGCAGGTCCTGGTCGCCATCGTCGGGAGAAAAGATCACGCCCTTGTCGCCCACCATCAGGCAGCCGCTATCGGAAACCTTGCCCATGGTTGCCACGATGTCCGCGGTCACATCAGGAGGGGGCTTGGTCCCGCCGTCAGACCAATGCAACGTCGCCGCAGGAAGCCCTTTGCGGGCGGGGAATTCAAAACGAATCTGGGACGTCCTCGGATACATCTCCGTGTTCATGCCTGAGGAGGTCGCCTCGATCTCCGTGGGATAACCCAAGTTCAGCGCGCGAAACGGCCAATTGACCGTGTGACAGGCCATGTCGCCGAGAGCGCCCGTCCCAAAATCCTGCCATCCGCGCCAGTTAAACGGTTGATAGACTCCAGCTCCCGGAGGCGCCCAACTCGCGGGGTTTCCTCCCGGCCAATCCGCTTTGAACGGACGCTCCGGCGCGGTCCCCAGCCACAGGTTCCAGTCCAGGAACGGCGGCACGGGGTCGGAACCAGGCGGACGATCCATCCCTTGCGGCCAAACGGGTCGGTTAGTCCATACGTAAGCCGTCTTGACCGCGCCGATGACTCCGGCTTGGACGATTTCCACCGCGCGGCGCAACAAGTCCGAAGCGCTCCCCTGATTGCCCATTTGCGTGGCGACGTTATGGTCGTGCGCCAATTTGCGCAGCGTCCGCGCCTCGAAAACATCGTGCGTCAACGGCTTTTGGCAATAAACGTGTTTGCCCAGTTTGATGGCAGTCGCGGCAACGACCGCGTGCATGTGGTCGGGAATGGCGATATCGACAGCGTCCAGATTTTTTTCTTTGTCCAGCAAGTCGCGGTAATCTTTATAAGTGGTGGCATTCGGCAGATAGTGTTTCAATCCGTCCAACGCCCGTTGGTTGACGTCGCACAAGGCCACCAGGTTTTGCTCGGCGTGAAAAATGCAGGCGGCGTCACTGCCGCCTTTGCCGGAGCACCCGATCTGCGCAATGTTCAATTTGCCGTTGAGATTCTGACCGCGAACGATGTACGGGCCGGTCATCATCGCGCCGCCAACGGCCAGGGAACCGTATCTGATAAATTGGCGGCGGGAATGCCGGGAAACAGTAATTTGTTTATTCATGCTGAAGGCCAGAATTTGCCAGCCGCGCCTCAAATGCAAGCCACTTCCTCTCCCACTTTTGTATGATGCCTTACCGGCAAAATGGCTGCAACGCCGCACGCGCCCGATTATTGCCTTTGCTTCCCCGGTGGTTTGGGTATAACTGGCCTCATAGAGCAACCTATGGCGCCAAAGAAGGCAATCCTGCTGACCGTTCTCGCGGCTTTATTCTGCCTGGCAAACACCGCCCGCGCCGCCCTGCAATTCGACGCCTTTTTGGGCTACGACGATATCATGCCGGAACGAAGCTGGTTTCCCATCACTTGCGAATTGCAGAACGATGGGCCGTCTTTCAATGCGGTCATCGAAGTTTCGGCGGAGGAATTCGGACCCGGCGGACTGGTCCGTCGTTTCCCCATTGATTTGCCCACCAATACGCGCAAGCGCATCTGCATCCCCGTTTTTTCCACCACGGGGCGATGGCATGTCCGGTTGCTCGATGAGCGCGGAAAATTGCGCGGTGAACAGCTTCTCGACCATGGCCGCACCATAAAAAACAGCCTTCCTCTGGTGGCCGGCCTGGCGCGCACTTCCGCCGGATTGCCCGTGTTTCCCGAATTCGTCAGTTCCATGAACCAGGATTCAAAATATTCCACCGCACGGTTGCAGCCGGCCCTTTTTCCGGACAATCCCCTCGCGTTGGAGGGAATCGATCTCCTCTACCTGAGTTCCGAACGGGCGGCGAATATGGACATTGGCCAGGTGAACGCGCTGGTGGCATGGCTGCAACACGGCGGCCATCTCGTCCTCGGCGTGGAACAATTGGCCGACGTCAATGCAACGCCGTGGCTGCACGATTTGCTCCCGTGCGAATTGACTTCCATAACCACCCTCAATTCCCACGATGCCCTGACGGCTTGGGCAAGGAGCGCTTCCCAAACGCCGCTGACCGCTCCTGTGCAACACAACGCGGGAGCAAATCACCACCAAAATTATCCTTCCCTCCAGCCCAATCCCCCTGCCTACGTTCCGGGCCAGGCTTGGGCTGACGATCCCGAATTTGACTCCGCTCCGTTGCAAGCCGCGACAGGTTCGCCGCGGGACGGAACTTATTTGATCGGCGATGCCGCGGCTCCCCTGGCCATCGAGGGGATTCGCGGCCGCGGGAAGATCACGGTGCTGATGTTTGATCCGGAGCGGGAGCCGGTCATTTCGTGGAAAAACCGCGGCTGGCTTTGGGCGGGCCTCGCCGGTATTCCAGCCAACATCTTTCAGGCCCCGTACGGCAATATCCGCGCCAGCCGCCTCAGCAGCGACGGCATTTTTGGCTCTATGATTGACACCAAACAAGTCCGCAAGTTGCCACTTGGCTGGTTGCTCGTGCTGCTGGCGGCCTATCTCGCGGTTATCGGGCCGCTGGACCAATATTGGTTGAAAAAAATCAACCGCCAAATGCTCACATGGGTGACGTTTCCCTGCTACGTCTTGATTTTTTCCGGGCTGATTTACTATATCGGCTTCCACCTGCGCGCCGGCGAGTTGGAATGGAACGAGTTGAACATCGTCGATATTTTGCCGGACTCGGACCGGGCCGTCCTGCGCGGAGAGACTTACGTTTCAATCTATTCGCCCATCAATTCGGATTACGAACTTGCCGGCCAGGAGAAATTCGCCTCGTTGCGCGGCGAATATTTGGGAAATTTTGGCGGCAGCCAGGAAAGCAGCCGTGCGGAGGTGGTCCAAACCGGCAACAACTTCGACGCCGAGGCTTATGTCCCTGTTTGGACCAGTCAATTGCTCGTCAGCGATTGGGTCCAACCCTCTCCGCTCCCGTTGAAAATGACAGTCGGCCGCGATGGCGGAGACTGGAAAGTGACTGTCGAGAATAAACTGGATCACGGTCTTGAACAGGCCTCGGTCGTGCTGGGCGGCGTGTTTTACAATATCGGCCCCTTGAGCGCTTCACAAAGCAAGACGTTCACATTGTCCCCGCGCCAGGGAACTCCTGTGGACGAAATGGCGCGCCAGTTCCAGGGGCCTTTTCAGAGCGCGGTGCAATCCCGCCACAACAGCTTCGGCAACAATGCCGTTGCCGTCCCGGATATCGTCGCCGGCACGATGGCCGTCTCGTTTATCGGCTATATCGACCGCGATAGCGCCGCCAACGATTGGAACAATTTCTCCTCGCCGTCCACCCTGGACTTGAGCCGGTTCGCTGACGGCGATTTCGGCATTCTTCTCGCGTGGGACGCCGGCCAGACGCTGACGCCGGACCTCAACCGTTTTCAACCCAAGCGCCTGCGCCGCGACACCCTTCTGCGGCTGGTTGTCCCAGTCAGCCTATGAGCAATGATTTGTAAATTATAAAGTTATGGAAGCACCGCCCATTCCGGCAGTTGAGACGATGAACCTTTCGCGCCAATACGGTTCCATCATGGCGCTCAATTCACTGAACCTGACGATTCAGCGCGGCGACCTCTTCGGCTTCATCGGGTCCAACGGCGCCGGCAAAACCACCACGTTGCGCATCCTCGCCACCTTTTTGGCCCCTTCCTCCGGTTCCGCCAAAGTCCTGGGCAACGATGTCGTCCGCCAGGCCGACGCCGTCCGCCACGTCATCGGCTACATGCCCGATTTTTTTGGCGTTTACAAAGACATGGAAGTGACCGAGTACCTCGATTTTTTCGGGGCGTGCTACAAGATTCCGACCGCGCAACGGGAAAAGACCGTCAACGATGTTTTGGAACTGGTGGGACTGACCGAAAAGCGCGGCGCGATCATCGGCGCCCTCAGCCGCGGCATGCAGCAACGCCTCGGACTGGCGCGCGTCTTGATTCACGATCCCCAGGTGCTCCTTCTCGATGAGCCGGCCAGCGGCCTCGATCCCCGTGCGCGCATCGAAATGATGGCGATTTTGCAGGAACTCCAGCGCATGGGCAAAACCATCATTATTTCCTCGCACATCCTCAGCGAATTGCAGACGCTCTGCAACCGCGTCGCGATTATTGAAAAAGGAAAATTAATTTACAGCGGCCCCGTTCAGGGCGTGCGCGACCAAATGTCCGCGGGCTTGATTTACTGGGTGATCGTCGCCGGAGATTCCGCCCCCGCCATAACGCTTCTGAAGGCCCGCCCCGAAGTCATCGAGGCTGTGCCCGTCGATGGCCAGATCAAGGTCACGCTCGCCAATCACGAGGTTGACGCCTCGTTTCTTCCGGAGACGCTCGTCCGCGGCGGCGTGAAAATGACGGGATTTTGGGAGGACGAACTGGGATTGGAGGAGGTATTCCTGCGCGTCACCCGTGGCGAGACGCAGTAGCGCCTCCTACAATTTTGACAGCAGCTTTTTCCAGCGTTCCCAACCTTCGTCGTGCGCCTTCTTGTTCGCGGTCTCCGCGCCCGGTTGTTCGCCGGCCCTCATGAAACCGTGCCCGGCCCCGTCGTAAATCACTGGCTTGTAAGTTTTGCCCGCCGCTTTCATCTCTTTCTCTGTCTTTGGAACGGTCGAGCTGATCCGGTTGTCCTTGCCGCCATAAAAGCCGTACACCGGACAATTGATTTTTTCGAGTTGTGCGTTGTCTCGTGGAGGCGGCCCGTAAAAGACATATGCCGCCTTCAAATCGCCACGGTCGCAGGCGAATCGAAACGATTGCCCTCCGCCCCAGCAAAACCCCGCGACCACCAGTTTGCCGTTGAACGATGGGAGCGATTTCACGTAATCCGCCGCCGCGTTCAGGTCGCCGGTCACCTGGCCGGCTGGCAGGGCGGAGACGGCGCTCGTCACGGCGTCCCTGTCCGGATAACCGCTGGTCCCGGTTCCGTTTGGACCCATGCCGGAAAGCAGGTCCGGCGCGATGGCAATATAGCCCGCCGCCGCCAACTGGTCCGCGACGCCGCGCGCCCAGTCTGTCAAACCGAAAATCTCGTGAATCACCAGCACCGCCGGCGCGGGGTCTTTGACTTCCGGATACACAATGAAACACCGGACGGTCCGCGCGCCATTTTTCACTTCGACCCACTCCGCGTGCCGGGGTGATTTGTCCAATCGCGCCTTCGCCCAATCCTGGCCGGACGCCGTGAAGCAACCGAAGACGATTGCCGCCAAAAGAAGGAGATTTGATTTCATGATTTAGTAAGATTCCCCGAAACCTCGCCCCGTCAATTCAATTATTCTCAGCGCACGTTCCCAAACGACATTTTTTCCCAGACCGGAATGTCTTCAACACACCTGATCGACTCCAGGTAGGCCGTGTCCCAATCCGCCGGCGGAAATAAATCCGGCGGAGATTTCCGGCACGCAAGGTGGTCCGCAATGTAAAGCGCCGAAGCGAGCGAAAATCCAGGCGTCCGCGCTCCCGCCGGATTCTCCTGGGCGGCAATCGCCTGGATCACAGGATCAGGCAGGCCCCAAAGTTCCAGCAGATAGGCGGTGATTTGAAACGGCGTCGTCTTGAACGCCGCCAACAAACACGGCGCCAGCGGGCTTTTCGTCTGGCGCGCATCGTCGCAGGCCCATTGATAGCGGTCGGCAAAATTGTCAATAAGAACAAACCGCCCAATCTCATGCATCAACCCCGCCAGCAGCGCTTCCCCCGCGATTTTTGCCGAAAGCTGTTTTTGACGGCAAATGTGCTGCGCGAAATACGCGGTTTCCCAGCAATGATTCCAAATGCGGCGCACGTCCATTTCCGGATGCGTCACCGATTGGTAATGCCGGAACAAACTTTGGGAAAGCACCACAGCCGCGAGCATGTCCGTCCCCAGGCACATCACGGCTTCCTTCGGCGTTGTGATGACCTCGTCGTGGCCGAAAAGAGGCGAATTGGCCAATTGCAGCACTTTGATTGACAGCCCCGCGTCCTCCGAAACCATCTTCGCGATTTCCCCGACCGCGTTGCGATGATTTTCCAATTGCGCCAGCAGCGAATGATAGACCTGCGGCAGCGAGGGAATTGAACGCAGCGATGTCGCAATCGTTTGCAGTCCCTTTTCCGTGATTCGTTCCTGCGCGGCAAAACTCCGACGGATTAATTCGCGCAGTTTCATCGTGTCGAACGGCTTCGCGATGTATTGGTGCGCGGACGTGATGAGGCTGAGCTTGTTGAGCGACACGTAGCCCGACATGATGACCCGGATGGTCGTGGGCGACAGGGTCCGTACTTCCTCCAGGAGCTGGCTTCCTTGCATTCCCGGCATTGCCTGGTCGGACAATACCAGGTCCGGCGCATTCGCCTTGATTGCGGCCAGCGCCTTCACCGGATCGTTGAATCCAACGATTTCCCACTGGGGATCGATTGTTTGCAAGATCAACACTGCCGTCTCAAGGACGGGAGTTTGATCATCGACAAGGTAGATGCGCCGTTTCATTTCACAGATCGGCTCCTTCCGCTCGCCCTATGTTTAGCTCTCAGGCGCTTCGGAATCAAACATTTAGTTCAGGGTGGCGCCAAGGCTCGCGATACGGCCGGCGCAACAGCCCGTTGGCTTCCTCGTCATTCATCACTTTCCCCGCGGCGCTGTCCCAGTTCAACGACCGGCCCAATTTCATCGAGAGATTCGCCAAAATGCACGACGCCGTCGATATATGCCCCTCCTCGATGTCCGCGACCGGACGGCCCCGCGTTGCGATGCACGACAAAAAGTTCTTCATGTGTCCCCGCGTGGCCGGCGCGCACTGCTTTTCCAGGTCCTTCTCGGTTCGGTCTTCCGGGTATTGATCCAATTCGTAAGTGACATCCCGGTGAATCGCCTCCCCTTTGCCTTTCGGCGTGAAATCGTAGCTCATCACCCCGGCTTTCAACGTCCCTTTATCACCGTACAAAGTTGCCGCCCACGGGTAACGCGCGTCCGGCGGCTCGCCCCAGGTGCGATGTTGCCAGACGACCTGTAAATCCCCGTAATCAAAAATCGCCGTCTGCGTGTCCGAAATGTTGGCCTTGCTTTTTTTGTCGATGAGAATTCCCCCGGAGGAACTGACGGATTTAGGCCAGCCCAATCCCAGCATCCAGCGCGTCATGTCAAACATGTGGACGCCCATGTCTCCCACAATGCCGTTGCCATATTCCATGAAGGCCCGCCAGCCGCGCGGATGCACCAATGCGTTATATGGCCGCATCGGCGCCGGCCCCGTCCAAAAGTCGTAGTCCAAATATTCGGGCGGCGCGGTGTCCGGCGGATTTCGCGAGGTCCGCATCTGGTAGTAGCAGCAAATCTCCACCAGCCCCACCGTTCCCAATTTCCCTTCCTTTACGATCCTGTCCCGCGCTTCGATCAAATGCGGCGTGCTCCGCCGTTGGGTGCCGACCTGCACCACACGCTGATGGCTTCGCGCCGCGGCCAACATCGCTTCGCCTTCCACAATATCGACGCTGATCGGTTTTTGCACATACACATCGACGCCGCTTTCAACAGCCGCGATCATCGTCAGCGCATGCCAATGGTCGGGCGTGGCAATCAAAACGACGTCCAGGTCTTTCTCCCCCAGCATTTCCCGATAGTCATGATACAAACGCGGTTTCTTTTTGGAAAGTTGGCGGGTTGCGACAATGTCCGCCGCGCCCGCCAGCATGTTGCGATCTACGTCACAAAGTGAAACCACCTCAACCGGCGCCACTTGAATCAAGCGAAGCAGGTCGCTTTTGCCATACCATCCGCAGCCAATGAGACCCACCCGTTTCGCGGGCCCTTCCGGTTCGGCCCCCAGGGCGCCGGTCGCTGTCAGTGCCATCCCCGCCGCGGTTGCGGTCTTGAGAAATTGCCGTCTGTTCATGCTGGAATAATGGGACGACCGACAGACGCGGTCAACTGGATTACCGGGACGCTGCGGGTTCTTTGTTTGCAATCAACGTAAGCCTTTGCCACCACCACACAATTTTCCCGTCCTCCTCCCCCAAACGAAACAGCGAGCGCGCGGAATCCGGGGCGCGTCCCACCAACTCAAGCACTTTGATCCGGTTTTCGTCCGGAGTGGCGGCGGTTTCAAAATACCAGTTCAGGTCCGGTTGCTTGAATGGATTTAGCTTTGACACCAGCACTCTCAATCCGCTGGCCTGGCAAAGCGTCGCCCACGCCCCCGGCGTCAGGAAACGGTGGTGGCTGGGATCGCGTAATTTCTCAACCTCGTGCAGCCATTCCTCCGCTTCGGGTTGGCCGTCCGCCACGGAGCCGTCGATCAGCAGGAAATGGCCCCCGGGCCGCAGAACTCGCGCCGTCTCTGAAATGAATTTTTCCGGCGAACTGAAATGGTGCGCGGCCACGCGGCAGGTCACCAGGTCAAATGTCTCCGCGGCATAGGGAAGTTTTTCCGCGGCGTGCAACGCCGCTTTGACGGTCAGGCCCTTTTCAGCCGCCGCTTTGACCGCTTTGTCCAGCATCGGTTGCGCGATGTCCGCAAGAGTCACGTCGTATCCCAGCAACGCGAGAAAAAGCCCGGTGTGGCCCGCGCCGGTGGCAACGTCAAGGGCCGTGGCCCCGGGCTGGAATGGGATCGATTGCAAGGCCTCCGCGACATCATCGACGTTTTGCAGAATATGGTTCTTGCCGTAACGGTCGCTCTGCCGCGAAAACTGGGTCTGGGCTGCGAATTGTATTTTATCGAGATCCAAATCCATCCCAAAATATAACTCACTGAACCTGGTTTTCAACGGGGAACGCCTGTCCTTTCACCGCCTCGATTAACTTGGGCCGCGTCATGAAAATCAAAAGCAATACCGGGTAAACCAGTTGTATCAGGAAGCCCAGTACAAAACCCACCTTGGTGAAAAACTCAATCATGCCTGATGACGGTCCGTGAAACTGGGAAGACATTGCCGGTGCGATGACAATCTGGGTAAAAACTGCGCTTGCCCCGGCAAATATGATCTCGAGCACAGAATAAACCATGCTTAAAACCCTCGCCCAGTTTTGCAGCAGCAGCAGTCCAATGCCCGCCGCGATCAGCACGATTCCGAATATCACGCCGGCAACCGTGCTGATATTAGTCCACTGTATAAAAGCCGGATTCTTTTTTAAGGCGTCCATCGCGGGCGACGCCGCCACGTTCATATGCGAGAGAAACACACTCAGCATCAGGGTGGCGAATTTCCACAATCCGTACCCGATATTCAGAATGCCGAAGACCATGATTGAGATGGGGCGTTGCTGCATAGATTCCGCAGAGTAGAACCAATTCAATCCGGTTCAAGCGCTAAATTTTGCTTGCGCGTGGCTCGCGCATAAGGCGGGATTACAACGCAGCGGATCAGGGAGATTCCCTATGGCGCTCTAGTGGCACAAGTCGTGCTAGAAAATTTTGTCCCGAAGAACTATGAAGGATTTGAGCAGGGTTTTATTGGCTTGCGGAGTTTTGCTTTTGCCAACTTACAGTCGCGTTCAGGCTGGCAGTGTTCAACTGGCGTGGGATCCCACCCAGTCAGACGCCAGTTGGCTCGTGTCGGGTTACCACGTTTACTACGGCCCCGCCAGTTTAACTTATACGAATGAGTTGGACGCAGGCACCAATTGGTTCCTCACGGTGGACGGCTTGGATACGGGCGCCACCTACTTTTTCGCCGTAACGGCCTACGATGAAAACGGTTTGGACGGTCCCGATTCAAATGAAATCAGTCTGACGACTCCGTTTCCCCCCATTATTATTTCCCAACCCTCTTCACAAATTGCCCAGGCCGGCGTCACGGCTGCGCTTTTTGTCGATGTCATTGGCACCCCGCCCGTTACTTTTCAATGGTTCAATGGCAGCACACCCATTGTCGGCGGCACGAATTCGATTCTTAAATTGCCGCAAATTGCGGATCCCGATTCCGGCAGTTACAGCGCCGTTATCACGGACTCCGAGGGCAGCGTGACCACCGCACTTGCATCGGTGACGGTGATCGATCCGTTGATTGTCACCCCCGCGCTGTCGGATGTTGCGACCGCGACCGCGAATGTAATCGCCCGGACCGCCCCTTCCCTGGCAGGGACCTACAACGGCTTGTTTTACCAAACCAACAACGACGGGACGCCGGCAATTGACATTCAAAGCACCGGCTTGCTCAGTGACTGCGTTGTGAATTCCAAGGGCGTTTTTACGGCGACGATCGATCTCGATGGCGTTACCAATTCCGTCGCCGGCGCTTTCGATGACGCTGGAAATGCCGCTCTGTTGGTGAATCGCTCCGATTCGGGGCTTTTCAATTTGGCCGTCTCGCTGAATTTGGATCTGCTCTCCGGCACCTTGCAAATGAGCGGGACTGTTTCCAATATGGACAGGGCCAATCCATGGACGGCGATCTTGAACGCCGAGCTTCAAACAAATGGGCCGGCCCCCCGGTTGCATTGGTTGTTGAGCATTCCTTCACCGGACGGATTGTTTGCGGGTTCAGCCGCCGCAACGGAGCACGCCGGGAATGTTTTTATCTCAGGAAACCTTTGCGATGGCACCGCGATTTCCGATTCCGTGCCCGTTTCGGTAACCGGATTGGTCCCTCTGTTGATACCGTTGGGTCGTAACTCAGGACTCCTGGCAGGATGGTTGGACCTTTCGGCGAAACCTTCGACGTCCCCGATTACCTGGGTTTGTCCCAGCTTCACCAATATTGTTAATGTGACCGTTTTTGGCGGCGAATAAATTTCGCCGGCGTTTTTTTACAAATTCGCCTCAATCCATTGTTGCACGGCGTCGATGATCCAGTCCGGCGTTGAAGTCCCGGCGGTGATCCCCACGTTGCCGCACCCGTCGAACCACTCCGGCCGCAAATCGTCCGCGCTCTGGACATGGTGGACCCTCCGGCAATAGACTTGACATGTCGTCGCCAGTTCGCGCGTGTTGTTGCTGCGCTCTCCGCCGACCACGATCACAATGTCCGACTCCCTCGCCAGTTCGATCGCCGCCGTCTGCCGCTGCTTGGTCGGCTGGCAAACGGTGTCGATAAATTTCACCGTCGAAGCCGGAAACCTCCGTCGGATCACATCCACCAGGTGCCGGACTTTCTCAATCGGCTGCGTCGTTTGCGCCGCAATGCCAAATCGCGGCCGCTCCGCCAACTGCTCGACGTCCGTCTCTGTCAATACGATGTCAAATGCATCCAGGTCCTCCGTCAATCCCCGGACTTCCACATGCTCGCGTCGCCCAATGATGACCGGATGATAACCCTCTCGCGCCAATTGCTGCACGGCGCGGTGCGCGTGATGGACCAGCGGACACGTCGCCTCCAACACTTGCAAACCCCGCTCCCTCACCCGCTTCATCGTCTTTTCCGACGCCCCATGCGCCGTGATCATCACCGCCGCGGTCTTGACCGCCCCCGCGTGCTCTTCGATCCCAATGCCCCGCTCGCGCAACACGCTGAGCACCGATTCATTGTGGACCAATTCCCCCAGGATCGTCAGCGGTTGCCGCCGCGATTCCTCCTCCGCAAGCGCAATGGCGTCCCGCACCCCAAAGCACATTCCCATGTGCGTCGCGCGGGCGATTTTGATCGCCGGCCGCGGGGGAGGGAATGTGTCAATCGCACTTTGCATTACAAAGTTAGAGTGGAGGGAAGGGGATGTGTTCATTTTTCGAAAATTTATTTTTGTTCCTTGGCTTGTCGGACAATCTCTTCGAGCAAATCAATATAATCGGCGAAGGCCCGCCGCCCGGCTGGCGTCAATGCGCACTTCGTCAAAGGCCGTTGGTTTTGGTAGGATTTGCTTACAGAAACAAATCCCGCCTCCTGCAACGTCTTGATGTGCAGGCTCAAATTTCCGTCGGTCATTTTGAGCGTGTCCCGCAATTCGATGAACGAAAGCTCCGCGGTCGCCGCCAGCAGGGACATGATCGTCAAACGTCCTTTCTCGTGAATCACGCGGTCGATCTGGAGAAACGGTTTCGGGTTCACATCGCATTCCCGTGCTGTTCGGTGAAATACAAATAGATGCCGTAGGCCAGGTGCGCCCCGCCGAATAAAATCCCCATCGCCCAGTTGGCCATGACAATCGGCGGCGGACCCCAGAGGCACAATCCCCCCGCCAGCACGCAGCCGCCCACGATAAAAGCCGACCCAAAAAGCTTGAACCCGCGCGGCATGAAAAATCCCGCCGCGTGCAGCGCGCATCCGTACAGCGCCATCCATCCTGGCACCAGCAGCCACACCGCCAGCGCCCCGCCCGGCTCCAGCCAGAGAAAAATCAGCCCGGCCATCATCCCCGCGAAAAATGCGGGCGATAACGCCTGCGCCACCCGCCGCGTCGGCGGCGACCAAAATACCTCCGCCTCCTTCAGCGCCTGCAGTCGTATCAACAAAAACGCCTCCGCCAGGCAGATCACAGCCACACACATCCAAAAACCCGCAAACGCCCGCGGCGTTCCAGCTTTGAACATTCCCCCCGCCACAGCGGCCGCGATCCCCGTTGTCCCCACGCCTCCCATCAACGGCGCCAGCGCCCGCCGATAGACCGCCCCGCGTTCCATCAGCGTCCGAATCACCCGCAAATTATCCGACGCCCACTCCGGTTGCATTCGCCAACTTTGTAATACAAAGTGCGTTTTGTCAATTGTCTTTCCAGGGAAAAATAAAGGCAATGGCTAGTTCGTGCTGGACGAACGTCCTCGGATGGATTAATTCATACCTTGAACTAATTGCATGAAAACGAGGCTGCGTAAAATTGATTTGAACAATATCCAGGTCGCTAGGAGCGAAACCGCCCGCGATATCAATCGCCGCATCGTGCTCAATCTTGTGCGTCGGCACCAGCCCATTTCCCGCGCTGGCGTCGCCCGCAGGTCCGGCATGCAGCGCAGCACCGTCTCCGCCATCACCGAGCAATTGATCACCGAGCAATGGGTCCGCGAAGGCGCCGTCGGCAACCTCCCGCGCGGACGCAAACCCACTTTTTTACACCTCAATTCCGACCGCGCTGGCGTCATCGGCGTCGATATTCAACCTCGCTCCACCACTCTCGCCGTCTCCAGCCTCGACAGCCGTTTCCTCGCTCAGGAACAGATTTCCACCGGGGCCGACCCGGTCGATTTTGTCGTCCGCCTCGCCCGGCGGATCAACGACCTCACCCGCGCCTACCCCAAGAATTCCTACGAAGGCATTGGCATCAGTCTCCCGGGCCGTATCGGATCTTCCTCGCACCGCCTGATTTTCGCCCCAAACCTCGGCTGGAACGATGTCGATTTGAAAACGCCCCTGGAAAAAGAGACCGGCCTGGCCGTGGAATTGGAAAACGCCGCCAATGCTTGTGCCCTCGCTGAATTATGGTCGGGCCGTTACGGCGAGGGAATCAACAACCTCGTCACCGTTACTGTTTCCGATGGCATTGGCGTCGGCATGATTATCAACGGCCAGCTCGTGCGCGGCTCAACGGGCGCCGCCGGCGAATTCGGCCACGTTTCCCTCACCGGCGATGGCCCTCAATGCCGCTGCGGCAATCGCGGTTGTTGGGAGGTGCTCGCCTCCAATGCCGCCGCTGTCCGCTATTACACCCAATCCGCTTCCATTCGAAAGGGAGGCGAAGCCGGCTCCAAAAGCGATTCCGCCCGCGTCACCATTAACGACATTCTCCGCCTGGTGGAGCAGGGCGATGAAAAGGCGTGCAAGGCCTTGGACCAGATGGCCCATCACCTCGGCGCCGGCATCGCGATGCTTGTCACTGGCCTGGCCCCGGACGTACTCCTGGTGGCGGGCGAAGTCACTCGCGCCTGGCCCCGCGTGGGCCCGATTGTCACAAGCATCGTCCAAGCCCGCTCTTTCACCCACGCCAACACCCGTATTCTCCCCACCGACCCCGAAGCCCAGCCCCGGCTCAAGGGCACGATCGCCCTCGTTTTGCAGAAGCATTTCGACGCCCCCTGCAGCCTATAAGTTTGTCAAAAAAACTTTTTTAAAAAAATTCTGGACACCACCGTCCAAAATGATATAGTTCAAGTCGAAAACAAATTACCATGATTAACAATCGCCGTGTCGGCGTCTCGTTTTGAGCAGCTTTCTTTGCTGTTGAAAGCAGTTTGCGGGATGTCTTGTCGGCAGACGGTGGTTTCATGTTAAAAACTGAAACGTAAGAAATAATATTAAATCGTCTAATGAAAATCCTTACCAGCCCAACACGCTCGGCTGTCAAAACGACGGCGACCCACACAATTCTTAAACGACTCTCCGTTTTGTGCTGCGCCCTCGCCACGACGGCTGTTTTCGGCCAGACGGATTATATCTGGAACGCGACCAATGGAGGAGTGGACATCGGCGCGGCGACCAATTGGAATCCCAATGGTCAACCCAGTGGCGCCTCGGAAGACACTGCCGCATGGAGCAACGCCGTTCCTGGAAACCTCAATTTGGTTTACCAGACGGGCTGGCCCAGCACCGGTTTCGGCACCGACGGCGTAAATTTATACGTCGCGTCGAATAACCCTGGCTCTGTGACCATTGTCGCTCCGGCCGCCGGTTCTCCAGCCGCGGGTATTAATGGAATAACGATGGACGCCGGCGCCGGAAGCTTGATCCTGGGCGATCAAACCACCCATCTTCTCAATTTAGCCACGCGACCCGGCAATACCGGCCAGATTCACTCCTTTGTAAACAATTCCACCAACCCGGCCGTCATGAACTCCAGCGTAGCCTGGGTGGCCGGCGGCGGCGATGCCTGCGTGATGGACTTCAGTGGCACTGGAAATTGGACCATCAACCATAATCTTCGAGACAACAACAGCGGCGCCGGCCCCATTACCGTCACTTGGGAAGGTCCCGGCACGATGACTTGGAGTAATGGCGGCACATTCCTGGCCAGCGACCCGCTCGGCCCCATCAATATCAACAGCGGCACAGTCATCCTCAACGGGGCTGGTCTCTGCCCCTTCTTCGCCTCCGGCGTGCCGGCGGGAAATAATACAATCTCCAACGGCGGCACCTTGGAATACAACTCCCTTGTTCCCGATAATATCTCCCGTGTCATTACCGGCCCGGGAATTCTGGTGGTGATGCAAGGCACCCTCACGCTTTCCGCTCTGAATACCTATTCTAACAACACCGTTCTGGACGGCGGCGCCTTGGTCCTCAACGCACCGGAAACCGCGGGTGTTTCAGGCCCCCTCGGAGAAAGCAACATGGTCGTATTCTCCGGCGGCACGCTGGAATTCAGCGTCAATAACACGTTCGATTACTCCTCGCGCTTCAGCACCAATGCAAACCAGCAGTTTAACATGAATACCGGCGGTCAAGGCGTGACCTTCGCTTCTGGCCTTGTCAGCAGCGGCGGCTCGCTCAGCCAAACCGGTCCAGGCACCCTTACACTGGCAGGCAGCAACGATTACACCGGGGCGACTATCGTCAGTTCCGGAACCCTGGTGTTCCAAGGCCCCACGTCCGGCGGCGGCGCCATCACTGTCGCCGACAGCGCGACTCTCGGCGTCACTGCCTCCTCTACCCAACTCACCCCGGCCACCCTGACTTTGGGATCCAGCGGCGGCGCGGTGTTGGAATTCTTTAACGTCAGCAGCACGTCAACCCCGCTCGTTGCCGCGGGCGCCCTTTCCTCCGCCGGCGCCCAAACCATCAACATCAGCAGCGGCGCCTTTACCGTCGGGAAAAGTTATCCTCTGTTCTCCTGGACATCCGGTTCAGCGCCGGCCGTCGTTCTCGGAGCTTTAAACGGTTACGCTGGCAATCTCTCCACCAACGCCAACTCGATTGTCCTGAACATCACCGGCACCGGTTATACCTGGACGGGCGCGAACAACGGCAATTGGGACACCACCACCGCGAATAACTGGCTCCAGAATGGCACGCCGGCGGTTTTCGCCAACGGCGCCCCGGCGCTCTTCAACGACTCTGCCACCGGAACCACCGCAGTGGTACTCAATGGCGTGGTTCGCCCCACGACCCTCACAGTGGATAATACGGCTTCCAATTACAGCATTACTTCCGCTGCCGGTGATGACATCGCGGGCGCCACCGGTCTGAACAAGGAAGGCACCAACACCCTGACGATGGCGGGAGGCGCCAACACCTACACAGGTCAAACGGCCATCCTTCAAGGCATGATAAGCGTCGGCACTCTGGCCAGCGCCGGTTCATCCAGTGACATCGGGGCTGCATCCAGCGGCACATCAGATCTGCTCCTCAACGGCGGCGCCTTGCAATACACCGGCGGTCAGGTGTCGATCAATCGTCCCTTCACCATTGGCACAGCTGGCGGCACGATCGACTCCTCAGGCAACGGCAACTTCACTTGGAGCGGCGCGATTGCCTACGGCGGCACCGGCGCCCGTTCGTTGACTTTGACGGGCCTCGATAACGATACCAACCTCTTCTCCAGCCTCCTCAGTGACAATACCAACACAGGCGGTTCCACTTCCTTGGTCAAGAATGGTTCGGGCTTCTGGTACTTGACCGCCAACAACACGTTTTCCGGTGGAACCGAGATCGAGGGCGGCACGCTCCAACTCGGCATCGGCGGTTCGTCCGGCACCGTCGGCGCCGGAGCCATCGTTGACAACGGCACTCTCGTCTTCAATCTCACCGGCACTCAGACCTTCGGCGCCGTCTCCGGCACCGGCGCCGTCGTTCAGGACGGCCCCGGCGAGGTCATCCTTCCAGGCAACAACACCTACGCCAACGGCACGACCATTAACGCGGGCACCTTGGAAATCGGCACCGGCAACGCCACCGCCTCAATTGACGCCCTTGCCACCATAACCGACGACGGCGCCCTCATCTTCAACTCCGGCGGCGCCTTGACCATTAGCGGCATCATCGGCGGAAGTGGAACCGTCGAGCAAAAAGGTTCCGGCCTTCTGAAATTCATCGGCAATAACGTCTATACCGGCAACACAATTATTGACTCCAACTCCGTATTGCAACTGACCCAGGGCAATACCGGCACGACGGCCAGTTCCAACATCATTGACAACGGCACTCTCCTCATGGAGCGCCAGGACACCGGTGTCTTCATCGTCCCAGGCAATATCACCGGCACCGGATCAGTGGTCGAAAACGTCAGCAACGGAAACGGCGGCGATTCGACGCTGGATGGCACAAACACTTATACCGGCGGCACATTCATCCTCGGCGGCGGACTCATCCTTGGGGATGACAATACCCCCGGCGCCGGCTCAATCGTCGGCAACGTGTTCCTGACCAACAACGTCGCACAGGCCACATTTGGACCTTACGTCGCCGCCACCATCACCTTCAACCGCCCCGACAACTTTACCTTCCCGGGCAACATCGTCGGACAAGGCTCCTTGACTCAGGAAGGCTCCGGCACCATGACCATTACCGGCACCTTGTTCTACACAAACGGCACGACGATTAGCGCCGGCACGTTGCAAATTGGCGCCGGCGGCCTCAGCGGCTCCATCTTCGGCGCCATCACTAACAACAGTGACCTCGTCTTCGACCTCGCCGGCGACCAGGCCCTCACCAATCCCATCACCGGATTCGGCAACGTCGTGCAAATGGGCTCCGGCGTTCTCTCGCTGTTCGGCGCCAACACTTATACCGGCGCCACCATCGTCAGCAACGGCACCCTCTTTGTCACCAATGTCGCCGGCGACGTGGACGTGGACGGCGGCGCACTCGGCACCGGCGTGACCGGCTCCATCGCCACGATGGACGTCTCGGGCAACATGTACATCTTGGGAGGTACTTTGGAGGCTTCCCTGAATACCTCGATGGCACAGTCAAACACAATGTTCGTGGTGGGCGGCCTCATCAATAACACCAACGGCGTTTTGAAACTGTTCAATAACGGCCCCGCCCTTGTGTCGGGACAAACGTTCACCCTTTTCAGCGCGCCTGTCACCGGTCAAACCCTGACGATTGACTCCCCCGGTTTCACCGTCGCAAACAATCTGGCTTCGACCGGCTCCGTCACGGTGACCTCCGTCGCTCCCCCTGGATCAGACATGCTCGGCGCGACGATCTCGGGCGGCCAATTGCACCTGTCGTGGCCTGCCGCTTACACCGGACTGCTTTTGCAAACCCAGACCAATTCCTTGGGCACGAATTGGGTCACCATTCCCGGAACCGACGCCGGCAACAGCTACTCTATCACTGTGAATAAATCAAACGCCTCCGTGTTCTATCGTTTGGCCCCCTGAGCACGTCCAACGAAGACAAAGTTAAGGTAAGTTAAATTAAGTTAAGCCGAAGCTCGGAATAGAACTGGGTGGGTGGTGCTAAACATCACCCGCCAAAGGATCAACATACCTATTTATGAATACTTCGCCATGCCTGTGGCTTAAACAAAATCGCGTGTTTCGCGAAGGATTCACGTTGATCGAGCTCCTCGTCGTCATCGCCATCATAGCAATTCTTGCGGCCCTTTTGCTGCCCGCGCTCGCCCTCTCCAAGGAACAGGCTCAAGGCACCCAATGCATCAGCAACCTCAAGCAATTGACCACGGGTTGGGTCATGTATTGCAACGACAACAGAGGCTACATGGTGCTCAACGGCGACGAAGGCTACCAACCCACCCCGCAGCAGCCTGCCTTGGACCCACAGTGGTGTCCGGGCCGCGAGGATGAAGCCTTGGAGTCCACAAATACCCTCATCATGGCGGGCCTTATTTACGCCTATGTCAAAAACGCCGCCGTTTACAAATGTCCCGCCGACCACACCCTGGTTTACCAATCCAAACTCCCAAAAACCCGCAGCATGTCCATGAACGGTTGGATGAGTCCCGCTCCCCCCAGCCAGCAAGACATGGGCAACACAAAAAACTGCCACATGTATTTTAAAGACATTGATTTGAACTACGGCGGCGCCGCCAATCTCTGGCTATTCATGGACGAAAACCCTTTTAGCATCAACGACGGGTTTATGCTCATTAACCCCAACGACGGCGGCTGGGTCGATTGGCCCGCCACCTACCATGTTAAAGCCAATGGCATTTCCTTTGCCGACGGCCACGCCATCATTCACAAGTGGACCGATCCCAAGGTGCTCGCCTACGACACCGAAAACTCCAGCAACGGCTCCGCCACTCCTGCTACGCCAGGCACTCCCGATTATTCCTGGATATGTCGAGCCAGCACCGCGACCAACATAGACAACTATTGAGTGGCAACTGCAAAATAGAATAGAATAGAATGAAAACTAAATGCTTCCCAGTCCAAAAATGCGTGCGCTACGCGCTGGGCGGAGCCTTCACATTGATCGAGCTTCTCGTCGTCATCGCTATCATCGCCATTCTCGCGGCAATGTTGCTGCCCGCGCTCGCAAAGGCAAAATTCCAGTCCCTGGTCACCGACTGCTCCTCCGACTTCAAACAATGGGGCATCGTTGCCAACCTCTACGCCAACGACTACAAAGGTTTCCTCCCCGGTTTCGGCGCCGGCCCTGACTTTGGCGGTTGGGGCTGGGACGCCAGCACCAACATGATTCCCGGTCTCGTTCCCTATGGCCTGACCGTTCCGATGTGGTTCTGCCCCGTCAGGCCCCAGGACCTTAACAACGCAACCAAGGAACTTGGCCACCCATTGGCCACCATCGCCGATCTTGAAATCTACCTCGACAACAGCCAGTACAAAGGCGAAGACAAATTATTTCACGACTATTGGGTCAAACGCGTCGGCGGCCCCGATTCCGACGGCTTCTATCCCGACTTCCTGGGCGAGAACGCCCAATTTCAAAATACAACCGACGCCGGAATCTACGGCTGGCCCTACAATACCAGCACCGACAAGTCCACCTCCATTGTTCCCTTCATAAGCGATCTGTTATACAGCGACTTTTTGGTTCCACCCATAGCCTCAATAATGACCACCACCAACTCGATGGGCCATTATTTTAACGGCAAGCTTTCAGGCGTGAACCTCGCCTTTCCCGACGGCCACGTCGCAACGCATTCCCCCGTCCTGATCAAGTCGCAATACGAAGCCAACTACTACTGGGATTACTAGAGCGATTGCCCAAAATGCTTTCCGGAACGGTGATTGTCTGACAACCTAGTCTAGCTCTTTTCAACTTTTCTCTTCGTGTTCTCGGTGCTCTTCGTGGTGTTAAGCTCCGATGACCTTTGCCGCCTGACTGCGACGCGGTTAAATGTCCGGTGAAGGCAGTTACCCGAAATTCCGCGGTGGATTGCTGTCACCCGGCATCATTTCGGGGTAAGCAACACTCGCCGGTCTCCCTCGTAAAACTGCACCGGCCCAAAGCGCGGGCCGATGATCAACCGCAAATCCCCCGGTTCCTGCGAGTAGCGTCGCAACGCCAGAAACAACGCATGATAAACTCGCGGCTCTGGAATGAACGTCACGTGCAACTCCTTGTAACACCACGCCCCGTACATCAGGACCAGCGGCCCCTGAAACTGCGGATCGTATGTCTGCGAAAACGGCCTCACAAATGACCGGACATGTGGCGGCAGCCGGTCCGCGAACTTCTGCGTGACAAACACATTGGCCGTCGCCGCATTCTCCGCGTAAACCGCGAACGAAAAATACGAGTCCCACAACCCCACATAACTCAAAATCGGCAGCAGCCCATACAACGCAACCACCGCCAACGCCCCCTTCGACCGCCGCAACACCCCAAACGCCTCGCTGGCGCCAGATAATTTTTCGGCCTTCGATTCCCATCGTCCAAACAGCACGAACACCAGCCCGATCATTGCCACATTCCACGGCCAGACAATCCAGTTATAATTGCGCCCCAGCGGTCCCAGAAACAGCAGCGCGCTCCCATGCACCAAAAACACCGCCACAATCGCTGCCCGCCGAAATCGCTTTGACCACAACCCAACCCCAATCCCAATTTCCACAAACGGCGCCGTGGCCACCGCCCATCGCAACAAATCAATGACGACCCCCGGCAAATGCCAATTCGCCGCCGGCGCGACAAACCACGCCGGCTCGCCGCCGAAAAAATGCGGGCTGCACTTTTGAATCCCGCTCCAAATATAAACCGCCGAGATGGACAATTGGCACGCGGCCACTGCGATGCGCGGCGGCCACAACGTCAGCAGCAGCATTACCCAGTACATATAGAACCACGGCTGGCTGCGATTCTGGTCCTCACAAAACGCGAAAAACCCCATCACCAAAAACGCCGTCACCGCCAGCCGGTAAACCCAGGCCGCGAGCACAAGCGATAACAGCATCGCCCCAAAAAACCACGCGTCCCAGGGCGTCGTCAAAATCGGAAACCCCGGCGTAATGGGCAACACAGGAAATTCCCGCGAATTGATCCACAACGGCGCTGACGCAATCAGCGACACGCCGCAAGACGCCAGCAACACCGCCCGCAACCAGGCGACGCGGCGCTCCACGCCTTGAAAAGGGCGAACCAACGGCATGGCGTGGAGCGTAACAATCGGCCTAAGCCGTGTCCATTCAGTTGAATCGGTCGTGATTGCGCAGCAGGTTTTTGTGCAAGGCAAGGTTCCCTGGCAAGGCGTTACTGTAAATTCCGGGAATTGCTTTTGGACACGAAAACTCATACTGTATATCCATGAAATTGACGGCCATCATTTATCCTGATTCAGAAACCGATTTGCTTGTGGCCGAGTGTCCCGAAATCGGGACTGCCAGCCAGGGCCACACTGAGGAAGAAGCCCTTGCGAAT
>DATAXU010000015.1:0-8667 GCA_036272955.1 Verrucomicrobiia bacterium
GCTTTTGCTCGGGATTTTGGGAACGCTGACGTGGCGTCAATGCCGGATCTACGATAATAGCGAAACACTTTGGCGCGCCACACTCGAACGTTCTCCAGGTTCCACCATCGCCCGAAATAATTTAAGCCAGGTCCTTCTGCAAAAAGGCGACTTCGACCAGGCGATTAAATTGTCGGGTGAAGTCCTTGCCCTTCAGCCGGACCCCGTGGCCGAGAACAACCTTGGTTATGCACTTTTACAAAAAGGACAATTGGACGAGGCCGTCGCCCATTGCCGCAAATCCCTCGCCGAGCAACCCAACGGCCCCGACGCCTATTACAACATCGGAGAGGCTTTTCTGAAAAAATCCCGCTTTGACGCCGCCATCACAAACTTTCAAATGGCCGTGCGTCTGAAGCCTGACTACGCCAACGCTTACTGCAACCTTGGATTCGCCCTTTTGCAAAACGGCCAAATCCCGGCGGCCGTCGCGAGCTACGAAAGATCGCTCGAACTGGCCCCGGATTATCCCCTTGCGCACAATGACCTGGGCAGCATCGAACTCCGTGCAGGCCAGACCAACGAGGCCCTTTCTCATTTCCGGCGCGCCGTGGAGTTGGATCCCGGTTTTGCCGAAGCCCATTACAATCTCGGCGGAATTCTTCTGGGAGAGGGCCGGTTGGACGAAGCGCTAAGTCAATATAAAAAAGTGGCCGAGTTGCGGCCGGATTTGTCGCAGGTTCATTTTATGCTCGGAAAAGTGGCCGCTGCCTACGCCCAAATGGGAAAACTCGAACAGGCCGTCGCGATCACCCAACACGCATTGAAGCTGGCCCAGGCCGCGCACGAAACTGCCCTTGCGGCCAGTCTTTCCAGGCAATTGCAATCCTATCGCTGACCGGCCATTTGGACCGCGGGGGGCGCTTCATTGACGCTGCCCCGCCGATAACCCTGGAGGTCCAGTGTGACGTGCGCATAACCAATCTTTCGCAACGCATCGGCGACACGCGCGCATGCTCCGTCAATTAGAAAATTCTGCATTTCTCCCGGCCCGACTTCGATGCGCGCCAGGTGACCGGGCGTGGCTTGGAGTTTGATCTCATGGTGCCGCACGCGGACATCGTAAAAGCCGAGATCGCGGAGGACATATTCGGCCTCTTCGATCATGCGCAGTTTTTCGGGTGTGACCGATTCGCCGTACGGAACGCGCGAACTGAGGCAAGCCATTTGCGGTTTGTCCGCGGTAGGCAGGCCAAATTGTGCGGAAAGCGCGCGAATCTCCGCTTTCGTCAATCCCGCTTCCTTGAGCGGCGCGCGCACTTCGAATTCGCCGGCGGCCCGCGCCCCTGGCCGATGGTCGCCAATATCGCTCGCATTTTCCCCGTAAGCGATGACCGCGAATTTCTCCTCGCGCGCCAAAGGAGTCAACTGCGTGAACAGTTCATGTTTGCAAAAATAACAGCGATTATTCGGGTTGGCGAGGTAGTCGGGGTTGTCGAACTCCTCGGTATGCACGATGCGCAACGGGATGGAAAACTGCGCGGCTACCGCGACGGCTTCGTGCAATTCACGACGCGGCAGGCTGGGGGAATCGGCCAGGACCGCCAGGGATTTTTCGCCGAGGGTTTTATGCGCCACGAACGCCAGGAAAACCGAATCCACGCCCCCGGAATAAGCCACAACGCAAGATCCGTAGGAGCGCAAAATGTTTTCGAGTCGTTCGAGCTTGTTCGCAGGCACGTCTTAATTTGCCATTGATCGTCGAAGTTTCAAAGGGGAATCGAAACCGAATAGCTTCTACCGCCTTACATCGCCCTAATTGGAGCTGACTTTGAATGGCGTACGAAGCCGGATGTCATCCGAGGCCGCGCCTATGAGCAATTCATAATCGCCCGGCTCGACGACATATTGCTTTTCGGAGGTGTCCCAATGGCGAAATCTCGCCGCGGGAATTTCAAATCTCACGGTTTCCCGTTTGCCCTGCTGAAGGTGGACCCGCTGAAATCCGCATAACGCCAGCCTTGGTTGCTCCGCGGACGAATGAGCCTGCCTGAAGTAAACTTGCGCCACTTCGTCTCCGGCGGCCTTGCCCGTGTTGGCCAAATCAAACGACAACGTGATGGTTCCATTGGCATCGACGGTTTCATTTTTCAGCTTGGCCTGGCGGTAGTCGAAATGCGTGTAGCTCAATCCGTGTCCGAAAGCGAACAACGGTTTGCCATTGAAATAGCGGTAAGTGCGATTGGCCATGGAGTAATTATCGAACGCCGGCAAATCGTCGGTCGAGCGATAGAAAGTCACCGGGAGGCGTCCTGCTGGGTTCACCGTGCCAAACAAAACTTCGGCAACGGCCCGCCCGCCTTCCTCGCCGGGATACCACGCCTGCACAATTGCCGGCAGATGCTCTGCTTCCCACGGCATGGCGATCGCGCTGCCGCTGCAATTGACAAATACCACCGGCTTGCCCGTGGCTTGCAATAATTTGAGCATTTTCGTTTGCGGTTCCGGCAATTCAATCCTGGTGCGGTCACCGCCGTCGAAGCCCTCGTAATTCACGCGCATCTGTTCGCCTTCGAGTTCCGAATTGATGCCACCCACGTAAATGACCACGTCGGCCGATTTCGCCGCTTGCACGGCCTCGTCGAGATATTCGGGGTCCACCTTCGCCGATTTATCCGCGCGCAATGCCAATGGGCAGCCCGGCTCATAATCCACTTTGATGTCCGGGCCGGCGACGTCCGCGACTCCGTCAAGCACAGGAATGGCCGACGACGGCTCGCCCTTGTAATTTCCCAGCAGCATCTCGACGGACACGGCATTGACGCCGACGACAACGATGTGCCTGATCTTCTTGCGATCCAATGGCAGTAAGCCGTCGTTTTTCAGAAGGACGATCGATTCCCGCGCGACTTTCAGCGCCAGGTCGCGATGCGCCGCGGAATCATTTTCCGAGAATGGAATTCGCGCGTAAGGCACCATTTCCGGCGGATCAAACAGGCCGAGGCGGAATCGGGCTGTCAGCACACGCCCCAGCGCGTCGTTGATTTGCGATTCGGAAATCAGGTTCTGTTGCACCGCCTGGACCAGAGCGTTGTAATCCTGGCCACAGCAAAGATCGTCGCCGGCTTTCACCGCGAGCGCGGCCGCCTCTTCCGGCGTCTTCGTGTATTTGTGGTGGGCAAATATGTCGTGAATCGCGCCGCAATCCGACACCACGTGGCCTGTGAAACCCCATCGCTCGCGCAACAGTGTTGTCAATAAGAAAGGGTTGGCGCAGGCGGGCTTGCCATACACGGAATTATAAGCGCCCATGACCGCGCCGACGTGCCCCTCGCGCACCGCCGCCTCGAAGTGCGGCAGGTAGGTGTCGTAAAAATCGCGCTCCGACGGCTCGGCGTCGAACCGGTGGCGTTCGGATTCCGGCCCGCTATGCACCACGAAATGTTTGGCGCACGCCATGGCTTTGACATACTTCGGGTCATCCCCTTGCAACCCGCGAATAAACGACACCGCGAGCCGCGACGTCAAAAAAGTGTCCTCGCCGTAAGTTTCCTGGCCCCGGCCCCAGCGTGGATCGCGAAAGATGTTAATATTCGGCGTCCAGAACGTCAGCCCGAAATACCGGGCGCTATTGCCGTCGTGTTGGCTTCGGTAATCGTTATCTTTGGCCCGCGCTTCAGTCGCAATCACGTCCGCCTCCTCGTGGACCAGCGGCACGTCCCAGGTCGCGGCCATGCCAATCGCTTGTGGAAAAACCGTCGCGATTCCCGCTCGCGCGACGCCGTGCAGGCATTCGTTCCAGTAATCATAAGCCGGCACGCCGAGACGGGAAATGGCCGGGGCGGAATTGCGCATTTGCTCCACTTTTTCCGCAAGCGTCATGCGCCCCACGAGGTCGCGCACCCGCGCGTCGATCGTCTGCGAAGCGTCCTTCCAAATCACCGGGCCGGGCGGTTCCGGCGTCGCCACGCTATTGGAATTGACGGCATCAGCCGCAAGCACGAGGACTTTTGCATCCGGGCACGAATCGCACCCGTCGTCCGCGCCCGAAGCGGAGAGCAGGGGAAGTCCTCCAACGAGGATTGCCGCCAATACGCAACTTGCCTTGGCCATTTGCCCTTAAGTCGAACCGAGAGCGGACTCGATGGCCTGCACGACTTCCGTCGATTCCGGCTTCACCTTCGGGTTGAAACGGGCGACAACTTTTCCGTCGCGGCCAATCAGAAATTTGCCGAAATTCCACTGAATTTCACCGGGAAATGGCGATTGCGGGCCAGTGAGCGCGGCGTAGAGCGGGCATTTCTTCGCGCCTTTGACGTGGACTTTTTCCATCAAGGGAAAAGTGACGCCGTAATTCTTCTTGCAGAACGATTTGATTTCGTCCGCCGTGCCCGGTTCTTGCCCCGCAAAATCGTTGGAAGGCACGCCGATGATCACCAGCCCTTTGTCCTTATATTTTTCGTAAATCGCCTCCAACCCCGCGTATTGCGGCGTATTCCCGCATTTGGAAGCGACGTTCACCAGCAGAATGACCTTTCCCGCGTAGGTTTTGAGCGAGGTGGCATTCCCGTTAATGTCGTTTAACGGAATATTTTGAAGTGACAGATCCGCTTCCGCCTTTACGATTTGGGCCGTCGAAAGCGCCGCTAAAAGCAAGGTAAGAATTCTCATAGGCGCAGTCTGTCAACGCCCCCCGAAATGTCAACTGCCGATTCGCTCTCCAGCCCTCGCCGGAAAATCAAGCCAGCGCGATCTTGTCCTCTTTGCGGAGGGTGACAATCGCCTTTTTCCAATGCGGCGCGCGCCCTTCAAAAGGCGTCCTTTTACGGCGCGCTTTGCCCCGGACATTCAGCGTGTTGACTTTCAAAACCTTGACCTTGAAAAGTTCCTGCACCGCCTGGCGGATTTCCCGTTTGTTTGCGCGCGGATCGGCCGCAACCGTGTATTGGTTGAGCAATTCGGATTGGCGGGTGCCTTTTTCCGTCACGCGAACGGTTTTGATGATTTCAAAAGAGTTCATTTTATTCCTTGGTCAGCCGCTTTTCCAGGTGCTCGAAGGCGCGCCGCGTAAAGACTAATTTATCACTGCGCAAAACCTGATAGGTGTTGAGCGATTCCCCGGTGGTCAATTCCACATGCCGGACGTTCCTGGACGCCAGCCGAAGATTCTGGTCCCCGCTGTTGGAAACAATCAGCGCCGTCCCTTCGATCTGCAATGCGGACAGAACCCCCAGAAAATCGCGGGTCTTCGAAGTCTCCAGCTTGATGTCGTCAACGATTAGAATGTCCCCGGCTTTCAAGCGCGCGCTCACCGCCTTGCGCAACGCCAGTTGCCGCGTGCTACGGCTTATTTTTTTGGAAAAATCCCTCGGCTTCGGGCCGAACACCACGCCACCGCCACGCCATAACGGAGATTGAAACGAGCCCGCGCGGGCGCGTCCGGTGCCTTTTTGGCGCCACGGTTTTTTGTTCGTGCCGGCGACTTCCCCGGCGTTTTTGGTGCAAGCCGTGCCCATGCGCTGCGCGGCGTTGTACGCGACGACCGTAAGGTGGACGGCTTCGGATCCCTTGCCATTTTCAATGACCGGGAATTTCACTTCCAATTCCCCCTGGTCCTTTCCCTTGATGTCTTTGACCGTAAGCTTCATAAATTATTTCTTCTTGGCCTCCGCCTTGGCCGGGGCGGCTGCGGGTTTTTCCTTGCCGGCGGGAGCTACGGCCGCCTGCGTCCGCACTGCGAGGCGGCGCTTGGCGCGATCAGAGCCTTTGGGTAGTTTCTTGGCTTCCCGGATGATGACGTAACTATCGTTCGACCCGGGAATCGCCCCTTTGATCAACAGCAAATTCTCCGCCTCGCGCACCTGGATGATTTGAAGATTTTGCGCCGTGCGGCGGACCTGCCCCATGTGCCCGGGCATTTTCATGCCGCGCATGACGGTTCCCGGAAACAAGCGCTGTCCAATCGCGCCCGAACGCCGGCGCCATCCTTTGGCTCCGTGCGACGCATCGCCGCCGCGAAAATTATGCCGCTTCATCACGCCTTCAAATCCGCGCCCCTTGGTGATGCCGATCGCATCCACAAAATCGCCCTGCGCAAAAATCGAAGGCCCGACGACGTCGCCGGCCTTGACCTGCAATGTGAAGTCCCGAAATTCGGTGACTCGCTTGACCGGCGCCGCGCCAAATTTTTTGAAATGGCCGAGCAACGGTTTGGTGATGCGATGCTCCTTTTGGTCGTCGAAGCCCAATTGCACGGCGTTATAGCCGTCGGACTCCACGGTCTTGGTTTGAATCACGCGATTGGGTCCGGCCAATACGACCGTGACCGGCACCAATACACCCCGGGCGTCATAGACGCTGGTCTGGCCGAGTTTTTTTCCTAGAAGTCCGAGCATGGGATGAAAGGGGTTAAATCTTAATGGTGATGTCCACGCCGGCGGGCAAATTCAATTTCTTGAGTTCGTCCACCGTTTTGGCGGTTGGCTCGATGATGTCGAGCAATCGTTTGTGGGTACGCTGTTCGAAGGTTTCCTGCGACTTCTTGTCCGAGTGCGGCGAGCGCAGCACCGTGAAGCGCTCTATGCGAGTGGGCAGGGGAATCGGGCCGGCAACACGCGCGCCCGTCCGTTTTACTGTTTCCACAATGTCGTGGGCTGACTGGTCGATGACACGGTGGTCAAAGGCCTTTAATCGAATACGAATACGTTGTCCCGCCATAAAAAGAACAATTTAAAGAACAATTATTAGTTACGTCCGTGCAGCCGGCTTCTTGCCAGCCTGCTCCATTATCACACTCAGAATACTGCCCGGAACCTGTTCAAACGTCAAGGGCTCCATTGAATACGACGCGCGCCCTTTCGAGAGCGAACGGATCGCGGTGGCGTAACCGAACATTTCCGCCAGCGGAACGTGCGCGTTGAGTATGGTCTGCCCGGCCTTGGCGTCAATGCTGATTATTTTGCCACGGCGCCGGTTGACGTCGCCCAACAGGTCGCCCTGATATTCCTCAGGCGTCGTCACTTCCACTTTCATGATCGGTTCCAGCAAAATCGGATTCGCCTTTTTGAAAGCGTCTTTCAACGCAAAAATTCCCGCCATCTTGAACGCCATTTCGTTCGAATCGACTTCATGGAACGACCCGTCGGTGATTTCCACCTTGATGTCAATCACCTGGTAGCCGGCATAAACGCCGCTCTTGCACGCTTCCTCGATCCCGTCGATGACCGCCGGAATATATTCCTTGGGAATCGCTCCGCCGACAATCTTGTTGAGGATTTCCACCCCTTTGCCCCGCGCCTGCGACTCGATGTTCACGCACGCATGGCCGTACTGCCCGCGTCCGCCGGATTGCTTGATATATTTGCCCTCGCCCTCCGCCTTGCCGGTGATCGTTTCGCGATAGGCAATTTGCGGAGCGCCGGTGCTGGCGTCCACTTTGAATTCGCGCTTGAGGCGGTCAACGATAATTTCCAGGTGCAATTCACCCATCCCCGCGATGATCAACTGGCTGGTCTCTTCGTTGGTAAAGCAACGGAATGTCGGGTCTTCCTCAGCCAGGCGCCCCAATCCTTCGCCCAGTTTTTCGCGGTCGGCCTTGGTCTTCGGCTCAACCGCCATGCTGATGACCGGTTCAGGGAACGTCGGCGGGAACAATGTCACGTCGAATTCCTCGTCGCACAAAGTGTCGCCCGTAAAAATGTTGCGCAAACCGACCAGCGCCGCGATGTCCCCCGCGAAAACCTGGTCCACGTCCTTGCGCTCGCTGCCCTGAATAATCATCAGGCGCGCCACCCGTTCGCGCCGGCGCGTGCGCGGATTGTAAATGTTATCGCCCTTCTTGAGCGTGCCGGAATACACGCGGAAAAATACCAGCTTGCCCGCGTACACATCGGTCCAAAGTTTGAACGCCAGCGAGCAAAATTTATTATTGTCGTCCGGTTCAACCACGACGACGTTCTCCGTCCCGGGTTCAACACCTTCCATCGGCGGAACGTCCAGAGGGCTGGGCAAATAATCGATCACCGCGTCGAGCAATGGTTGCACGCCTTTTTTCTTAAAGGCCGAACCGCAAACGACCGGCACCAATTCAATCTTGCACGTCAGCCGGCGAATGGCCGCCTTGAGAACACTCGGCTCCACCGGTTTGTCTTCGATGACGAATTCCGCGATTTCGTCATCCTTGTCCGCGACCGCGTGCAGCAATTCATGCAGCGCCGCCGCCGCCTTCTCCTTCAATTCAGCGGGGATTTCGGTGATGGAGTAGCTCAGGCCCTCCTTGGCCACTTCGCCCTTGCCCCATGTGATCGCCTTTTGGCTCACCACGTCGATGACGCCTTCAAAATTTTCTTCCGCCCCAATGGGCAGGTAAACCGGAAACGCATATGCGTTCAGCTTTTTGCGCATGTCGGCCAGCGCATTCTCGAAACTCGCGCCTGTGCGGTCCATCTTATTGACAAACGCGATGCGCGGCACTTTGTATTTGGTAGCCTGCCGCCAGACCGTTTCCGATTGCGGCTGGACGCCCGCGACGCCGCAAAACACCGCGACAGCGCCGTCGAGCACGCGCATGGAGCGCTCCACTTCCGCCGTGAAATCCACGTGGCCGGGAGTGTCAATAATATTAATGCGATGGCCGACGCCGGCGTAAAGCTTCTCCAGGCCTTCCTCTTTCTTTTGCGTCCAATAGCA
>DATAXU010000016.1:0-4278 GCA_036272955.1 Verrucomicrobiia bacterium
GGAATTAATTCTCGTCTATTTCCCGAATCCGCCGCTCGTGGCGGCCGCCGGCGAATTGTGTGTTCAACCAGACTTTGACGATTTCCAAGGCGAGGTCCGGCGGCATCATTCGTTGGCCGAGTGAAAGGACGTTGGCATCGTTGTGCTCGCGGCCGAGGCGGGCGCTTTCGAGATTCCAACACACCGCGCACCGGATTCCACGAACCCGATTGGCCACGATTGCTTCCCCGTTGCCGGAGCCGCCCAGTACGATCCCCCGTTCCATTTCCCCGTTGGCGACCGCCAGGGCGACGGGACGAATGTAATCGGGATAATCCACTGGTTCGCGCGCGCTGTCGGTGCCGAAATCGCGAATGTCGTGGCCCAACTCGCGCAGGAGTTGTTTGATCCGCTCTTTGTATTCAAAGCCGGCGTGGTCTGATCCAATGCCAATCTTCATAGTGTCACACAAGGTAAACAAAAATTCCCACGGGGACAGAGAAAAATTACAGTGCAGTCTGCGCCGGGGCGTAACTCAGCTTCCCATCGAGTACGTGCGCGGCGGAGGTGTAGGGATGCTCCTGGGTTTTTCCTGCTTCGATAATGTGTGTGACTTTGACGCCGCCCGCTTTGAGGTAATCCGAAATCAGCGCGCGATGACAGCGCCACCAGAGGGCTTCGGCGCACATGATGGCGGTCCTTCGGGTGGCGGCGACTTTGATCAGGCGCTCCATACTCTCTTGAAATTTCGGAGTCATCATGAAATCCGCGTAGCCGCGGAAGGATTCATTGCGCCAGAGGGTATTGGGTGAATCGGGGAGGGGGCGGCGGCGGCCGCCAAGCTCGCCGAAGTCCTCGTATTCGATGCCGAGGACGGCGAGGCTTTTGAAGAGTTGCATCTGGCTGAAATGGGGGAAGCGTTTTGAGACGGCGAAGCGGCGGACGTCTGCGACGGTCTGGATGCCAGCGGATTTAAGCAGCGCTATGAACTCCTCAAACGTGCGTCGTGAATGTCCAACCGTCCAGATCTCCTCCGGCATTAACATAACCGAAGTACCTTAACGCAAAAATACGCAAAAATCCGCAAAAATCTAGCGCAGGCCCTGGACGAAATGATCGATTCGTTCGCACGCTATCTCTATGCGGTCCATGGCTGTAGCGAAGCAGCATCGGAGAAATCCCTCGCCGCTGGGGCCGAAGGCGCTTCCGGGGACGCATGCCACTTTTTTGCTTTCCAGGAGGCGCACGGCGAATTGCTTTGAATCCAATCCGGTTCCCCGAATGCAGGGGAAGGCGTAGAACGAGCCACGCGGTAAATGGCATTTTAGACCGATTTGGTTGAAGGCGTTAACGATAAAGTTGCGTCGGAGGCGGTATTGTTCGCGCATTTCGATGGTATCGGCCTCGCCGTATTGGATGGCTTCGAGGGCGGCTTCCTGGCTGATGATGCTGGCGCAGAGCATTGAGTATTGGTGGACGCGCATCATCGCTTCGATGATTTCCGCCGGACCACAGGCGTAACCGATGCGAAAGCCGGTCATGGCGTAGGCTTTGGAGAAACCGTGGAGAAAAATGGTCCGTTCCTTCATGCCGCGAAGGGAGGCGATGCTGGTGTGGCCGCCTTCGAAGGTGAGTTCGGAGTAAATTTCGTCGGTCATCACCATAAGGTTATGGCGGCGAGCAACATCGGCGATTTTCTCCAATTCGGCGCGGTCCATCGTGCCGCCGGTTGGATTGGTGGGAAAATTGAGGACAAGGAGCTTGGTTTTGGGCGTAATTGCGCGTTCGATGGCTTGGGCGGTGACGGAGAAGTCGTCCTCGGCACGGCAGGAAACGGCCACGGGAACGCCGTAGGCGATATTGATGCCCGGGGCGTAACTGACGTAGCAAGGCTCGTGATAAATCACTTCGTCGCCGGGATTGATGACGGCGCGAAAGGCGAGGTCCATCGCTTCGCTGACGCCGACGGCGATGAGGATTTCGGTCTTTGGATTGTAATCGACCTTGAAATTGGCCGCGAGGCTGGTCGAAATGGCTTCGCGGAGGGAAAGCAGGCCGAGGTTGGATGTATAGGAAGTGCGGCCGCGTTCGAGGGCGTAAATGGCGGCTTCACGGATATGCCAGGGAGTGACAAAATCCGGCTCGCCGACGCCGAGAGAAATGACGTCCTTCATGCTCTGGACGATGTCGAAAAAATCGCGGATGCCGGACCGCGGTATCGCGCGGACAGTTTGGGCGACGAAGTTTTTTGGGTCGAAGTCCACAATGTTTGGGGTCGCGGGAGGCGGCAAGGGCAGCCCGCGAACCGGTTCAGGCCGCAGCCTGGTCGGCCTTGCGGCGGATGACAGGCTTTGCCTCGCCGAGGACAGCGGGGCGCGTGACGGTCACGCCGACGATGTCTTCGTTGGTCGGGGCGTCGTACATGACATCGAGCATCAGTTTTTCGAGCAGGCTGCGCAGCGCCCGGGCGCCGGTGCCTTTTTTGATCGCCTGCGCCGCCAATTCGCGCAGGGCGTCGGGGGTGAAGTCCAGTTCCACTCCCTCCATGAAAAGGAGCTTGGTGTATTGCTTGGTCAGGGCATTTCTCGTCTCGGTCAAAATCGAAACCAACTGGTCCTCGGTCAATTCCTCGAGGACGGTGGTCATCGGCAAGCGGCCGACGAATTCGGGAATGAACCCGAAGGCGATCAAATCTTCCGGCTCGACGAGTTGGAGGACTTTGTCGCGGTCGATGCCAGTGATCTTGCGGGATTTTTCCGCGGCGCCGAACCCCATGACGCGGTTGCCGAGGCGGCGCTGGATGATTTTTTCCAATCCGATGAACGCGCCGCCGCAAACGAACAAAACGCCGCTGGTATCCACCCGGATGTATTCCTGCTGGGGATGTTTGCGGCCGCCTTGAGGGGGGACATTGCAGACTGTGCCTTCCAGAATTTTTAGCAGCGCCTGTTGGACGCCTTCGCCGGAAACGTCGCGGGTGATGGAAACATTTTCGGTTTTGCGCGCGATTTTGTCGATTTCATCGATGTAAACGATGCCCATCTGGGCGCGTTTGACGTCGTAATCGGCGTTCTGCAACAGGCGGAGAATGATATTTTCGACGTCCTCACCGACATAGCCGGCCTCCGTCAGCGTGGTGGCGTCGGCGATGGCAAAGGGGACATCGAGGATTTTGGCCAAGGTGCGGGCCAGCAGCGTTTTACCGGAGCCAGTGGGGCCAATGAGGAGAATGTTGCTTTTTTCGATCTCCACGTCCTCATGGCGGGCGGCGTCCAATTCATCGGAAGCGGTCCGGGGCGGGCTGGCGGATTGTGTCAGGCGTTTGAAATGATTGTGAACGGCGACAGAGAGAGTTTTTTTGGCATGGCCCTGACCGACGCAATGCTGGTCGAGGTGATTTTTGATCTCGTTGGGCTTGGGAATGGCAAACTTGGGGGCCGTCCGTTTGGTTTCGGCGGACATCTCCTTGTCGAGGACGCTTTTGCAAAGGAGAACGCAATTATCGCAAATGTAAACGGCGGGGCCGGCGATAAGCTTTTTGACCTCCGCGTGCGATTTGCCGCAGAAACTGCAGAGGGTAATAGTGGGCCTGGCCATGTCAGTGACTAGGGTATTTTGTCACTTAACTTGGCATCCGTCAAACCAGGAATCTCCTTGCGGGATTGGACGACTTCATCGACCAGACCGTAAGCCTTGGCCTCGTCGGAAGTCATGAAATTGTCGCGGTCGCAGTCCTTTTCGACCTGTTCAAATGCCTTGCCTGTGTGTTTCGAGATGATGCTGTTAAGGCGGTTCTTGAGGCGGAGCATGTATTTGACCCGGATTTCGACGTCCGTGGCCTGACCTTCGGCGCCGCCGAGGATCTGGTGGATCATGATATTGGCGTTGGGGAGGGCGTACCGCTTGCCCTTGGTGCCCCCGCACAGGAGGACGGCGCCCATGCTGGCTGCCTGGCCGATGCAGTAAGTATTCACGTCGCATGTGAGGAACTGCATGGTGTCATAGATGGCCAGCCCGGCGGTGACGCTGCCGCCGGGGGAATTGATGTAGAGGTGGATGTCCTTTTTCGGCTCGGACATCTGGAGGAAGAGCAATTGGGCGATAATCAAATTGGCGACCATGTCATCGACGGGTGTACCGAGGAAAACGATGCGGTCAACGAGGAGGCGCGAATAGATATCGTATCCGCGTTCGCCGCGACCGGTTTGTTCGACAACCATTGGGACTAAGAAATTTTCCATAAAGTCTCACTTCAATGTGAGACGGCAAGCTAACGGAAGGAGGGGGAGGCGTCAAGGG